>CAYHRV010000308.1:0-3391 GCA_964359165.1 uncultured Elusimicrobia bacterium
GGACGAAGGGCGCGGCGAGGATGGAGTCCCGGCAGAGGAAGTTGATCTTGATCTGCATGGGAAGGCCGAGCCAGCCCGTGATGTCGATGTTGTCCCAGCCCTCCTTGTTGTCTCCCCGCGGAGGATAGTAGTCGATGCGGACCTTGTGGTGGTATTTCCCGTAAAGCTCCTGGTAGAGGTCGGGTTCCAGGATGGAGTCCAATACCGACATCTTGCTCTTCTCCTTGGTCTGGAAGGACCCGGGATCGTCGAGCACCTCTCCGTCGCGGTTGCCCAGGATGTTCGTCGAATACCAGCCGCCGAGCCCCAGCATGCGCGCTTGCAATCCCGGGGCCACGACGGTCTTCATCCAGGTCTGCCCGGTCTTGAAGTCCTTGCCCGCGATGGGGCTTCCTTCGCGCAAGGCCAATTCCACCATGGCCGGGACGTCCGCGCTGAGGTTCGGCGCTCCGTTGGCGTACGGGATCCCCATGCGCAGGGCGGCATAGGCGTAGACCATGGAGGGCGGGATGTCCGGCGAGTCGCCCTTGAGCCCTTTCTCCAACTCCGCCACGCTCCGGTGCACCTTCGAACGGGCCGGGGAGACCTCGGTGGAGCCGCACCAGATCATGACCACCCGTTCCAAGCGGTTCTTCTTTCGGAAAACGTCGATGTCCTTCATGATCTGCCGCGCGAGGTCCCACTTGGAGCCCCCCTGCTTGACGTTGGAACCCTGGAGGTTGCGCACGAAGGCCTGGTCGAAGACCGCCGGCATCGGCTTGACGGCGTCGAGCTCGGCGCGCACGCCTTCCAGGCGGGTCTCGGAAAGGACCCCCGCCTTAAGCGCGGCGTGATAGATGGAATCGGGGAATATGTCCCAGCCGCCGAAGACGAGGTTCTCCGGCTTCTCCAAGGGGACGAAGTCCCGGATCAGGGGGCGCCGTCCCTCGTAGCGCTTGCCCAGGCGGATGTGCTGCATCTGTGTCAGCGAGCCGATGGGCCGTCCCAGGCCCTTTTTGCAGAGCTCGACCCCGGCGATGAAGGTGCTGGATACGGCCCCCATCCCCGGAAGGAGCACTCCCAGTCCGCCGCGGCACGGGGCTATCGTATTCCCATCTTTCATGGATCTCTCCCTTTGCGGATAAGATACACCAAGGCGGCCAAAAACAGCGGGGCTCCGATCCCCGCGGCCCATAGGAACAGGTCCAGGCGGCCCGCCAGCGCCGCCGCGACCAGAATATACACGAAATCGCGGCGGGCCAGGGCGTCTTCGAGGCGCGAGAGCAGCCGCTGGGGGGTGGAAAGGGACTCCGCTCCCGCCACCTCCAGACCGTTGAAGAAAGGACTCTCCGCGTGCCGCGGCTTCGCTGCGGCACGAGAGTAGACCAGCCAAGCCGACGCCGCGGCCGCGGCCAACGCCAGGACGCCCAGCGCCGGCATAGCCGCACCCCGGCCGCCGCGGTAAAGGCCGATGCCGAGGCAGAGGAAAAGCGCGCCGTGCACGGCGTTGTCTCCCCAAAAATCCAGGACGCCCCCCAGGCGGCTCTCCTGGAAGCGGAGCCGGGCGAGCTCCCCGTCGCAGCCGTCGAGCAGGGTATGGACCCATACCGTCAAGGCCCCCGCGGCGAGCATCCCCGGCGTCCCGGCGAGCATCAGCGCGGCTCCCGCCAGGCCCACCAAGGTGCTCGACACCGTCATGGCGTTGGGGCTGAGCCTCGTATCCAGAAGCCGCCGCGTGAGCGCCAGGGAAACGCGGCGGTCGAAATGCCGGGCCATGAAGCTGTCGTTGGATTTCACGGCATCCTGGAAGAGCCAGGGCAGCACGGCTCCCTCCCAGGGCGCGTTCAGCGCCACGAAGGCGCTCGCGGACATAGGGCGCCTCTCGCGGGCCCGGAAGGCGTCCTCTCGCGTGGGGAGGACGCTGAGCACGGCCTTCCCTTCGGCGTCGTCGAAAGAGACCGGCTTGTCGAACGCCTCCGAGGAGACCGCCTTCAAAGCGTCGAGCCGGACCAAATGGTCCGCGGAAACGCCGACATAGGGCGGGGCGGCCTCTCCCTGCTCGGAGCCCGCCCAGCGGAGTGTCAGCCCTTGGGGAAGGCGCAGGCGCGCGAGCCGGGAGGGTTCCGGCGCGCGAGCCGTGATCCAAACTCGACTGAATCCAGCCCTAGAGAGGAGGAAAAGTTGCCGCTCGAGGACGCTCAGGCCGGCCAAGCGCTGGAACATCAGGGCCGGATGGCTGACCCAGAGCACCGCGTCCGAGGTCATTTCCGCGCGGCCTCGGCGTAGAGGGATTCGATGAGGGCCGCGCAGTAGCCGGCCTCCTCCAACTCGGCGCAGCGCGCCTCGGGTTTGGCCGCCGCCGAGCGGAAATCCCGGAGCGTGCCCGAGAACCACTCCGGGTGCGCGGAGGAGGCGGAGATCCTCTCGGGAAAGCGGATCGTCTGCGGCGGGTCCTCTCCCCGCCGCAGGAGCAGGGCGTCGTCGAGGAGTTCCACGGAGCCGGAACTCCCGTACACCACGCCCCACTGCCCGCGCACCGGGGCGCGCCAACTGAGCACCAGCACCGCGCTCGCGGCCTCGAAGCGGACCAGGCACACGGCCTCGTCCTCCGCCTCCGAGGGATGGCCCGGGAAGTTCAGGAACGCCGACGCCGAGCGCGGAGCGCGGTCCATGAGCCAGCAGGCCAGGTACAGATTGTGCCAGCCGTGGTCGACGAGGATGCCTCCCCCGGCGCGGACGCGGTCCGTCCTCCAGTTCGACCCGGAGCGCACGGACGCGGGACGCCGACGCAGGGCGTGCAGCTGCAGGTGGCGTATCTCCCCGACGGCGCCTTCCCGGAGCAGGGCCCGGAGGGCGGCGAATTGGGGGCAATGCTTCCAATTATGGACGGGGAACAGGGCTTTCTTCTGCCGCGCGGCTTCCGCGCGCAGGGACTCGAACTCCCCCCCGGAGAGGGCCAAGGGCTTCTCGCAGAGCACATGGAGGCGGCGGCGCAGGGCGCGCAAGGCCAGCTCCGCGTGCAGGAAGGGCGGCGCGGCGATGTCGACGAAATCCAGGCCGGACTCGGACTCCAGAAGAGCCTCCGGGGAGGGATAGGCCTTCGCCCGAGGGAAGCGCGCGCGCGCCGCGGCCAGGCGCTTGGGCACGGGCTCGGCGACCGCGACGATGGAGAAGCCCGGGTCGCGCTCGAACGCCGGGGCATGGGCGTCCTCCGCGACCTGTCCGAAGCCGAGAAGGGCTCCGCGCAAGGGAGCGTGCTCGGTCATCCTTTGCCGCCGAAGCGGGCCGCCGTCGCGGCCAGTGATTCCTCCAGGATGTCGAGCCCCGCCTCGGCCTGGGCCGAGGTGATGTTGAGCGGCGGGTTGATGCGCAGGGAGGGGGAATAGGCCATGGTGATGAGTCCGCGCTTGAG
>CAYHRV010000309.1:0-3380 GCA_964359165.1 uncultured Elusimicrobia bacterium
CGTGGAGCTCTGCACCTCGGTTTACGCCAAGACCACGGGCAGGCATCTGCAGCGCAAGGAGCTCGAGCGCCTCGAGCTGGCGGCCTATCTCGCCCATGAGATGGGCCTCGACCTGCACGCGGGGCACGGGCTCGACTACCACAACGTGGCCCCCGTCGCGGCGATCCCGCACATGCGCACGCTCAACATCGGGTTCTCCATCATCGCCCGGGCGGTGTTCACGGGCCTCAAGAACGCCGTTTCCGAGATGAAGAAGACCATCGTCGCCGTCCGCTAGCCAGGCTCCCGCCATGTGCGGCATCATCGGCTACCTGGGTGGAAAGGACGCCACGCCGCTCATCATGGAGGGCCTGCGGCGCCTGGAGTACCGGGGCTACGACTCCGCCGGCATCTGCGTCGTCGATGCCAAGGGCCGCCTGCAGACGGTCCGGGCCGTGGGCAAGCTCTCCAACCTCGACGAAAAGATCCGCCAGACCCCGCTCAAGGGCTCGGTGGGGTTAGGCCACTGTCTCGCCGGCGACACCCTCATCCAGCTTTCCGACGGGCGTTGCGCGCGCATCGACTCCCTGGGAGAAGAGGCGTCGGTATTGTCCCTCGATCCCGGCACTTCCAGGCTCATCCCGCTCAAAGCCAAAGTCTGGTCCCATCCCGCCTCCACGGACCTCTTGGAGATTCAAACGCCCTTCGGCCGGCTCCGATGCACGCCTGAACATAGGATGTGGAGCGCCGATGAAGACGGCGCTTTGACGGCCAAGCCGGCCGGCGGACTCAAGCCGGGCGATCTGCTCGCCCATGCCCGCGCATGGTCCTTTCCGGGCTCCCCGATGGCCTTCCGGTCCGTCGATGCCCATCGATATTTTAGGCTTGGCGCCCCGGCCCGCGAGAAGCTGCGCCAAGCCGTCGATCAGCACGGGGCCGCGGCGACCGCGGTGCTCTCCGGCGTCTCCCCAGCCTCCATCCATCATCTGTGGGATGAGAGCCGCAACGCCTCCGAAGCGGTCCTGCGTCCGTTGGCTTTCGGCCTGGGCCTGCGGTTTCCTCTCCATGACTGCGAGCCGGTGGATAGCCGCCATGGGAGTTTCGTGACCCTTCCCGAGCGGTCCTCTCCCGAGCTCATGCGGCTGCTCGGCTACCTCCTGGGGGATGGCCACGTGGGGGAGAGATGCATCCGGTTCAAGGATGCCGACGAGGACACCCTTCGGTCTTATCTTCTCATCGCCCGGCGGATATTCAACCTGAAGGCCAGGATAGCGCCTATCCCCGAGGTGCGGGCTTTTCTCCTGGAAATGAACAGCAAGGCTCTGGCCGATTGGCTGCGCGTCAATGTCGTCGGGCGCCGCCGGAAATTCCTGGAGGAAGTCGGCGGCCTGCCTGATGAGGAGCTGTCTTCCTTCCTTCGAGGGCTCTATGACGCGGAAGGCGCCGTGGCGCTGGAAGCCGGGCAGGTGATATTCGGGATGGTCGATGTCGAATTGGTCCGCCAGGTGCAGTCCTGGCTCTTGCGCTTCGGGATCATCGCCTCCTCCACCCTTTCTCCGGCGTCGCTGAAGCATCGGCGGCCCAACGCCGCGCTGGCCTTGACCATCGCCCGCAAGGATTCCATGGAGGTCTTCGCACGCCGGATCGGCTTCACAGCCGGGCGCAAGCGCACCCGTCTCGAACGGGTCCTCGCGGGAAAACGCGAAGGTTTCTACCTATCTTCCCGTCCACTGCCCCTTCGGAAGGCCCCTCTGCTGCGCCGCCTAAGGGAGGCGGGAGTGCCGGCGTCGTTCTTGAAGCCGTTTTCCGGCGGCAAGGCATTTACGGACGGCCGAGCGCGGGAGTTCCTGCGGGCACTCGCCGGTTTTCCCCAGGCGGCCGCCATTATCAATGAGCTCCGCAGGCATATGGACGGAGACCTGCTCTATCAGGAGATACTCTCGGTCCGGCGGGTGCCGAGCGGAGGGGGCAAAGTCTACGACCTCGAGGTTCCAGGCACGGAGAGTTTCTTCGCCAATGGGATGCTCTCCCATAACTCGCGCTGGGCGACCCACGGCAAGCCTTCCGAGGAGAACGCGCACCCCCACACCGACTGCACGGGCAAGCTCGTCGTCATCCATAACGGCATCATCGAGAATTACATGCCTCTGAAGGCCGAACTGGAGGCCGCGGGCCACCTCTTCAAGTCGGAGACCGACACCGAGGTGCTCGTCCATCTGCTCGAGGAGAAGCTCAAGGGCCTGGCCGCGGGCAAGGCGGGGTTCGCTCCGGACCTGCGCGAACCCATGCTCTTCGAGGCGGCCCGCCAGGCGCTCCAAGCGGTGCGGGGAGCCTACGCGGTCGCCGCGCTCTGGTCCGAGACCCCCGGCATGCTCGTGGCCGCCAAGACCGCCTCGCCCCTCGTCGTCGGACTGGGGGAGGGGGAGGCCTTCCTGGCCTCGGACGTCCCCGCCTTCCTCGACCACACCCGCAAGGCCGTGTTCCTCGAGGACGGGGAGATGGCCGTCCTGCGCCGCGAGCAGATTTCGTTCTTCAAGCTCTCCGGACAGAAGGTCGAGAAGAAGGTCCACACCATCACCTGGGACAGGGCCATGGCGGAGAAAGCGGGATTCCGCCACTTCATGCTCAAGGAGATCCACGATCAGCCTCAGACCGTGGCGGACACTTTGAGCGGCCGGCTCTTCCCTCTCAAGCCCGGGGCTCTGGAGCAGGAGACCGGGATGAGCGCCTCGGCGCTCTCCCAAGTCTCGCGCGTGACCCTGCTCGCCTGCGGCACGGCCTATCACGCGGGTCTCATCGGCAAGTATCTCATCGAGAGCTTAGCGGGCGTTCCCGCGGAAGCGGAGACCGCCTCCGAATTCCGCTACCGCGGACCCATCATAGACCCCAAGGGCCTGGCCGTGGCCATCAGCCAATCGGGCGAGACCGCGGATACGCTCTCGGCCGTCAAGCTGGCCAAGCAGGCCGGTTCGAAGGTCCTGGCCGTCTGCAACTGCGTGGGCTCGGCCTTGACTCGGGAGGCCGACTACAACCTCTACACCCATTGCGGCCCGGAGTTCGGAGTGGCCTCCACCAAGGCCTTCGTCGGCCAGCTCACGGCCCTCTCGGTCTTCGCCCTGCACCTGGGCTTGGCCACGGGAAAGCTGACCGAGGCCCGGGCGCGCGCGTACGTCGACGAACTCGTGCGCTTGCCGGGCCTCATACGGACCGTGCTGGGCCTCGACGCGAAAGTACTCGAGCTCGCCAAACATTTCTTCAAGACCCGGGATTTCCTCTACATCGGGCGCCATGTCAACTATCCGGTCGCGCTCGAGGGGGCGCTCAAGCTCAAGGAGATCTCCTACATACACGCCGAGGGCTACGCGGCCGGGGAGATGAAGCACGGCCCGATCGCGCTGATC
>CAYHRV010000310.1:0-497 GCA_964359165.1 uncultured Elusimicrobia bacterium
CGCAGGTGTTGGGCCATACGCAGGGCTTGAACTGGGCGACCTGGGCCGGTTTGGAGCAGACATTGGGCCACTGGCAGGTCGTGAAGGGTTTCGCGGTCAGGGTATTCTGCCCGTTCAGCGGGCTCAGGCTCAGGATCATCAGTAGTTCGATCATGTTCTTAACCTCTCAAATCGTCTGGTCATATTCTACTCGCGGCGCGCCCATGCCCACAGGATGCCGGTCAATACTCCATGTTGATTCATCCCATTGAGTGGGCTCATTGACCGCGGTCAACCCCTTCATCACCCCGGACAACGGATCGCGCGATCTCTTCGTCCACTACAGCGTCATCAAAGGCGACGGGTTCAAGAGCCTGGCTGAGAACCAGGCCGTCGAGTTCGAAGTGGAGAACTCCGAAAAGGGACCGCGCGCCGCCAACGTCAGGAAGATCTAAGCGCTCCGGCTTATCCCTGAATCGCCGGCAAAAACAAAAGGTGTTTTGCGAGTAAAGGGCCGC
>CAYHRV010000310.1:507-3333 GCA_964359165.1 uncultured Elusimicrobia bacterium
CCCTTTGGGTGTGCCCGAGATTCAGGTCCGTAAGGCTTTGCGGGCCATGCGGCTGAGCTTGACCGATAGCAGGATGGTGGCGGCCAGGCCGAGCGCATAGAAGGCCCACTGGGCCGGGGTCGCGGCGGAGTTTCCTCCCCGGGCCGCGCCGCCGGCCAAGGACCCCAGATACACCACGACGGAGGTTCCGGGCAGTATCCCCAGCCAGGTGGCCGGGACGTATTCCTTGAGCGTCACTCGGGTCAGGCCCAGGGCGTAGTTCAACAGCACGAAAGGGAAGATCGGGGCCAGGCGAGTGAGCAGCACGATGCGCCAGCCCTCCTTGCCCATGGCTTCATCCAAGGCCGCGAAGCGCCGGTCCGCGCCCACGCGCTTGGCGACCCAATCCCTGGCCAGATAGCGGCCGGTGAGAAAGGCGGCCGTGGCTCCCAACGTGGCGCCGATGCTCACCAGAAATATGCCCTTTACGAGGCCGAAAAGGGCTCCGGCCGCGAAGCTCAGGATGGAGGCCGGGATGAAGAGTACGCAAGCCGCGGCGTAGGCGGCGACGAAAGCCGCCGCGCCCCAGGGCTGCGAGGAGGCCTGCTGGAGGAGGCGTTGGGCCTCTCCGTTCCTGAGCAAGAAGGCCGCGGCGAGAGCCGCGGCCAGGATGGCCAGGGAAAGGATGATCTTCTTCAAGCATCGGATGATACCAAATCGCTGAATTAGAGGTATCATAGGAGGGGACAGCGCCCGCATGCCCCCACCCGACGCCAAGAGACTCAGAGCCGAACTTCAAGCCGCCCGCTCGGCGCTGCGCCGCGAACGCGCGCAGAGCCGCCGCAGGGCGGCCCTGGTGGACATCGCCATCAAGAGCAACGACCTGCGCGAGGTCTGCGCCGAGATGTACCGGTATTTCTACCGGTATTTCGGGGTCTACAAAGGCGACATCACCATCCTGACCGATTACGACGAAAGGGAGATCTACGACCGGGTGGGTTTCATCCCGCGGGAGAAGCGCTCCAAACCGTCGGATTTCCATGAGCTGGCCCGGACGCATTGCGAGGCGCTCCGGGGGCTGGTGGAGGAGCAGATCTTCATCGGCTATCTGCCTGATGAGCGCAAGGAGATACAGCGCTCGCACATGATCGAGCAGAGCATGCTCGAATGCATGGTGGACAAGCGCTCTCGGATCGTCAACAACGTGGTATCGGAGCTCTCGCCCAAGGAGGTCGAGGAGGCGCGCCGGCAGAGGACGCTCTCCTGGGTCAACTGGGTCGTGCTCCATCCGGAGAACTCCAAGCTCCTGGCCAAGCTGCACATGTCTTTTAGAACGCCCAAGAGGCTGACCCAGGAGGGGCTTGCCAGGCGGCTCAAGCCCTTCGAGGACCTCCTGCGCTACCGCATCCTGCACACGCGCGACTTCAAAAGGGTCAAGTACCTCTCGGAAAGGGATTCGCTGACCGGCTTCTACCTGCGCCCAGTGCTGGCCCGGCGGCTGGAGCAGTTCTTGGAGAGCGCGGGCCGGGGAGACCTGCGCTTGAGCGTGAGCATGATCGATCTCGACTTCTTCAAGCGCTTCAACGACCGCTACGGGCACGACGTCGGGGACTCGGTGCTCCGGCGCTTCTCCCAGGCCGTGCAGGCCACCCTGCGCGGTTCCGACGTGGTGGGACGCTACGGCGGCGAGGAGTTCGCGGCTCTATTCCCCGGCGCGTCGGCCGAGGACGCGCTCTCCATCCTGCGCCGCGTCTTCGAGCGCGTCAGGGACATGGACTTCCTCCCTCCCTTGGCCCGCGAGGCCGGGGCCGCGGCCGAGAAGCTGAGCTTCAGCGCGGGCGTGGCGACCTTCCTCATCAAACCCGCAAAGCCGGGGGCCTCCGCCCGTATCGCGCGCCGACCCACCTTCGAGGAGGCCATGAAGGCCGCCGACGACCTCCTCTTGCGCGCCAAGCGGGCGGGCCGCCGCCGCTGCGTGTTCCGGGACCTCTCCGGCGCCGTGCGGGAGTACCTGTTCCAAGGATGATCCCCGCGCGCGGCTGAAGCGGGAGGTCAGACGGGCTTTTCTCCACCGATGACATTCAGCCGTTTTGCCTCACGGCAAAGGGCTTTGTCTTTGCTCCAAACCTTTGCGCCGGCGAGTCTGGCCGATGCTATTAGGTGTGCATCCACCGAGCCGAGGCCCGTGCCATGTAGGCGCTCACTATATATCAAGTCAAGCACTTCCTTGCGTTCCGCGACCGGCGCCATTGGAAGAGCATGAAGCAGGTCTAGGGTCTCTTTGCGTTGTGGGAGGTTTCCGCAGGCGAGCTCTTCTATCACGAAGGGATGGATCAGAACGGAGCCTTCATTGAGCAGGGCAACCAGCCCATGCTCCGTCTGTTGGAGATGGTCGGCCCAAACGGATGTGTCTGCCAGGATCATCGGCGCCGGCGGCCGGCGCGAAAGCGCGGCGCCGAACCGCCCAGGACGGCCAGGCGCTCTCGGGCTTTCTTTACCGGTCGCGGTCGGCTGAAGCGCGTGTTGGGACCCCCAGCTTTCCGAAGGAGGGGTTCAAAAATGCCGAACCAGTCTTGGACCGCGCCATGGACGCCGCCAATTTCCAAGCTGTCGCCACCGTAGTATATTTCGAGCTTGTTCCCACAGTCCCCACATTTTAAGAGAAGTCGCGGGCTCTGCTTACCCTTGCCTTTCTTCTTGTAACGCCGGATCTGTGGATAACCAAATCGACGCGTATCGTAAAATCTATTCGATCGTACTTTCATTCTGATCGGTGGTCAACGCCCGGGTGAGCGGCGGCTATTGGAACTCCTTGATTGCCGCCGACCGTTCAAGCCGATGTTATGC
>CAYHRV010000311.1:0-3290 GCA_964359165.1 uncultured Elusimicrobia bacterium
GATGAGGCACCTTTCCTGCGTGCGCATGGCCCTGGCCATGGGGTGGAAGCTGGGCGCGGATTTCACGGCCGTCAACGAGCTCCTGGTCCTATCCCAGCCGGGACACATCCAGATGCTCGCGGGAAAGGCCCTCGACGCCGGAGACCGGGACTTCCTGCGCGCCACCCTCCTGCGCAGGCGCTTCTGACCCTCCGAGCGGACCCGAGACTCAGGGAGGAGACATCCCTTCGGAGCCCTCGCGCAGCCAGGACTCCTCCCAAGGCCGGCAGTATTCCCCGCAAGGGTATAACTCGGGGAGGTCCGCGGAAGCCGACGCTCCCCGACCGTGCTTTTGCGCCTCCAGGCCCAGGCGCTTGAGCGCGGGCCGGGAGATGGGGTTGATCTCCAAGACGCGCAGGAGCTGGGCTCGGGCCTCCTCGCCGCGCCCCAGCCGCCGGAGCAGGTCCGCGGAATTGATCCGCGCGAGAGTGTTCCCGGGGTACTCCTCGAGGGATTCCTCCAGGAGCGTCAAGGATTCCTCGAAGCGGCCCTCGATCCAGCTTCGGCGAGCCTCGTCCTCCAAGGCCGCGTGGCGCAGGCCGCGCGCCTTGGAATCCGCGAGGACCTTCTCCCGCATGCGCTCATCCTGAGCGCGGCGCGTCTGCAGGATGCGGGCGAGCCCTTCTCTCGCGGCGATGGATCCGGGCGTCCTCCGGCGCGCGGACAGGAAGGCCCGACGCGCCTCCTCCAGGAAGCCGGCGCTCATCAGCACCCCGGCGGCGCGCACGCCGTCCTCCTCTCGCGCCATCCCCGCCTCGGCCGCGAGCCTGTCCTTGGCCGCTCCCACGCTCGCCCGGAGGCTGAATTCCGGATCCTGCCCCCGGCAATGGACCAGGACTATCCCGTCGGAGGGATCGAGGTCGAAAGCCTCCGCCAGCGCGTTAGGGTCCGAGCGGACGTGGTATCGGCGCAGAGCGGCGGCCAGGGACATCCTCCGCTCGAGCTCCGCCCGCCGGGCCTCGGGGACCCCCTTCATCGCCGAGAGGGGGCCCTTGGGCTCCGCGTCGATGCGGATCATGGGGCCGTCGCTTTTGCGGAAGATGGCGCGCTGCCCGTAGGGGAGGTCGTCGGTATTGAGACGGGTCTCTTCTCCGATGAAAGCCCGGAGCGCCTCGGGACCCATGTTGAGATACGCGGCCAGTTGGAAGGCGTCCTCCATCTGGTGCTCCTTGAG
The DNA here is from genome assembly GCA_964359165.1 of uncultured Elusimicrobia bacterium. Lineage (GTDB taxonomy): Bacteria > Elusimicrobiota > Elusimicrobia > UBA1565 > UBA1565 > CAYHRV01. The sequence goes on from CAYHRV010000311.1 coordinate 1,214, forward strand.
ACGCAGCGTCTTCGGGATGCGGTCGAGCCGTTCCTGGACGCGGCCGAGGTCGATGGACAGCGGCCCGGGGGTGGCCAGGAGGAGGGACTGTTCCGACCCGGGGATGTTCCAGAGAGTCGCGTTCGGAAAGGACTCGAGGAAGGTCCTGACGAGGACGCGAAAGGAATCCTCCGGCAACTGGCTCAAGGGCACCCATAGGGCGAAGACCCCCTCCGGAGCCAGGCGGGCGCGGACCAATCGGTAGAACTCGCGCGTGTAGAGGAGCCAGCTGTCGTAGGCCAGAGGATGCGTGGAATCGGCCAGGATGACGTCGTAGCGCTTGCGCGAGCGCGAGAGGAAGTCTCGCCCGTCCTCCGCGAAAAATCGGATCCTGGGGTCATCCAAGCCGGCGCCGTTGTGCTCTCGGAAGAGTTCTGCGATCGCGCGCACGTCCCCGTTGACGTCGGCCACCTCCAGGGAGGAGACCGCGCCGCTCTGCAGGGCCGCTCCGGCCGACATCCCGGCGCCGAAGGCGATCATGAAGCCTTCGCGTGGGGCCTCGTCCTCGGCGAGCAGGGCGGGCAGTATCCCCAGCAGCATGAAGAGGCGGACGTGATGCGGGCGCGTGGAGGCCTCCTCGATGCCGTCGAGGAACATCTCGCGGTGCGTCGGGAAATCGACGACGGTGATGGACGCCGCGCGCGCCTCCTGGTGGAGCAGGAGCCGCACCGGGACGCCGTTGGATATCTCCGTCAAGTAGAGCCGCTCGAGCCTGGCCGGGAGCAGGGCCAGGGCGGCCCAGCACGCCGCCGCCCCGGCCAGGGCCGCTTGGCGCCGGGCGGCGGATATTCCCATCCTCCAGTAGAGGCCGAGCGCGAGCGCCAGCAACATCCCCGCCTGCGCGCAGAGAGTCCCCTGCACCCCCAGCCAAGGGACGAAGAGGGTATTGGCCGTCGCCGCTCCGAGCAATCCCCCCAGGGAATCGAGGGCGTAGATCCTTCCCGCGGCGCGAAAGCCCTCCTCCCTCGCGCAGAGGAGGCGGATCGCCGCGGGGAGGAGCGCCCCGAGGAGGCAGAAGGGCGGGAACACGGCGGCCAGGAGGACGAGGTCCTGGGCCCTTCCCATCCACCCGAGGTCCGCGGCCGCGTATCCGCCGAGGACCAGCGGGGCGAGAGCCAGGGAGAGGCCCCCGGCCGCGAGGAGGGCGCAGAAGGCCCCGGGCAGACGCTCCTGGGGCAAGAAGACCCGCCCGCTCGCCAGCCAGGCGCTGACGCCCGTTGCAAGAAGGAAGGCCGCGAGCACGACCGGGAAGACCGCGATCCCGTTGCCGAAGAAGAGCACCGCGACCCTCGTCATGAGGACCTGGTGGGAAAGCGCCGCCCAGCCGATGGCGAAGACCGAGGCGCAGACGAGGCCCGAGACCGGCGAGTCCGAGGGCCTTGACTGCGCCCCGACCGGGTCCTGGAGTCCCTCGGCCGGGCGGCCGAGGGAGGACATCCTGGTCCGGCGGTCGAGGAGCGCGGCGGCGCATGCCGCGAGCAGATGCGCCCCGGCCGCCGATCCCAAGGTCGCGCGCAGACCCATCGAGGGCAGCAGCCAGAGGCCCCCGAGCAGAGCCCCGCCCGAGGCGCCCAGGGTATTGAGGGCATAAAGGGACGCGGCTCCTCTTCCCGCGGCGGACCCCGGACCGAGGGCGGAGGCCAGCGCGGGGTAAGCGGCTCCCATCAAGGCCGCGGGGATGAAGAGGAAGAGGCACACCGCGGCCAGCCGGGCTCCATCGAGGGCGAGGGAGGGGGAAGCGGGAGCGGCCCCCGCGAAGAGGTCCTGAAGGAGCCGGAAGGCGGCCGGTGAGGAGACCGCGAAGACGCCGATGCAGAGTTCCAGCGCCGCGTAGAGCCGCAGTCCATCCCGCGGGCCGTGCAGACCGCGCGCGCAGGCCCAGCTCCCGGCGCCGAGCCCGGCCATGAACACGGCGGAGATCATGGCCGAGGCCGAGACGGTGTTTCCCAGGACGAGGACCAGCATCCGGGCCCAACAGACTTCATCGACGAGGGAAGCGGCGCCCGATAGGAGCGAGAGGCCGTGGAGCGCGGCGAGG
>CAYHRV010000312.1:0-3260 GCA_964359165.1 uncultured Elusimicrobia bacterium
CGGGAGATCGCGTCGTTGCTCGTCCCTCAGATAGCTCAAGCTATCCTCGGTCCTCGCGTCTAGCGCTATCCGCAATCTCGGGCCTCCAAAATGGGCGTTATGTCGCGGTCGCAGCACTGAGCGCGGGACTCGTCCGCGCCGGAATACGCGCGCGGGCGAATAAGAATCTAAGTATAACGGGGGTATATTAACCTGTCAAGGTCAAGGATTCCTTGACCTTGACAGGCGCGTCGGGGGGTAATTGATATAATCGACGGAGCTCATGTCCATCCTGACGCGCTACCTTCTGCGCCTCTACCTCCCGGCGTTCTCCCTCTGCGTGGGGGTCTTCCTCTTCGTGCTCCTCATGAACTACTTCCTCAGGCTCTTCAACCTGGCCATGATGAAGGGCATCCCCTTGATCTGGATATTCTCCTGCTTCGCGCGGCTATTGCCCTATTTCCTCGGCCTCGCGCTCCCCATGGCCTTCGTGGTGGCCCTGCTCCTGGCCCTGGGCCAGCTCTCGGAGAGCGGCGAGGTCCTGGCTCTGCGCTCGGCGGGGTTCTCCTTCCGCGAGATGCTCGCCCCCTTCTTCCTGCTGGCCGTGTCCCTGAGCCTGCTCCTGCTCTATGTCAATCATAAGGCGAGCCCGGACGGCTTCCATTCCTTCCGCGACGCCTATTCCGCGGCCGCGGCCCAGGTCGCGCGCGTCGACCTGGAGCCCAAGATCTATTTCGCGCTCGGCGACTGGCGCTTCTATGCCGAGGAGGTGGGGGCGGAGGGCGAGGTCTCCGGGGTCCGCCTGGTCAAACTCAAGGGCCGCTATGCCCGCTTGCGCGTGTCGGCTCCCCGGGGCCGCGCGGAGCTCGACCCGGGACGGGGCATGCGTCTGGAGCTGCGCGGGGGCGCCCTGCAGTGGCCCAATGAGAGCCCTCAGAGCCACACGACGGCGAATTTCGGGCTGTACAAGCTCTTCATCCCCTTCGTGGACTACGCCAAGGCCCGGCGCGACGCCGACCTGCAGGAACTCGACACCTTCGACCTGAAGGCCCGGCTGAGCGCCGGGGGTCTTGAGCCCTCCAAGCGGCGCGAGTTCGCCACCGAGGCCGCCCTGCGCAGCGCCGGCGCCGCGGCCCCCTTCGTCCTCTTCTGGGTGGCGTGTCCCCTGGGACTGCGCCTGGAGAAGAGGAGCCGGACCGTCTCCTTCGCCATGAGCCTGGCGGTGCTCTTCTTGTTCTACGGCTTGCTGGCCCTGGGGATAGGCCTGGGCCGCAGGGACGAGGCCTTCAGCTCCTGGAGCCCCTGGCTCCCGAACGCGGTCTCCCTGGCCGTTGGGGCGGGGCTCTGGTGGCGGATGGTCAAGCGGTGAACATCCTTTCCTGGTACATCGCGCGGCGCTTCCTCGCGCCCTTCTTCTTCGGCCTGGGGATCTTCTCCCTGCTGGTGTTCATGGGAGACCTCTTCGACAAGATGAACCACATCGTCGGCACGAAGGCGTCGGCTTGGACGGTGGCCCAATACCTGGGACTTTCCGTCCCCTACTGGACCATCCGCATCGTGCCCATGGCGACGCTGTTGGCGACGCTCTTCGCCGTGAGCGGGTTCATACAGTCCGGGGAGTTCATCGGCGTCCAGGCCTCGGGATTTAAGCCGGGCGAGTTCTTTCGGCCGCTCATCTGGACGGCCCTGGCCCTGGCGGCGGTGAGCTTCGTGTTCCAGGAGACCCTGCTGCCGGTCTGCTACCGGCGCTCGCAATTCCTCTGGCGGGACAAGATACATCCCGAGTGGGAGTGGGATAAGTATTTCGACGCGGTGCTCACGGGCGGGGCCGACCAGATCGTGACGACCTCGCTTTTTACCGTCAAGGACGGGACCATGGAGCGTCCGGTGATGGACTACTTCGGACCCGCCGGGCCCCGCCGGCAGGTGGACGCGCGCGCGGCGCGCTGGGAGCCGGGGAAGGGCTCGTGGGTCTTCCTCGACGGGGTCGACCGCCGCATGGACGAGAGGGGCAGGATCACGGCCGAGACCCCGTTCTCCCGGCTCGACTCCGATCTGAGCGTGCCCCCCAAGGAGCTGGCTCCCCGCCGGATGGATCCCGATGAGATGAGCATCCGGGAACTCCTGCGGCAGATCCCCCGCGCCGCGCGCATGGGCGAATCCCCGCATCTTTTGCGCACCGCCCTGCAGTCGAAGCTGGCCTACCCCTTCGCCAACCTCGTGCTCTGCGCGGTGGGCATTCCCATCGCCCTTAGGCTCAGGCGCCACGGGCGTCCGGTGGGCTTCGCCGCGGCGCTGGCGGTCTGCTTCCTCTACCTCTGGCTCATCGAGGCGGGACGCGCCCTGGGCAGCGCGGGCCGGCTCCACGCGGCGCTGGCGGCCTGGGGGCCTCACCTGGCGTTCGGCGCCGCGGCCCTGCGCATGCACCGGTCGCTGGAATAGGCCTATTGCGACTCGGGGAATGTGGACATTTTCATCCGGTTCTGCTATAATGAAACATAGTCTCAATAAGAAGCTGACCTTCAGGAGGCGCGAAAATGGGAGAGACGCTGGTACAGAGGGAGGCCCCGGACTTCAAGGCCGAGGCCCTGGCAGGGAAGTCGTTCAAGGAAGTGAAGCTCGCGGACTACAAGGACAAGTGGCTGGTGCTGTTCTTCTACCCGTTGGACTTCACCTTCGTATGCCCCACTGAGATCACCGCGTTCAGCGACCGGGTCTCCGAGTTCAAGAAGCTCGGCGCCGAGGTGGTCGGCTGTTCGGTGGACAGCAAGTTCACCCATCTGGCATGGGCCAACACCCCCCGCAAGGAGGGAGGGCTCGGGGAGATCGCCTACCCCATCCTCGCCGACATCACCAAGAAGATCGCCCGCGACTACGGGGTCCTCGTCAACGATGCCATCGCCCTGCGCGGCCTCTTCCTCGTCAACCCTAAGGGGAAGGTCGTCTACTCGGTCGTCCATGACCTGGGAGTGGGCCGCAGCGTCGACGAGGTCCTGCGCGTCCTCAAGGCTTTCCAGCAGACCGAGAAGACCGGCGAGGTCTGCCCGGCCAACTGGAACGAGGGCAAGAAGACGATGAAGGCGGACCCGCAGAAGTCCAAGGAGTATTTCGCTTCCGTCGCGTAGCCGTTCTCATCCGTTCCCAGGATGAGCCGGAGTGAAGAAAAGGGGCGCCTTGGCGCCCCTTTTCTTCATGGAGGCGAAATTTATCCGGGGAGCGCAGCGATACTAGAGAAGAACTCGGCGGCGGAGCGGAAGCGGTTTCCCGGCTCGGGCTGCAGC
>CAYHRV010000313.1:0-3246 GCA_964359165.1 uncultured Elusimicrobia bacterium
GGGCTTCAGGAAGCGGGACAGCCCGCGCGTGTGGGCGGGGGCCAAGATGCGCGAGCTGAGATGCCGGCAGCGGACCTGGCGGTCCGCCGCGGGCTTCCACACGCGTGCGGCGTCTACATCATGCGGGACGCGGCCATGAGCGTACTCTATGTCGGCAAGGCCAAGGACTTGGCCAAGCGCGTCGCCCAGTATTTCAATCCCAACAAGCCGGACCTCAAGAACCAGGTGCTCGCGCCGCTGGTGCGCAAGATCGACTACATTCATTGCGCCTCGGAGCGGGAAGCCCTGCTCTGGGAGCGGCGCCTCATCGGACGGCATCAGCCCTTCTTCAACTCCATGTGGAAGGACGATAAGTCCTATCCCTTCGTGAAGATCACCCTGGAGGAGGAGTTCCCCCGCTTCCGCGTGGTGCGCAAGAAGCGGAGGGACGGCGGCGCCTATTTCGGGCCCTATCCACAGGTCTCCTCCATTCGGCGACTCCTGCGGACTCTCTGGAAGCGGAGGCTTTTCCCGCTGAGGGCCTGCGATTACTCGTTCTCCTCCGAAAAGCCCTTGGCGCAGAAGAAGATCAAGTCCTGCCTCTACTACCACACCGGCGAGTGCCCGGCCCCGTGCGCGGGGCGCATCTCACCCGAGGATTACCGAGCCATCGCGAAAAACGCCGTCCTCTTCTTCTCGGGTAGGACGAGGCGCCTTAAGGAACGCTTCCTAGGTGAAATGAGCGCCGCTTCCGCGGCGCTGGACTATGAGCGCGCCGCACTCCTGCGCGATAATGTCGCGGCCCTGGAACACATGTCCGAGCGCGTGCGCTTCCAGGAAGTACGCCCCCCCAAGGTCGCCCAACGGCTGGAGGCCTCGCGCGGCGTGGGCGAACTCCAGCAAGCCCTGGGCTTGCTCCGCCCCCCCCATCATGTCGAATGCTTCGACATCTCCCACCTTTTCGGACGCAGCCCCGTCGCGTCCATGGTCTGTTTCCTGGGGGGAGAGCCCAACAAGGGCCATTACCGCAGGTTCAAGATACGCACCGTCACGGGTATCGATGATTTCGCGTCCATCGCGGAGGTCGTGTCCCGCCGCTACCGCAGGCTCAAGGACGAGGGGGCGCCGATGCCGGACCTGGTGCTCATCGACGGCGGAAAAGGCCAGCTCTCCGCCGCGCAGGCCGCCTTGGAAGGCGTCAGGGTACGCCTCCCACTCGCGGCCCTGGCCAAGCGGGAGGAAGAGGTCTTCCAGCCGGATGCCTCAGAGCCCTTGCAGCTCGACCGCGGGAGCCCGGCCCTGCGCCTGCTCCAGCGCCTGCGCGATGAAGCTCACCGCTTCGCGGTGACGTTTCATCGCTCCCTTAGGAAAAAAGAGCTGTTGGAGGAAACATGAAGAGACTTCCGACCGGATTACTGGAGGAGATGAAAAAATATACACCTTTCTGCCGAAAGGTGTGGATGGCCTGCGCGGAGATACCCCGGGGCCAGGTCCGGACCTACGGCTGGATCGCGCGCAGGATCGGCTCTCCCACGGCCGCGCGCGCCGTAGGGCAGGCGCTGGGCAAGAACCCCTTCGCCCCCACGATCCCCTGCCACCGCGTGGTCGGGGCCGACGGCTCCCTGACCGGCTTCAGCGCCGAGGGCGGCCTCGCGGCCAAGCGCGCCCTACTCAAGAAGGAAGGGGCCATCCAATAAGGACATCGCGAGCGCTCGGACCGATAAAAAATAACGGGTCCAAAGCCCTGGATCGAGACCGCTGCGAACGGACAGTGACTGATGGACTGCGCCCGCCGGCTACTTGCCGCATGGCGAGTAGTTATGCTGCATTTCGCCTGTGCCGCTGGCGGGCGGCGAGCCGGCCAGGATTTTAGTCAGCGCGGGAACCGGAGCCTATGGGGTATAATCCGGGCCTATGAGGACATTCGCGTTCTTCATCCTTCTTTTGGCGGTTCTCCTGCCGGGCTTCGCCGCGGCCGAGGAGGCTTCCTCCCTCCTATCCAAGAAAATCCAAAGAGCCGTCGATACATTGACCCAGGAGTACCGGACTAAGAACCCTGGGAAACAGAAACAGCCTCTGGCGGTCTTTCCGCTCAACGCGCCAGGCGATTTGGCTAAGCGGCGCGTGGGATACGCGGTGTCGGAACTGCTCATCCCCCGCTTCGTAAAGAGCGCGGAGTTCCTGGTCGTTGAGCGGGCGGCGCTGGAGAAGATACTCGATGAACAGCGGCTTCACCTGACGGGACTCATCGACCCCGACACGGCCCTTAAAATGGGCCACCTCATCGGGGCCAAGATGGTTCTTCTTGGGAGCGTGGAGGAGATCGGCGGCAAATACCTCGTCAACGTGCGCCTGGTGGACGCGGACAGCGGCGAGGTAAGGGCCGCGACCCATGAGGACTTCACCAAATGGGCTTTCGACGAGGAAGCCAAGCCCTACCTGGCCGTTCTCCCAGAACGCCAGGTCATCGGGCTCTATTTTCTCTATAACTACAGGAACAATCCTAACAGCCTGCCCGCTCAATCATACACTTATTCTCCGCCCTCGAGCATGGCCTACTCCGTAGGGGCTTCTCCAGTGCCTTTTTCATTTCATATGCTTGGGGGCGGCATCCGATACTCCCCCACCAAGAAGTTTATGGTGGACGTAAACTATGCTCATTTAACGAAGGTAACTCGATTCGCTGCCTGGACCGCACAGCAGTCCACGACGAGAATGTACGGCGAGCGTTCGATCCCGGCAGGCCATGCGCGTCTGCTTCGAGCAAGTCTGAACTGGACTCCCTCTTGTGAGACATTCCGCGCAATCGCAGGTGCGGGAATCGGTTTTTTCAGCATCTTCCCTCAGGGATACGACATGGACGGAGGAAACCCGTCCTATTCTGGTCAGGCTCAAATGTTCCGAGGCGAAACCTTATTTGGTCATGTTTTTGCTCCCCATTTCAGAGGCGGGCTTGAATGGCGGCCCCAGCCCCGCCTGGGCTTGGGGTTCTTTGTCAATTACGATCACTTCAACAAGAAGGGGAAGGCGAAGGGAACCGGCGGAGAAATCGACATTTTCGAGGTAAACAAGTTCTCTATCGAACCCACTTTCGCGTTGTATTTTTAGGTTGCCCTCCTCCCCAATCAGGTGATTTCGGAATGACTACTCCCGGTTTTTTGTATTTTTTTAATAATTTTTTGCTGGAAATATCAGCATAATCAGCATCGCCCGGCCCCCATTCCGCAGTTCGCGCAGGGGCCTATCCGCGAATTTCCACCGTCGATG
>CAYHRV010000314.1:0-3226 GCA_964359165.1 uncultured Elusimicrobia bacterium
CGCGGGACGGGGAGGACGGTCCCCTGATCCTGCCGCGCCGCCAGATAACGGGCGAGGCCATCCGGCGTTCCTTGACGGGGGAGGGGGGTGATTGCTACCTTTTCCGCTGTCCCGAGGAGCCCCGACATGGCGATCAACGAGTTCATCTTCGTTCTAGACTACGTCCGGAAGACGGTGCCGGAGAAGAAGCTCATCGACCTGACCCAGCAGCTCCAGCTCCAGCTCGAGCAGGCGCGCTCCAATCCCACCCCCCAGACGACGAAGGCCATCGTCGAACTCCGGGAGTCCCTCTCCCGGGCGCATGAGGAGGCGGAGCCCAAGCAGTGGAACCACATGCGCCGCAGCCTCTTCGAGCGCTTCGGCGGGACCGGCCTCATCGGCGCGGGCGCCCGCAAGGAGATCGACCGCGTCTTCTCCCATCATAGCGCGGACCCCTACGGCGCGGCCCAGAGCCTGCGCCAGTTCCGGGAGAAGCTCTCCCTTCTGACCCAGCGCGCCGAGCGCCTGCTCGACAGCCTGGGACCCATGTCGGAGATGCCCGAGGCGGACAAGCCGGGGGAGAACGAGGGCGTCTTGCGGCTCATCTTCGCGGGCGAGGCCTCCATCAAGACCATCGAGGACCTGCGCGACGCGGCCAAATCCTGGAACCAGACGCTCTCGGCCTTCTCCCGCCTGGCCCAGCGCGGTCTTGGAGAGGTGATGCGGGTGCGCTCCATCTCGCCGGGCTCGCTCGTCATCGAGCTCATCGGCGCGGACTCCGCCCTGGCCGCGCTCGCCAAGGGGACCGGGGAGGTGCTCTCCGCCTACGAGCGCTACCTCCAGATACAGACCGTCCAGTTCGAGATCCGGGCCCTGGGCCTGAAGGCGGACCATGTCTCCGGATTGGACCAGGAGGCCAAGGCGCTGGTGGAAGGGACGGCCGAGGCCGCCGCGGGCAAGCTCCTCAAGGACTACGGCTGGGAGGGTGACGCCGAGGCCAAGGAGATGCGCGCGGAACTCTGCGCGACGCTGCGCGAGGTCTTCTCCTTCGTGAAGAACGGAGGGAGGGTCGACTACCTGCCCCAGGACTCCTCGAAGGACAAGCCCGCGGCCGAGAAGCTCGCCGACACCTTCGCCGTGGTCCGCAAGCTGGAACTCAGAGTCGAGGAGTTCAAGGCCCTCGTCAAGGACCGCGCGGCCCGGTAAGTCTCCCCCCTCACTCCGAGCGGCTCGCCATCCAGCGCTCGATCCACAGATGCGTCAGGTACCCCACGGCCACCATGGCCAGCAGGAAGGCCGTGTAGGCCAGGGCCGGGTGCTGTCCATGGGTGAACGCCGTGAATTCCGACATCCCGCCGATGCCCGCGATGAGGGAGGGGACGGCGATGGCGATGGTCACCGCGGTCAGGCGCTTGAGCACCACGTTCACGTTGTTGTTGATGACGGAGGCCCAGGCGTCCATCAAGCCCGAGAGGATGTTCGAGTAGGTCTGGACCAAGGTCAGGCACTGCTGGTTGTCGAGGCTGATGTCGTCTAAGAGCTCGACGTTCTCCTGGGAGAAGCCGAGCTTCTGGGCGTTGTGCTTGAGCTTCTCGATCTGCGCCGCGTTGGAGTTCACGGCGTTGAGGAAATAGACCAGGCTCTTCTCCAGGGTGAACATGCAGAGCAGATGCTTGTTCTCCATGGACCGGTTGATCTTGTTCTCCAGCTCGTCGGAGAGCATGTTGATGACCTTCAAATGCCCGTTGAAGTGGTGGATGGTGCTGTAGATGAGCTTGATGAGCACGTCGGGCAGGGACTTGAGCTGGAAGGAGTGCTTGCCCTCGAAGAGAGTCAAGTCGTCGGAGATGACGATGATCATCTTGTCCGAGAAGAGGAAGACCCCCATGGAGATGACCCGAAAGAGGAAGTTGTCGGCCGAGCAGTAGTTGCGCGGGCGCTTGAGGATGACCGCGAGGTGGTCGGGCTCGGTCTCGATGCGCCCCATCTCGTCGGGGTCGAGCGAGGATTCGAGGTTGTGCGGGTCGATGCCGTGCTTCTCGACGAGCTCCTTGCGCTCGGCGGGGTCCGGGGCGATGAAAGCCAGGATGGGCCCTTCCCCCGGGGTGGCGACGACTTTTCCGTTCTCGATGAGGAATCGTTTTATCATGGCGCGAGTGCCTCGGTCATATCTCCAGGCGGAGCCCTTCCTTGGCCCGGTCGCAGGGGATGGTGGCTCCCCTCTCGTCGAGGACCTCCCGCGCCCGGGTGGTCATGGCGTCGGCGGCCTCCTCGCCATAGGAGGGATCGGCATGGAAGAGGAGGAGGCGGCGGACCTCGTTGTCCGCGGCGAAGCCGGCGGCGATCGAGACGCTCGAGTGCCCCTCATTGAGGTGAGCGGCGTGGTCCTCGTCGGTGTAGCGCGCGTCGTGGATGAGCAGGTCCGCCCCGCGGCAGATGCGGCCGGTCTTCTCGTCGTAGTCCTGCAGGGCCGAGGCGGTCTCGCCGTAGAGCTCGGCGTCCGGGCAGTAGACCACGCGCTTGCCGCCGATCTCCAGCAGGTAGCCGAGCGTGGTGGAGGGATGGTTGGCGAAGAAGGGCCAGAGCCGGAGGCCTTCGGCGAGCTCGTAGCTTTCCTCCTTGACTTCGTGGAGTTGAAGGCGCGCTGCCGGGGGGCGCGTGTCCTCGACCGTGAAGCGGTCCGCGGCCTCCCGGAGGTTGGCGGCGAGGTTCTTGGCCGGGTCTCCGGGACCGAGCACGTGCAGGGAGAAGTCCGCCTCCTTGAGGCAGGGGAAGGCCCCGAACCCGCTGACATGGTCGTCGTGGAAGTGGGAGAGGAGGAGCCAGGCTTCCTTGTGGCGGCCCTCCCGGAGGATGCGCTCCCCCAGCGTCCGGATGCCCCTTCCCGCGTCCAGGATGAAGAGCTTTCCCAGCCCCTCCAGGGAGAGGCAGGGGGTGGAGTCGGGCTCCCGGCTCCCCCAGACGTCGAGCTGGAGCATGGTCTTGCTCTTCTTCCCCTCGCCCGAGGGCGCTCCGGCCAGGTCCAGGATCTTGCGGGCGAACTCGCGCACGTCGTAGGGCTTCTGGATGAAGACATCCGCCCCGTAGCTCATGGCCCGTTCGATCTCGGCCTTGAAGGATTTCCCGGAGACCACCGCCACCTTGATGGAGGCGGTCTCGGGATCGTGCTTGAGGGTGTGCAGGAGGCTCAGCCCGTCGAGGCCCGGCATGAGGATGTCCATGACCACCAGCCGGGGCTTGTGCTCGC
>CAYHRV010000315.1:0-1875 GCA_964359165.1 uncultured Elusimicrobia bacterium
GCGGAAGATGCGGCGCGTCACCGACACCTCGGAGTACTGGACCGGGAGCATGCTCTTGGCGTTGTCGAAGGTGAGTGTCACCTCGGCGAGGGAGAGGGGGTTGCGCCGGGAGGTGCCCGCGAAGATGACGTTGACCATGGAGTCGGAGCGCAGGGATTTCCAGGACATCTCGCCGATGCACCAGCGGACGGCTTCCATGATATTGCTCTTGCCGCAGCCGTTGGGGCCGATGACGCCGGTGATGCCGGGCTTGAGCTCGATGCGGGTCTTGTCCGCGAAGGACTTGAAACCCACTATTTCAATGGTCTTCAGGTACATGGGCCGGGCGCCTCCTGAATCAGGTGCAGTCCATCTTTTATCATTTCATGCTTCATGCGTGCCGATATATCTCGTTATTTTATCAGACCCCATGAAAAAAATCAATCCCCGCCTGGATTTTGTATACTGGGCGCCGGAGGAAGTCCCGATGAGGATAGAGGCGAGCGCAGGGCGGCTTTTGATGAGGATCGCGCGGCCAGCGGCGGCCATCGCGCTGCTCACCTCCTGCCTGCCGCCTCCCGTCCCGGCGCCTACCCCCCTTCCCCCGGCGCCGCCCCCATCCGCTCCGGCGGTCCTGGTCCCCCCCTCCGAGTGGCCGGACATCCAGGACGACCTCGACCCTGATTCCTTGGCGAAGGCGGCGCATACCACGGCCGCGTACCTGAGCGGCTTGCCTCAGAAGAGCCTGGCGTTCGCGGACCGCTCGGTGGGTCCTCAACTCCTGCTCGATGGCGCCCGCGCCCTCGCGCGCATCCGGCAGGAAACCAAGACCCCTGAGGAGCTCACCTCCCGCCTCAAGGAGGAGTTCGACCTTTACCGAGTCCGGGGCTCCACCGGCGGTCCCGGGGCTTTCTTCTCCGCGTATTATCAGCCCGTGCTCAAGGCGAGTCCGGAAAAGTCGAGCGCTTTCCCTTATCCTCTTTACCGCAAGCCTCCGGACCTCATCGAGGCCGACCTCGGCGCGTTCAAGGAGAAATGGAAGGGGGAGAGCATCGTCGGCCGCTTCCAAGACATCGGAGGCGGGCCGCTTTCCGACGGAGATCGGAAGCGGCATTCCATCGCCGAAGGGCTCAGTCACACTTCCTCGGGTTATCCCTCGGTCGGCCGCTTCGTCCCCTATTTCGACCGGGGAGACATCGACGTGCGCAAAGCCCTGGAGGGGCGCGGCCTCGAGATCGCCTGGCTCGCGGACCAGTTCGACCGCCTCGACCTTCACATCCAGGGCTCGGGCCTGCTCGAGTTCCCCGACGGGACCTTGCGCCTGGCCCGCTTCGCGGCCACCAACGCCCTGCCCTACCGGAGCGTCGGCCTGGCCCTGGCCGGATCGGGAGCGCTCAAGCGCGAGGACCTCAACCGGGAACGGCTCGTCGGCTACCTCCATGAGCACCCCGAGGGCGAATCCTGGCTCCTTAGCCAGAACCCCCGCTACACCTTCTTCGAGCTCGTCGGCGTCCCCCCGGGAGGCGAGCCATTCGGCAAGACCGACCAGCCGCTCGTCGCCGGCCGCTCCATCGCCGTCGACCCCGCGTTCTCCCCCCTGGGCGCGGCCGCCTTCATCCGCCTCCCCCTGATCCAGACCGACGCTTCAGGCGCTCTGCTCGGCAAGGCCGGGACCTCGCGCCTGGTCTTCTGCCAGGACACTGGGGGAGCCATCCAAGGGCCGGGCCGCGTGGACCTCTATGTCGGTCATGGAGCCCAAGCCAAGTCCCTCGCCACGCAGGTCTGGGACGCCGGGGAGCTCTACCTCCTGATAAAGAAGCTTCCGCCGAGGCAGAGGTGACGACGCGGGTCAAGAAATACACGAAGTATTTTTTGACCTGCGTCCTTTTCCTTGCC
>CAYHRV010000315.1:1885-3224 GCA_964359165.1 uncultured Elusimicrobia bacterium
TAACAACCATAGGCATGGTGGCAGAGGCAAAAAAAATACTCTCCAAAAAAGGCGAGTTGATGATGTTCCTGCGTTTGGAAGATACAACGGAATCCATCGAAGCGGTGATCTTCGCCAGCGTACTCAATAAATACGCGAAGTATTTTTTGACCGGCGTCCTTTTCCTTGCGGGGCCCGCGCCTTCGACGCCGGCGCGGGCCGAAGAAGTATTGACCGGCATCGACGTGCTGGAGGTCAACGGCTTCCAGGAGCTCAAGGGCAAGCGCGTGGGCCTGATCACCAACCACACGGGACTCGACCGCTCCCTGCGCCCGACCGCCCTCGTGCTCGCGCAAGCCGAGGGGGTCCAGCTCAAGGCGCTCTTCTCCCCGGAGCACGGCTTCAAAGGCCTCGTCGAGGACGCCGCGGTCTCCACCGATTCCCTGAAGCTTCCCGACGGCAAGGTCATCCCCATCTTCAGCCTCTATGGGAGCACCCAGACTCCGACCAACGAGATGCTCTCCGGGTTGGACGCCTTGGTCTTCGACGTCCAGGACGTCGGCGCCCGCTTCTACACCTATCCGACGACCATGGCCCTGGCCATGGAGGCCGCGGCCCGCAGGAACTTGGATTTCGTGGTGCTCGACCGCCCCAACCCCATCAACGGGGAGGCGGTCTCGGGCCCCATCCTCGAGGATGGGATACGGCATTTCACCGCGTACTTCCCGGTGTCCGTGCGCCACGGCATGACGGTCGGCGAGCTCGCGCGCCTGCACAACATCACGGCCAAGCTCGGCGCGCGGCTCCTGGTGGTGCCCCTGCGCGGCTGGCGCAGGGAGATGTGGTTCGATCAGACCGGCCTGCCCTGGACCAAACCTTCCCCCAACATGCCGGACCTCGACGCCGCCGCGCTCTATCCGGGCATCGGCTGTTTCGAGGCGACCAACGTCTCGGTGGGCCGCGGGACGCCCATCCCCTTCCGCTGGGTGGGAGCGCCGTGGATGAAGGCCAAAAGCGTGCTCAAGCGCCTGAAGGCCGCCCAACTGCCGGGCTTCGAGTTCGAGGAGGCCTCTTTCACCCCGGACAAGAGCGTGTTCCAAGGCGAACTTTCGCGCGGGGTGCGCATCCGCATCACGGACCGGGAGAAAGCCCGGCCCCTGCATCTCTTCGCCGTCCTCGTCTGCGCCCTGCGCGACCTGCACCCCATGGAGTTCGGCGTCCGCTTCGACGAGATGGCCCGGATGGTGGGCACGGGGCGCTTCCGCCAGCTCTACGAGGCCGGGGCCCGCGCCAAGGACGTCATCATGCTCTTCGACGCGGAGGCCTCGGCCTTCCGCTCCCGCCGCGCCCCCTTCCTGCT
>CAYHRV010000316.1:0-3189 GCA_964359165.1 uncultured Elusimicrobia bacterium
TTTGCTGGGCCCGGCCCCCCCCACACCCGGCGCGTACACCGGGGGGGCCGCTTGCCGCCCGCGGCCCGCCTTCTTGTAGATGCAGCTCACCTCCACGGAGAGGAGGAAGCGGACCGGCGCCCGGCAGCCGGCCGGGACCTCCCGGTCGACGCGCGCGGCCAGCGGGCTCTTGAGCCGCCAGAGCCCGGGCTCAGCCTCGACAAGCCTCTCCCTGAGCTCGGCGAACCAGGCGGGATGGGTGAAATCCCCGGTGGCGAGCACGCCGACGCCCTTGAGCTGGCTCCAGAGATGGAGCGCCTCCGGAGTCAACTGCTTGCTGCAGGCCCGGGAGAAGCGGGAGTGGATGTGCAGGTCGGCCGTGAAGCGCATGCCGTTGCATGGTAACAAGATATAATCCCGGGGTGCGAGTCCCCTGCGGCTCCGTTCTCCTGCTCTTCGGGCTCCTTTTCTTCCTATTCTCCAAGACCACGGGCGACGTCGACCTCCCCGGTCATCTCGCCTTCGGCCGGGATATATGGGAAACGGGCAGGCTCGTCCGCGAAGACCCCTACTCCTATCTGACGCGCGGGACTCCTTGGATCGACCATGAGTGGCTTTCAGAGGCGGTCTTTTTCGCGGCGTATTCCCTGCTGGGCGCTTGGGGGCTCTCCTTGCTCAAGGTCTCCCTCTATCTCCTCCTGGCCGGCTTGCTCTACCGCCATCTGCGGGAACGGGACATCTCCCCGCTCCGGACGGCGATTCTCATCCTGCTCCCCTTCCTGCCGCTCCTGCACCCGCGCTATGTGACCCTGCGGCCGGATGCTTTCACCAGCCTGCTCTTCGCCGCGCTGCTGATCCGCCTGGAGGCCGGCGAGCGCTCCGGCGGGCCCGCGCCCGCGTGGACGCTGGGCCTCTTCGCGCTGTGGGCGAACCTCCATGGGGGGTTTTTGGCCGGCCTGGGCGCCCTCGCGGTCTGGACCCTCGTCCAGCGAAGGGGCGCGGCCGCGCTCGCGGCGGCCGCGGGCGGGACCCTGCTCAACCCGTACGGGGCGCGGCTCTGGGGCTTCCTCTTGAGGACGGCCGTCGGTCCAAGGCCGGAGATCACCGAGTGGCGGCCGCTCGAACTCTGGAGCGCTTCGGGCGCGCATTTCTTGGGCCTGCTCCTCCTCTGCGGCCTGGGTTGGGCGTTCACGCGGCGGGAGCGGGGCCGCGCGCAATTCGCCGTCTTCCTCTGCCTCTGCGCGCTCCCGTTCATCGCCTTGCGCCATACCCTGCTCTGCGCGCTCGGGATGCTCGTCTTGTCCGGGGAACATGTCGGCGACGCGTGGCGCAGGCTGGTCCCGGAGGAGCCAAAGCCCCGCCTGGGCGAGGCCGGATCCTCCTTCGAGGCCGCCGTCGACGCCCTCGCCTGCGCCGTCTTCCTCTTCTTCGGCTGGCGAAATCTGGGGTGCATCGGGACGCAGGGGCTGCAATGGCCGCGGGAAGCCGTGGCCCTTCTTGAACAGAGCGGCGCCGCGGGCAACCTCGCCGTCGATTTTCAATGGGGGGAATACGCGATCTGGCATCTGGGTCCTCGGGTCAAGGTATCCATCGACGGCCGCAGGGAGACGGCCTACCCCCCGGAGATCCAAGCGGAGAACCTGCGTTTCCTGCGCGGCACGGAGGGCTGGTCGGACCTCATCGACAGGCCCGAGACCGATCTGGTCCTGGTCCGCCGGGGAGCCCCCGCCTTCGAGAAGACGGAGGGCAGGCCCGAGTGGGCGCTCGTCCACGGCTCGCCGGCGGGCGGCTTGTTTGCGAGGAAGGGCTCGGCGCTCCACGCCGTCCTGCTGAAGGCGCGCTCGAGCATGTCCCCCGCCCGGGCCCTCCCTTGCTTCCCTGATTAGAACAGGAACATGGCCCGGATGTTCCCGCCGTCCCAGAGATGGCGGTCGGCGTCGTCGAGGTCGAAATGCGCGTAGATGCCGACGCGTCCCGAGCGTCCCGAGAGCAGGTCGATGCCCGCGCCCAACTTGGCCTCCAACGATCGTTGCGCCCAACCCCGCGAGGGGTCTAAGGGAAAGCGGCGCCGTATCTCCCCATAGCTCAGGAAGACCCCCAGTTCGGAGACGGCCCAGGGCCGGAGCGTCCTGCGCCAGCGGGCATAGGGGGCGAATTCCCAGCGCCGGTGCTCGCTCGATCCCAGGGGGGCGTTGGGGGATTCGACTTGCGCGGAGCGTTTCAGGAAACGGCCGCCGGCCTCGAGGGAGTTTCCGGGGTCGAGAGGAACGGTCCCGGCCAGGGAGAGTTCGTGGACCGCGCGCCGCGAGGAGAGGCTTTGCGCCGATGGATCGGGGGAGAAGGCGTCCGACTCCCGCTTGAGGTCGATGGAGTAGCCGGCGCTCCAGCCCCGGCCGCCGGGAGCCGGGACGCGGTCCCAGCGCAGGGCCGCGCGCGTGCGGCGGTAGGCGTAGAGACGGTTGGAGGCGGGGACGGCGCGTTCGAGCGGAGCGTCGAGTTCGCAGGCCGCCCAGACCCTGTCTTGGCCCGAGCGCCGGCTCGCGGCGAACTCGTAGGTGACGGGCTTGCGGGGATAGGATTGCGTCGTGCGGCCCCGCTCGTTGAAGTTGAAGTCCACGGCATTGCGCGAAGCGGCCAGAGTCCAGGGCCCGGCCTCCCAGCGCGCGAGCAGTCCCATGTCCGCGTTCTCCTTGGCGAACTCGGGCTCCCCGAAGACGCCGAGGGTGAGCCCGCGCCAGGTCCGCGCTTCCATGGAGAGCCATTGGTGCAGCGCGTCGAGGTCCTTGTCTCCCCGGCGGCGCAGGTCGTAGCGGAAGCCGAAGCGCTCGCCGAGCTTGCGGGAGAAGCGCAGATCGGCCTCCCAGAGCAGGTCGGAGCGGTCGAGGCTCGCCCCGTTGGCGAGATAGCCGCCGGAGGAAGCGAGCCAATCCCACTGCCAGTCCAAGGGAGGCGCGAAGCCGAGGAGGTCCAGGAAGTATTCGGAGTCGAAGAGGGGTTCGGTGTCCACGGCGTCCATCTCCTCGGCGATGAAGACGGCGCGCGCCGGCGAATGTGCGGCGGCCAGAAGGAGGGGGACAAAGAGGAGGCGCAGGAGGCGTCCGGATGCGCTTGGCGGCTTAAGGGCTCGCAATGAAATAAGGGGTGCATTTCGGAGACCCGATGTTGAGCCGATTTCTAGGCGTGAGGAGCGCGCATAGCGTGAGCTATGTA
>CAYHRV010000317.1:0-3155 GCA_964359165.1 uncultured Elusimicrobia bacterium
TCTCCCGCGCGAAGATGGCTCGCGGCGGCAAGAAGGGCGGAAAGCCCGCCAAGGTCCTCGAGGTCGGCCTGAAGAAGGAATCCGGCTTCCTCTATTATCTCGACAAGAAGGGCGACGTCTCTCGGGCGAAGATGGTCAACGCCTAAGAAAGGCCCTGCCGTAGGCAAAGCCCGGCTCCTTTGAGCCGGGCTTTCCCTTTCCCATCCCATTCTGATAGACTCGCCGTAGTGAAAAGGAAATCCTCTATAACACGGAAGCCGCCCCCTCACCGAGCGTCCCCCCGCGGGGGGGACGCTGGGTATATCGCGGTGGTCGGGCCCGGCGCGGTCGGCGCAACGCTCGCGGCCTCCCTCTTGGGATCGGGCCTGCGCGTGGTCCTGGTCGGGCGCGAGGGGCCGCGCCTGCGGAGCCTGCGGCGCGAGGGGCTCTCCTACGCCGGCGTCTCGGGCCGCGCCCGCATCCTCCGGGACCTGGAGTTCGCTGGCTCTGAAGCCCCGCGCGGGAACTGCGAGGCCCTCTTCCTCTGCGTGAAGTCCAGGGACATCCCCGCCGCCCTGCGCTCTGCGGCCCCCCTCGCCGGACCCAAGACGGCCGTCGTCAGCCTCCTTAACGGGATCGACCATGCCGCCCCCATACTCCGGGCCTTCGGAAGGCGGCGCACGGTGCTGGGCTCCTGCTATTTCGCGGCCATGCGCCCCACCCCCGGCTCGGTGCGGCTCACCGGGCGGGGACCCGTGGCGCTCTCCCGCTCCGAAGCGAACCCGGCGGCCCTCGCCGCGGCCGCGCGCCTGCTCCGGGGTGCGGGGTGGGGGGTGCGGAGGGCGCCCTCCGCCCGGCGCCTGCTCTGGACCAAAGCGGCTTTCAACGCGGCGCTCAACCCCATCGGAGCCCTGGCGCTCAAGACCAACGGGGAACTGGCCAAGAGCGCCGGCCTGCGGGAACTCCTCGGCGCGGCGGGCCGGGAGGCCTTCTCCTTGATGAGGGCGCAGGGCATCGAACCCCTGACCCGGCGTCCGGAACGGACGCTCCTGGCGGGCTGCCGCAGGGCTCCGGACCAAGTCAACTCCATGGCCCAGGACCTGGCCTCCCGCAGGCGGACGGAGGCGCGGGACATCCTGGGCCCCTTCGTGCGGGCCGCCCGCCGGACGGGCCGCGAGGCCCCGGTGCTCTCCATGCTCCTGCGCATATTGGACCGGGTGGAGAAAGAACTGGGGTGTTCGAGCCGATGAGCGCCAAGGCCCTGCGGGGAAAGCCCCTCGCCGAGAAGCTCCTTGTTTCCATACGGGAGCGCGCCGCAAAGATCGCGCAGCAGCGCGGCTCCCCCCCCCGGCTGGCCATCCTCGCCATCGGCGGGGACTCCTCCTCCCAGGTCTATCTGCGCAGCAAGCTCCAAGCCTGCAAGGAAGCCGGCGTCGAGACCACGGTCGAGGCCCTGCACGCAGCCGTGCCGGAATCCGACGTGCTGGCCATCCTAAAGGACCTAGCCACGGACGCGACGCTCGACGGGATCATGCTGGAGGTCCCCCTGCCCAAGGGTCTCGACGCCCGACGCATCATAGACGCCATCTGCCCGGACCGCGACGTGGAGGGCGTGACCACGGCCAACCTCGGCCGCCTGTACTCTATCAAGACCTTCAAGGAACTCCAATCCTCCGGCGTCCTCCTCCCTTGCACGGCGGGCGCGGCCATCCGCCTGCTCCTGGAGACGGGCCTGGAACTGGCGGGCAAGTCGGCTGTGGTGGTGGGCCGCTCGCGCATCGTGGGGCGTCCGGCCGCTCACCTGCTCTCCTGCCTGGACGCCACGGTGACGCTCTGCCACTCCAAGACGCGCGAGCTGGCCTCCCATCTCTCGCGCGCAGACATCGTCTTGAGCGCGACGGGGGTCCCGGGGCTCATCCGAGGCTCGGACCTCAAGCCCGGCGCCGTGATCCTGGACGCGGGCATCCATGTCTCGGGGAAGACGGTCCAAGGGGACGTGGACCACGCGGGGGCCGCCCAGAGGGCCTCCTACCTGACCCCGGTGCCCGGCGGAGTGGGGCCGCTCACCGTGGCCTGCCTGCTCGACAACGTGACGCTCTCGGCCGAGCGCCGCGTAAAAGCCCAACTGGGATAAGAACGGACGAGGGGTGGTCCGAGTCTTGCGCTCGGGGTACGCGGTCGGCCTCTCCGTTCGGCCGCCGCTCCTAACTCGCCCCGCGCGCTCTCCTTTTCTGGCCCGGCCCCCACCCCAACAACGCACGGCCCGTGGGCGGAGGGGTCCACCGGACCCCTCCCCCATGTCAGGCCCCCTCGGCCAAGACTCGGACCACCCCTCGCCCCGTTTCGATCCGACGGTGAAGGTTTTTCCGCGCCATGGGCCTCGTTGGGCCCAGGCTTCCTAGAGGAAGCCTTGATGACAAAGACCACGCGGCGATTCCTGGCTCGATTCTCCCGCGTATCGTTGGGCGCCTGCGGGCGGAATTCTCCATACCCAAGCGCCGCGAGCCGTTGCGGAGGGAAATCCCATCGATCCACCAGATAGTGGACCACCTCCATGGCCCTGGCGGTGGAGAGTTCCCAGTTCGACGGGTATTCCGGAGATCGTATCGCGGTGTTGTCGGCATGGCCTTCCACGATCAGGTCGTTCTCTTTCAGGAGTGGGAGGAGTTGGGGAGCCAATCCATCCAACACCTTCCTCATCTCGACGGTCAGCGCCGATTCTCCGCTCTCGAAGAGCGCCGCCTCCCCTTCCCTATCGAAGACGACAAGAGCGAACCCCTCCTTTGTGTATGTAATCCCCCCCGGAGTCCCTTGTCCGAGCATGCCGTTCTCGATCCGGGCTCCAGTCTCCACGACTTTTTTATTCAGAGGCCCGGAAAACGCCAAAAGCAGGACGAAGAAGCAGGTCAACTCAGTCATGAGGTCGGCGTAATTGACGAGCCACGGCGGGGCCGGATGGCCTATCTGGCAGACGCGGGGATCGCTTTCCAGGATCAGACCTTTGGGGATCTTGGTGAGCATGGCGGCCTCCGGGGCATGACAGGATAGTTTGGGCCCCGGATAGGCGGGCGTCAATGCGCAGAGGTGTTACTCGGAGTAACACCCTGGATACTTTACAGAATCGGCAAGTTTCCCATGCGCCAGCGGTGCCACTCATGTAGTATCCGTTCCGGAAC
>CAYHRV010000318.1:0-3150 GCA_964359165.1 uncultured Elusimicrobia bacterium
GCGTCTAATCGCCGCTGAATCATCCCTAGTTGCCAGACATTCTCCGCATCCTTTGGATCCAGTTCGATCGCCCGTTTCGCGTGAGATAAAGCCTGGCCGTCCTTCGCCGTCTCTGAGAATAATTCGCGGAGGCGAGCATGAACTCGTGCCTCATTAGGGAATCGCTCTTCCAGTACGTGGAGGAATTCCATCATCAGCCCGAAATCCTTATATGTCTCAAGCTCTTCGCAATAGGCCAACCAGTAGTGAAGCCCCTCCCTCTGGGGGTAGGTATTTAGGGTCAGCTTCAGGTATCGCGGAAGTTCATTGCGATATAAGGAATAAGACACGATATGGAGGCGTCCTTGATGGATGGTGATATCGTCGGGCGAGAGTGTAATTCCGTCGGTTAGGTGCTTGATCGCACGGCTAGCACCAGGGTCAAGGTACCATGGCGGTCTTGGTCCGACGACAATGTCGCTCGTTCCAATCGGCGCTGTGCCAGTGGAGCTTGCCAGTTCGACATTCGCGAGGCATTTGTGGGCCTCCGCTTTGACTCGCGCATTAGTATTGGCCCCCAGCCAGGACTCGCAGAGTGTGCGGGCCCGATCATAACGTTTCGAATGGATCGCTTGTTGCCACTTCTTTGCCGTTGACTCAATCGAGAACTGTTGGCGTTCGGCGGCTTTGGCTTTGGGGACGCTGCCAAGGATTTCGGTCATAATCGTGGAGATGATAAATAGCCACCAGGGTAAGAGTTTCATCTTCGATTGTTTATCCGGCTAACTTTCAATTTCGGCATTTGGTATTTCAGGAAACGGGTGGAACCGGACATTTCCTGGATTATAACGGAAAGATATGGGTTCCGCCATGCTGATGCTTGATGCTGGTCAGACGCACCTTAAACAGGTCCTTACTCGTTCCGGGAGAAGTATGGACCCGTTAACAGGACCGTGCTTTTTAGGCTCATGCCGGTATAGTGTGAGTGGGGTCTATGGGCCAGCCGGGTGATTTCCGCAGGCCAGCCCCTGGCGGCTGACCCTTCGTAATAGAGTGCCAGGCTTAAGCATCCGTTCCGGAACGGATGCTTAAGCCTGGCACCGATTAGCCCAAGGCGCAACTCCGCCCCGGGCTCCGTGCTCGCGCCGATAACGACCTAGGTCGAGCCCATGGCGTCCCGTCATGAGCCACTTTTCAGCTGCGCATCAGGGGTGGGAGGGGGACCCAGGCTAATCCTAAAGAAAGCTCCCGACGGTTTCCTGCCCAGAGCTATATCAGACAGGACATCAGGGAGAACGAACTATCTTGCGCAGGTAGGCCGAGATGTGGCCGAAGAAGACCTCCACGCGCATGAGCACCGGCATGTGGCGCTCGTCGTCGGTGATCCAGACCCGCAGCCGCTTTCCCTTCTGTATGAAGATCCCCTCCCGGCGCAGGTGGGGCTCGACGATCAGCGCCTGGAACTTCCCCGCGGGGACGCTGACCTTCTCCCTGCCCGTGACCTTGATCATGAGGGGCCAGTTCGATTTGTCGTTGACGTCGAGGATCACCTCGGAGCCCACCTCGAGCTTGTGGGGCCGGATGAAATACATGCTCGATAGGATGTCCATGACGTCGCCGGGGATGGTCCCGGTGCTCGTGGAAAGTGTCCCGTCCTTATCGAGGCGCTTGGCGTAGAAGGCGTTGCGTCCGTAGTCGAAGAGGACCCACTCGTCGCGGAAGAAGTGCCCTTCCCGGAGCCTTTTAAGATAGCCCAGGGAGCGCTTGGAGGAGGGATGGATCCAGGACTCGTTGTGGTCGCGCACCGTGTAGAACCCGTCGCAGAACCCGTTGGAGCGGGCCTCGGAGACGATCCGGAACGCCGGCTGTCCGGCCAGTTCCACGGTCTCCTGCGAGGCCAGCGTCGCCTGTCCCACGGAGAGTATCCCCCACTTGACGTCGAACTCCAGGTGCTCGGGGAACCAGGGGACTTTGGAGAACTCCGGCCCGGCCGGGATGACTTTGATCAAGCTCTCGGGAGCGGCCGCGGCCTCCCAGTCCATGCGGAGCTTGGAATGCTCCTGCACCGGCACGGGAGCCGGCGTTTCCACCGCCGCCGTGGTCGTGGAGGGGGAGAGACCGCCCGCCGTCGTGTCGGCGGCGGGCGCTTGCGTCGCTAGGGATGGCGACGGCGCGGCCGCCGGTGCGGTCGAAGGATCCTGTGCGAAGGACGGGGGGAGCGCAGCGGCCAAGAGCAATACGGCCGCTCCCGTGCGGCGGATTATCCAGCGCGCGGCGCTCAGGAGCGTGCCGCTGAGATGCGCGGCCGTGAGGCGGCGGCCGTAGAGCCGGCGCTGTTCCTTGCCGTGGCCCGTGGCCACCTGGACGCAGGGGATGCCCAGGGCTTTGGCGAGGTCCGCGTCCACCTTCTTGTCTCCGACGACGAAGGAGGAAGGGATCGAGAGGCGCATCTCGCGCGCGGCTTTTCGGGCGAGCAGAGGGGAGGGCTTTCGGCAGCGGCAGCGGTCTTTGGGCGCGTGGGGGCAGAAATAGATGCCGTCGAGACCCGCTCCGCCCCGACGCAATCCGGCCAGTAGGCGGCGATGCACCCGGGCGAGGGTTTTCAAGTCCAAGAATCCCCGGCCGATGCCGCTCTGGTTGGACACGATTATGAGCCGGAAGCCGGCGCGCCGAAGCAGGCGCAGGGCCTGGGCGGTGAAGGGGTAGATGCGGACCTGCTCGGGCCGCCGGAGGTAGAAGCCCGGCCGGTCGTGGATGAGCGTTCCGTCCCGGTCGAGGAACACCGCGCGGGCCCCGGCCCCGCGGGCGCCGCGCGCGGGGCGGGAGAGGATGATCCCGTGCGGGCCGTCCGTCCTAGAGTGAGTCGTCGTGGGCATCTGCCTTCCTCCTGTGTGCCGCCTCGGCCCAAAGCCATACGAAGAACACGAGCATCCATGCCAGCTCGGTCTGGAAAGCGGTCTCGGTGAGATTCATGACGAGGAAAGCCGTGGCCGTCCCGTAGGCCCAGAGGTTCTCCGCGCCCGGGTGTTCCCTCGCCCTGGCCAGGGACCTCCACCAGAACGCGGCGAGCAGCCAGAGCAGAGCGGCCGTCCCCAGCAGGCCCCTTTCCGCGAACTGGTGCAGGTAGAGGTTGTGGGCGTCTCCCCAATCCTTGGCTCCTCCCTCGAGCGG
>CAYHRV010000319.1:0-3139 GCA_964359165.1 uncultured Elusimicrobia bacterium
GCAGGCTCGCCAGGGCCTTCTAGATGTCGGCCAAGTCCGCCTTGTTGACGACGAAGAGGTCCGCGATCTCCATGGCGCCGGCTTTCATCGCCTGGAACTCGTCTCCTTGATAGGGAGCGCTGACGCAGAGCACGGTGTCCACGGCATGGACGATCTCCACCTCGTCCTGCCCCGTGCCCACGGTCTCGATGAGGATGCGGTCGAAGCCGCAGGCCTCCAGGATGTGGACGGCGCCGAAGATGGTGGGGTTGAGCCCCCCCATCATGCCGCGGGAGGCCAGACTCCGCATGAAGACCCCGGGGTCGAGGGAGTGTTCGGCCACGCGCAGCCGGTCGCCCAGGAAGGCGCCTCCGGTGAAGGGACTCGTGGGGTCCACGGCAAGCACGCCCACCGTTTCGCCCCGAGCGCGCAAGCCCGCGGTCATCTTGCTGAGGAGGGAGGATTTGCCGCTTCCAGGCGGGCCGCAGAGACCGATCTTGTGGGACCGTTTGCGGCGGGAGAAGAGGCGGCCGAGCAACTCCCCGCAGCCCTCCCTTTCGTCGGTGACCAGGCTCAGGGCGCGGGAGGCCGCGGCTTGGTCGCCTTCGAGCACGCGCTCGGCCAGGGACTCGAGATCGGAGCCTGCAGGACGGCTATGCGCGCGCGCCACTACGACCCGCGGGTTTCGATCCCAGGTGCCGGCGCAGGAAGGCGACGATATCGTCGGTGGGAGTGCCCGGGCCGAAGACCCCGGCGACGCCCTTCTTCTTGAGGGCGGGCACGTCCTCCTCGGGGATGATGCCCCCCCCGAAGACCAGCACCCGCTTGAGGCCTTCCTTGCGCAGCAGCTCCACCACCTTGGGGAAGAGCGTCATGTGCGCGCCGGAGAGGAGGGAAAGCCCCACGGCGTCCACGTCCTCCTGCAAAGCGGCCCGGGCGATCATCTCCGGGGTCTGCCGGATGCCGGTGTAGATGACCTCGAAGCCCGCGTCGCGCAGGGCGCGGACCACCACCTTGGCCCCCCGGTCGTGGCCGTCGAGGCCGGGCTTGGCCACCAGCACGCGGAAGGGACGCTCGTTTACCACGCGCCTCCGGGGTTCTTCATGAGCTCCTCGAAAGCCTCGACGACCTGGGGGTCGAACCGGGTCCCGGCCCCGTCGTGAGCCTCCTGCCCCGCCTTGCGATAGAGGTCCTCGCCCCGCAGGCCCACCATGCGCAGCTCCTCCACCTGCTCGA
Organism: uncultured Elusimicrobia bacterium; assembly: GCA_964359165.1. Taxonomy (GTDB): domain Bacteria; phylum Elusimicrobiota; class Elusimicrobia; order UBA1565; family UBA1565; genus CAYHRV01. Next base: position 1,216 of record CAYHRV010000319.1, read on the forward strand.
CGAGATGGAGGATGCGCCCCCCCAGGGGGATCTCCTCGCCCTTGAGCCTGCTGGGATAGCCCGTCCCGTCGAAGCTCTCATGGTGGCCGAGGATCATGGGCAGGGCGCCCTCGATCATCTTGATCCCCTCCAGGAGCTTGGCCGAGAGCGTGGGGTGGTTCTCCTCGGAGGCGTTCGTAAATCCCATGTCCAGGAGCACCGCGCGGTTGCCCAGGGCGATGTAGCCCACGTCGTGCAGGACGCCGGCGTAATAGAGCATACGGTACTCGTACTCGTCGACGCCCAGGAGACGGCCGATGGCGCAGGCGAGCTTGGCCGAGCGGGCCGGGTGCCCCTCCATGTTGTTGCGCGTGGTCTCGATCATGGTGGAGAGGAGCTCCATCACGTGCGAGAAGAAGTTCTTCTGCTCGGAGATGACTTTGGAGTTGGTGATGGCCACCGAGGCCAGGGAAGCCAGGCTCGTGAGCAGGCCGATGTCCTCCTCGGTGTAGGACCCGTTGCGCTTATTGAGCACCTCGACTACGCCCACGATCTCGCCGCGATACACCATCGGCACGGCCAGGAGTGAGCGAGTGATGAACCCGGAAGCCTTGTCGAATTTGCCGGCGAAGCGCTCGTCCTTCTGCGCGTCGTTGACCACCTGCGGCTTGCGGTTCTGGGCCACCCAGCCGCCGATGCCTTGGCCGATGGGGAGCGTCATGGTCCGCAGGGCCTTGGCCTTCTCGCCGGAGGCCACCTTGAAGAAGAGGCTCTTCTTGTCGTCGGTGACGAGCATCGTCGAGCTCGCCTCGCTGTCGAGGAGGGCCTCGGCCGCGGCGCCGATCTTCTGGAGGAGGAAGTCCAGATCGAGGGTGGAGCTCAGGGTGCCCGCGATGTTGAAGAGCTCCAGCGCGGTGTTGACGTCCATCTTCCCCGGGCCCGGGGTCTTGGTCTCGGCGGTCTCGGGCATTATTCCGTGCCTCCGAGCACCTCGCGCACCGTGGTCAGGCCCATCTTGACCTTCTCCAGCCCGTCCTGCACGATCATGCGCATGCCCTGCTTGCAGGCGGCCACGCGCACCATGTCCGCGGCCACGGTCTGAAGGCAGAAGGCGCGCATCTCGTCGCTCATCACCAGGAGCTCGTGCATGCCCACGCGCCCCTTGTAGCCGCCGCCCTTGCACTCCGGACAGCCCTTCGGCCCGAAGAGCTTGCTGCCCGGGGGAAGAGCGACCTTGTTCTCCTTGAAGATCTTGGTCTCATCCTCGGTGGGGTCGTGCGCCTCCTTGCATTTCTCGCAGAGGCGCCGGGAAAGACGCTGGGCCATGACCGCCTTCAAAGTCGCGACGACCATGAATTCCGGGATGTGCATGTCGGTCAAGCGCGAGAGCGTGGAGGGCGCGTCGTTGGTGTGGACCGTGGAGAACACCAGGTGGCCGGTCATGGCGGCCTCCATGGCGATATGCGCGGTCTCCTGGTCGCGGATCTCGCCGACCATGATGACGTCGGGGTCCAAGCGCAGGAAGGAGCGCAGGGCCGCGGGGAAGTCGAACTTCTTGTCCTCGCCGAGCTTGAGGTCGGGGTTGACCGGGACCTGGACGATGCCGTCGAGGTTGTACTCGACGGGGTTCTCGGCCGTCAGGATCTTGATGTCGGGACGGTTGACGTGGTTGAGGGCGGCGTACAGCGTCGTCGATTTGCCGGAGCCGGTGGGGCCGCAGACCACGATGAGGCCGAAGTTCTTCTTGCCGCCGATGCCTTTCAAGAGGCCCAGGAACTTGTCGAGGGTGTCCTGCATGAAGCCCATCTTCATGATGTCGACCTGCACGCTCTTTCGGTCGAGGATGCGCATGACGCAGGACTCCCCGTAGACCGTGGGGACCATCTCGACGCGAAATTCGATGGGATTGCCCTGCGCTAATATCTGGATGCGGCCCGATTGGGGG
>CAYHRV010000320.1:0-3137 GCA_964359165.1 uncultured Elusimicrobia bacterium
CCACGTCGCGCCAGAGGTCCAGAGCCTCGTCCATCTTGCGCGCGGCCTGCTCGCCTGGGCTCTGCGCCGCCTGGGCGCGCGCCGCGTCCGCGATGCTCTGGCGGACCTTGGCCAGGTCCTCGGAGAGCTTCTTGGCGATGCGCGCCGCGGCCTTGAAATCCCCGGCCGCCAGGGCGTTCTGGAGGGCGTTCATCGTGGAGGCAGCCTGGCCCAGGGGGACCACGAAGGTCTTCCTGTTCTTGTCCTTGGGGCTCCCCGGCTCGGCCTTGGGAAGCGACTGGATGGAGCGCGTCAGAGCCTCCATCTGGGACTTCAGGGAATCGAAGGCTTCCTTGAGCTCCCTGAGCTCCTCGGCGCTCGGGGTCTTCCCGCCCTGGGCCATGCGCTCGATCTTCCCACTGAGCTCGGAACCCGCCTGGTCCATGCGGTGCGCCTCGTTCCAATAATCCTGGAAGGCCTGCACCTCGCCGCCTTCCTTTAAAAGCTCGGAAGTCCGGCCCACCTTCTCCTTGAGGGCTTGGTGAAGGCGCGCGGACCGCTCATGCTCGCCGGACCGGCCCGCCTCCTTGGCCTTGCCGAACTCTTCGCCCCGCATCTCCTTCATGGCCCGGGAAGCGGCCTTGGCTGTCTCGGCCATCCCGGGATTGGCGTAGGGGTCCTCGGAGAGCGCTTGGGTCAGCTCATCAAGAGCGGAGGACGCCCGGTCCCAATCCTTGTCCAGGACCTCGTCGAGGCCGCGCTGGATGCGCGAATATTCCTCCATCTTGTCCGGACCCGACTGGGCCATGAGGCGCGCGTGCTTCTCAGCGGCGGCTTCGCGCTGAGCGAGCATGTCCAGAACCGCCTGGGTGTACATCCAGCGGGTCCGCGCCTTCTGATGAAGTCCTTCGAAATCCCTCAGGCGCAGAATCACGGGCGCCGAGACCGAGGACTGGGCCCGGGGCGAGGCGGCGTCCGCGGCCTTGACCCGGAGTTCCACCTCGGCGCCGGCCGGGAACCGGGAAAGGTCCAGGCTGAAATCCCCGAGGAACTCCAAGGGGGATTCCAAGGCGCGGACGGGGATCTCGGTCTCGGGCCCGTCTTTCAACCGCGCGAGCAGGGAGACGCGGCTGAGCCCGTAATCGTCGCGCGCCTCGAAGGCCACCGGGAGCCTTTCCCTAGGGCTGATCTCGGCGTCGAAGGCCGGGGAGAGCAGTTCCACGGAAGGCGGCTTGTCCTCCAGCGCCCGCAGGGGAAAAGGCACGGGGTCGGGGTCCCGCATCGAATCCTCGGCGGCGAGCTCCAGGCGGAGCAGTCCGCTCTCGATGAGCCGGAAGCTTCCCTCCCAATCTCCGCCGGGGAGGGGCGACATGGCCGAGGGACCCGCCAGGGTGGACAGGGACATGCGCGCTGAGGACAGCGCCCGGTCCGGCTTTCCCCGCAGGACCACCCAGGACCCCTGCAGAGCCGAAATTTCGGCGCCGGCCTCCAGCTTGAGCTCGCGGGACTTGGACTGCGCGCCCGGCAGGCGCAGTCGGGCGGAGAGTTCCGTGAACCTGGGGAACGGAACGGGGGTCAATCGGTAGGCCGAACTGCGCAGGTCCTTATGGCGCGCGCGATACTCGACGGGGGAGGTGAGGGAGGCGATCGTGTAGACGAAGCCGCCGGACTTCGGATCCCAGGGCGCGGCCTGCCAAGGGCCGCTCTCCTGCCTCAGCTCGAGCTCGGGCCGGGAATCCGTGCCCTCTCCCCTCCCTTTCCAGCGCGCTTCTATCTTGACCGAAGAGCCCCATAGCGCCCTCGCGTTCCCGGGTTCGAGGACCAGAAGGCTCTCCAACGGGATATCGCGCCAGGGAGCCAGGATCCGGCCGAAGGGCTGGACGCCGAGCCAGGGGAGTCCCAGCGCCCAAGCCGCGGCCAGGCCCCCGAGCCTGCGCACCCGGCCGGGCCGCGGCCGCGCGGGGAACACCGGGTCCTCAGGCAGAGTCTTTAAGACCTCCTCGGTCCTGCGCAGATGCTCGGCGACGAGCTCCCGGGAAGTGTCTTGCGGGGTCCCGAACCGGGAAAGCTCCCAGGCGGAGCGCAGGAGCGCACTTAGGACCGGATGCCGGGAGACCGCACCGTCGAGGACCTCGGAGGGCGAGAGCCTCAGCCAGGGTAAAACGAGGAATCTCACCGCGCCCGCGGCGAAAGCCGCCGCCCCGGAAAGGAACACCGCCCACCGCAGTCCCTGGGGGAGGGAGAAGAGCCTATCGCAGACGCAGGCTACGAGGAGGGCCGAGGCCAACAGGAAGGAGAATCTCAGGGAGCCGTCGAGCCAGAGCGCCCTCAAGCGCTCGGAGCGCCACCGTCTTACCCTGCGTTCCAGCTCGCTCATTCTAGTGCACTAGCCTATTCTAACAGACGCTTCCCGAACAAGCCAGGGTCGCGGCCCGAGAGCGCGAGGAGCCGGGCCAGGGACCGTTTTCCCTCCGCGTCCGAGGAGAGGTCGTAGAGGAAGATCGAGCCGCCGGGGGCTTTGAGGGGGGCGCGCGTCTTGAGCCAGTCGAAGAGGGTCTTGTCCGCGAAATACACGCACTGCAGGTTCGTCGCGGACACGGCGAAGAGGACTCGTCCGGACAGGCTCGGGTCCACCGCGTCGCCGGTCCGTTCGACGTTGGCCGAGAAGGCGACCGGGACGTAGTGTAGGCCGTAGGCCGCCGGGTCCGCGGTCCCGAAGTAGGAGAGATAGATGGGCGGGCTTCCTTCGGCCGCCAGGTCGCGGGCCAGGGTCTTGAGGTCTTGGCCCCAGTCGAGGTTCGAGTCCGCCAGCCAATGCCGGCCGTTGGAGGGGCCTCCCACCGCCTCGTTGAAATAGGCGAGGAGGAACGGCCTCGCGTTCAGCACCGACGCCGCGGCCCAAACGCAGAGCAGCGCGCAGGCCGCGGCGCCGGCGCGGCCTCTTGCCCATAGCCTCGAAAGTCCCCACCCGGAAGCTAGAACGAAGAAGGGCATCATGGGCAGGAGGTGCCGTATCCCGATCTGCACCTTGGCGGTGAGAGCCGCCAGAAAATACGCTCCCATGGGATAGAGCACCCACAAGTATCGCCGCCCGGGCCCCCCCCCCCCCGCGCACCCCAAAACCAGAACCAGTAAAAAAAAAATAAAAACGAAAAACC
>CAYHRV010000321.1:0-3122 GCA_964359165.1 uncultured Elusimicrobia bacterium
GGGGGCGGGGGGGGCGGGGGGGTGCGTGGGGGGGGGCGGGCCGCGGCGCGGGGGGGGGGGGGGGCGCCGGCGGCCCCGGCCGGGGGGGCGAACGCGGCCTCGATGATCTTGCGCGCCACGGGGCCCGCCGCGGAGGAGCCGTGACCTCCATGCTGGACCAGGACGGCCAAGGCCAGCGTAGGCTCCTCCCCCGGTCTTCCCGCGAAACTCACGAACCAGGCATGGTCCTCCCCGTGGGGGTTCTCGGCCGTCCCGGTCTTCCCGGCCACGGCCACGCCCGGCACCCGCACCCCGCCGCCGGTGCCCGCCTCCACCACGCGGTGCAGTCCGAGATGCAGGAGGTCCCAGGTCTGGGGCTTGAGCGTGATCTGCCCCAAGGCCTCGGGTTTCTGGTCATAGGCCCCGCCTTCGGCGTATTCGATGCGCCGGGTGAAGTGCGGCCGCCAGAGAGTCCCCCGGTTGGCTACCGCGGAGATCAACACCGCCATCTGAATCGGGGTCACCAGCAGTTCCCCCTGCCCGATGGCTAGATTGGCGCTGTCTCCGTCGTACCAGGATTTTCCTCGGGCGGAGCGCATCTGCGGCCCGAAGCGGTTGCCGCGCTTCTCCCCGGTCAAGGCGATGTGCGTCTCCTCTCCGATGCGGAACATCCTCTCATAGCGTTCGAGCAGCTCCCCGCCGACGCGCAGGCCGGCGTGGTAGAAATAGACGTCGCAGGAGTGCGCGATGGCTCCCAGCCAATCCTGATAGCCGTGGCCTTTCTTCTCCCAACAGCGGAAGACGCGGTTGCCGACCGTATAGGAGCCCGGGCAATAGGTCCTTTCCTGCGGAGACATCTTGCCCTCGTTGAGGAGGGCGGCGCTGGTGACGATCTTGAAGGTGGAGCCCGGGGGATAGGTCCCCGAGATGGCCAGGTTGAACTCCGGCACCTTCGCCGCCGGCATCCTCACCCCGTCCTTGTCCCCCTGGAGGAAGAGATTGGGGTCGAAGTCCGGGATGGAGGTGAACGCGAGCACCTCCCCGTTGCGAGGGTCCATGGCCACGACGGCGCCGCGGCCGGAGGGAGAGGCCCTAAGCGCGTCCTCCGCCACGGACTGCAGGCGCGCGTCCAGGTTCAAGGTGACGTTCCCGCCGGCCTTCCAGGGGACCTGGTCCAGGATGCGCTTGATGTGCCCCTGCGCGTCGACCTCCATGCGGATCTCCCCATCCACCCCGCGGAGCTCGCGCTCGAAGAGCTTCTCCATGCCGGCCCGTCCGACCCGCGAGTCCAGCCGGTAGCCGGAGTTGCGCAGGGAGAGCCAGGCCGGCCGGTCGAGCTTGCCGAGGTAGCCCAGCAGATGGCTCGCGAAGGCCCCCCGCGGATAATGGCGCTGGGACTCCACGATGAGGTCGACGCCGGGGTAGATGGTCTTGATCTCCGAGAGCTTGAACATGGCCTTCAAGGGGAGGTTCTCGGCCAGGTGGATGGCGGCCTGTTCGCGCACGGCGTCGTGGAGCGTCTCGCTCAGGGCTTCCCTGCCCAGGTTGATTTCCTCCGAGAGGTCGGCGGCCAGGCCCTGGAGGTTGAGGGCTCCCGTCTTCTTGCTCGGCAGATAGATCAGGGAGAAGGTGGGCCTGTTGGCGGCGATGGTGTCGCCGTTGCGGTCATAGATCCGGCCCCGCGGCGCGGTCTGGTAGATGACCTGCGTGCGGTTGCGCTCGGCCACCTTGGAGTAGTACACGTTGCGCAGGACCTGGACCTGGACGAGGCGGATCCCCAGCACGGCCACCCCGCAGTAGAACGCGATCCAGAGCATCCTCAAGCGCTCCTGCATCGCGGCGCCGGAGGGGATCATCGCGACATCCCGGTCGACGAGGGTCTTCGGACCAGGGAGAAGACGGCCGGAGCGAGCAGGCAATTGTAGAGCGTCCCGAGCAGGAAGACCTTCCAGCCGACCCAGAAGAACTGCCGCTCGAAGACCAGGCCCGTCAGGCCCAAGGAGAGGTCAAAGGCGAGAGACACCGTCCCGACCACCATGAACTGGGACAGAGGGCTGGACACGTCCATCTGGCGGCGCAGGTTCCCGACCAGGTAGCCCGCCAAGGTCAAGGCCAGGGCCCCGGCCCCGAATAGATGGGTGCTGAGCACGTCGAGGAAAAGCCCCCACAGGAAGCCGTATATCTGGCCCGCCACCGGCCCCTCGCGGGAGGCTACGGCGACCGTGAGGATGAGAGTGAACGCGGGAGCGAGCCCGAAGAAGGAGAGGTAGGTGGACCAGAACCACTCCAGGAACATGCCGGCCAGGAAGAGGACCGGCGCCCGCAGGAGGCTCACCGCGCCCCCCTCTTGCGCCGCCGCAGGACCATCACCTCATCGATCGCGCCAGGCTCGACGGCCGGGCTCACCTCCACGGACTGGAACGCCGTGAAGGGCTCCCGGTCGAAGACTCTGGAGACGGTCCCGATGGGCAGGTCCGGCGGGAAGGTGGCGCTGGTCTGGGAGGTCGCGACCTGCTCGCCGACGCGGACGAGGGCCTCCACCGGGAGGTAATTCATCCTCAGGCGCGCCCCGCCGCCTCCCTGCACGAGGCCCTCCCAGCGCGAGGCGGGGAGATAGGCGGCCGCGGCGGAGAGTTCGTCTCCCAGCAGGAGCACCTTGGCCGTGCGGGAGTCCACCTCGGTGACCCGCCCCACCACCCCCAGGATCCGGCCCCGCAGGCCCAGGACCGGGGAGTTGACCTCGATCCCGCGGTCTTCTCCCGCGTCGATGAGCACCGAACGGTTCCAGGTCTGGGGGTTGCGCTCCATCACCCGGGCCCAGCACAGCGCCCCCGGCGCGGAGGTCGAGAGGGAAAGGGAGATGGACAGCCTCTCGTTCTCGCGCCGCAGAGCCTGGACTTCCAAGTGCAGCAGCGCCGCCTCCTTGATCTCCTGGGAGAGCCTGCGGTTCTCCATGTCGACGGAGATGATCCGCGCGACCCCGGAGGGCAAGGACGCCAGGCGTTCGACGCCCTTGCTGCCGTAGTAGGGCAGGGGAGTCATCAGATAAGCGGCATAGGCCCGGAAGGCCCGGACCTTGCCCGTCACGGGAAGGCTCAGGAGGATGAAACAGAACAGGCCGAAGCCTGCGAGCAAGTAGTTGG
>CAYHRV010000322.1:0-3097 GCA_964359165.1 uncultured Elusimicrobia bacterium
CGCCGCGGCTCCCGCAAGGTCTCGCCCGGGAAATACCACCCCTGCGGCGCGACGCTCACCCCCGAGGGCGTCAACTTCGCCCTCTATTCCCAGCATGCCAAGGAAGTCTTCCTCGTCCTCTTCGACACGCCGCGGGGCGAACCCACCGACGTCATCGCGCTCGAGTACCGCACCAAGTTCGTCTGGCATGTATTCGTCCACGGCCTCAAGGCGGGACAGCTCTACGCCTACCGGGTGGCCGGCGATTTCCGGCCCGAGCGCGGCCTGCGCTTCAATCCCCATAAATTGCTCATGGACCCCTACGCGAAGGCCCTGACCGGGAAATTCGTCAACCAAGACAACCTGCTCCTGGCCTACGACCCCCTCTCCCCGGCCCGGGACCTCTCCCTGGATTCCCGGGACAACGCCTTCATCGTCCCCAAAAGCATCGTCGTCGACGACTCCTTCGACTGGCAGGGAGACGCCCCTCCCGAAGTCCCGCTGGAGAAGCTCCTCATCTACGAGACCCATCTCAAGGGCTTCACCGCCCACCCGAGCTCGCAGGTCCAGTTCCCCGGCACCTATCTGGGCTTCATCGGCAAGATCCCCCATCTCCGGGAATTGGGCGTCAACGCGGTGGAACTCCTTCCCGTCCATGAGTTCTATGTCGAGGATTTCCTGGCGACCAAGGGGCTCACTAATTATTGGGGCTACAACACCGTGGGCTTCTTCGCCCCGGAGTCCTCCTATGGCACCGGACGCGGTCCCGGCTGCCAGGTCGGCGAGTTCAAGACCCTGGTGCGCGAATTGCACAAAGCGGGCATCGAGGTGGTCTTGGACGTGGTCTACAACCACACCGGCGAGGGCAGCGAACTTGGGCCCACGCTATGCCTAAAAGGCATCGACAACCCGTCCTATTACGCCCTCTCCGGGCCGCACGGAGAGCCCGCGCGCCACTACATGAACTACACCGGCTGCGGCAATAGCCTCAACATCGCCCACCCCCAGGCCGTGCGCCTGGTCATGGACTCCCTGCGCTATTGGGTGGAGGTCATGCATGTCGACGGCTTTCGATTCGACCTGGCCTCGGTGCTCGGCCGGGGCGGCGGCGATTACAGTCGGACCGGCTCCTTCTTCGACGCGGTGTCGCAGGACCCGGTGCTCAGCCGGGTCAAGCTCATCGCCGAACCCTGGGACATCGGCACTTACCAAGTCGGCAACTTCCCGGTGGACTGGTCGGAATGGAACGGGCGCTTCCGCGACTCCATGCGGCGCTTTGCCAAGGGCGACGGAGGGATGCTCGGGGAGGTGGGAAGGCGGGTGACCGGCTCCTGCGACCTCTACGGCGACGACGGCCGCTCCGCCTTCAACAGCGTGAACTTCATCACCTGCCACGACGGCTTCACCCTCCACGACCTGGTCTCCTACGACCGCAAGCGCAACGACGGCAACCTCGAGCACAACAACGACGGCTCCAACGACAACCACTCCTGGAACTGCGGAGCGGAGGGCGAGACGGAGGACCCCGGGGTGCTGGCCTTGCGGCTTCGCCTGGCCAAGAACCACGCCTGCCACCTCATCTTCTCGTGGGGGACGCCGATGGTCCTGGGAGGAGACGAGTTCCTGCGCACGCAGAAAGGCAACAACAACGCCTACTGCCAGGACAACGGCATCAGCTGGCACGACTGGTCCCTGCCCGCCAAGAACTCCGGTTTCCTCCGCTTCTTCCGCATGGCCGTGGCCTTCACCCGGCGGCGCCCGGTGCTCCTGCGGCGCAAATTCCTGACCGCGGCGGATGAGGACCTCGACGGCGCCCCGGACATCGCCTGGTTCGGGACCGACCTGGGCCCGCCCCGCTGGGACGACCCCGAGTGCCGCACGCTGGCCTACCAGCTTGACGCGAGCCCCGAAGGCGGAGCCGATGAGCGCCTCTTCTTCATCCTCAACGCCGACCCCTCCGTCCAGCGCGTCTCCCTCCCCCCCCTCCCCGGGGGTTTGCGCTGGCGCAGGGTCGTGGACACCTCCCTGCCCTCCCCCGAGGATTTCATGGCGGAGGGAGTCGAGGTGGAACTCTCCCCCGCCGACCACTACCTCGCCAACGGACGGAGCACGGTGGTGCTCCTTGGCCGATAGGGCCGGATCGTGAAGGCACTCATCGCGGGCGGTTCGGGCTTCATCGGCCATGCCCTGGCTGCGGGCCTTCTCGGAGCAGGCCACACCGTGCTCGTCTTATCCCGGAGCGCTTCGAGCCCGCTCCCGGCGGGGGCTTCGCGGCTCCTCTGGGACGGCCGGGCCGAGGGAGCCTGGCGCGGCTCTCTGGAGGGGACCGACGCGGTGGTCAACCTCTGCGGCGAGGGAGTGGCCGACGCCCCATGGACCGCGCCTCGCCGCCGCGTCCTGATCGACAGCCGCGTCGGACCGACAAACGCCCTCGTCTCGGCCCTCTCGCTCGCGAAGCTCAAGCCCAAGGTCCTCGTCAACGCCTCGGCCGTCGGCTGCTACGGGGACCGAGGAGCCGAGCCCCTCACCGAGGAGACCTCGCGCGGCCGGGGCTTTCTGGCGGATCTCTGCGCGCTCTGGGAAGAGGAGGCCTCCAAGGCCCAAGCGCTCGGTATCCGCGTCGTGCTCGCGCGCATCGGGGTGGCGCTCTCCGCCCGGGGCGGGGCGCTGGGGCGCATGCTCTTGCCTTTCAAACTCGGCCTCGGAGGCCGGCTGGGCCCCGGCACGCAATGGTTCCCTTGGATACACATCGACGACTTGACGGGGATCATCCTGGCCGCGCTGGAGAACCCGGCCCTCCGCGGCCCGGTGAACGCGGTATCCCCGGAGCCCGTCACCAACGCCCGCTTCACCGCCGCTCTGGGCAAGGCGCTCCGCCGGCCCGCGCTCTTTCCGGTCCCAGGCTTCGCCCTGCGCTTGCTCTTAGGCGAGATGTCAGAACTCCTTCTGGGAAGCCAGCGGGTGGAACCTCGGGCCGCCCTGGCCGCCGGCTACCGCTTCCGCCACCCCGCCGTCGAGGAGGCCCTCACGGACCTCCTTCGGACCCCATAAACACAAAACCCTTGGCTTTCGCCAAGGGCCGGTCCTGCCATTTCTCGTCGCAGGTTCGAAACCGTCT
>CAYHRV010000323.1:0-3067 GCA_964359165.1 uncultured Elusimicrobia bacterium
GTCGAGGGACAGCGTCAACTCCTGGCCCAGGGCGTCGATGGAGAGCGCGGTCCCCAAGCGGACGTTCAGGGGGAGAGGTTCCGGGACGCTGCGGTAGCTGATCGGCGGGCCAAGGTTCTGCACCGAGAGCCCGGCGCTCAGGGGAGAGCCCGGGACGCGCAGGAGGAGGCCCCCGTCGAAGGCGAAGCCCGAGGCCGAATAGCCGGCGATGTCCGAGGATAGGTATTTCACCGCGACCCCAAGGCCCAGGCCCCCGATGACCTCTCGTCCCAGCCCGATGCCGGCCGCCAGGTCCCAAGGCGTGAAACTCCCGACCCCGCCTGGTTCCGACACGGTGGTCCTCGGGATGCTCCCGTAGCTGAGGCGGTCCAGGAAGAAGCCCAATCCCGGCGCGAGAGCGAGGGCGATGTAATCCTGGGAGACCTCGGCCACGTGCTGGTTGCGCATCAGGACGGCCTGATGGCCGGAGAGCAGGCCCAGGCCCGCGGGGTTGTATAGGAGCGCGTTGGCGTCCGAAGCGAGGGCCGTATACGCTCCGCCCATGGCCGCGGGCCGCGCGTCCGCGTCGAGGAATAGGAAGTTGAACGGCTCCTTTCCCGCGGAGGCTCCTTGGGCCGTCATCGGAATCGTTAGTCCTATCCCAAGGGAGCACATCACCGTTAAAATCGCGAAGCGATTTTGACGGTGATGTGCGAACTGTCTCGTTATCATCGAACGATCGCCACCTTTTTGACCGAGCTCTTGAGGCCGGGGCTGGACAGCACCGCCAGGTATACGCCGGAGGCGACGGAGTCCCCGTCGGAGTTCTTGGCGTCCCAGCGGATCCTCCCGGAGGTGGCGTTGGAGGACAGTTCCCGCACCAACTGTCCGGTCACCGTAAAGATCCGGATGGAGGCTTTTTCGGGCAGATTGTCGAAGACCACCCCGGAGTTGAGGTCCCCGGTCGTGTACGGGCGTCCTTGGTCCTGGTTCCCGCCCTCCGGCACGAACGGGTTGGGGTAGACGCGCGCGGAGTCGAGGTCCCCTGAGACGGGGAGGAACACGCCGAAGAAGCTGAAATGGGAGGTGGAGGCGGTGATCCGCCTATTGGTCTTGTCTATCGAGGAGGCGGACTCCTTGCGCCATTTCGAGGAGGCGGGGTCGTAGGCGAAGACGGCCAGGGAGTCGGCGCGATACTGAGTCCCGTCCACGATGCCGTCGCCGTCCTTGTCGGGATAGACGAAGGAGATCGAGGCCAGGCGTCCGGAGGAGAGCGCTGATTGCCCGTTGGATAGGGAGACCTCCAGCGACATCCCGGTTGGGCGCACCCCCGAGTCGGAGGACGGGAGGAGGGAGGGATTGCTCACGGCCGTGACGGTGAGCGTCGAGGCGGAGAAGGCCCCGGCCGGTATCTCCGCGTGGACGGTGAAGTCGGCGTCCGGCGCCGCGGCGACCACCGAGGTGGGGACGCTGTTGTAGGCGACGGCGTCCTTTTGCACTTTTCCTCCGGCGACGGCGGTCTCCCGGATGTCATAGGAAGGCGAGACTACGACGCTCACCGCCGGAGGGGAGGAGTCGGCCGTTCCGGCCGAATCGTAGGCCACGGCGCGCAGTTCGTAATCGGCCGGGGTCAGGGCCCCGGCGTTCCAATGGATGTAGTACGGCGCAGAGGGGTCCGGGTTGGGGCGCTCCGAGCCGGCCGCCGGGATGTCGACCCAGAGGGCCGCGGTCGAGGGCTTGTATTGGAAACGGACCTCCCGGATCTGTTCGGGTACCCCCGAACCCAAAGCCGCGAGAACGCTGACCCGGTCCCCCCAGACCTTGACCCCGGTCGGAGAGGCGATGACGGCTCGCGCGCCGCCGAGGCTGTCGAGGGCCGCGGCCGCGGCCGTGACCGAGAAATTCCTCTCCTCTTGCCCGATGTCGTCGAGCGCCCGGAGGCCGAAGCGGTACACGGTCCCGGAGGAGAGAAGACCGGTGGTGTAGGAGGTCGTCTGGGCCGGGAAGGAGGCGAGGTGGAGCGTATAGTCGATGACGCCCGAGCCGGAGTCCGTATAGAGGCGGTAGGCGGCGACCTGGCTGGAGGGGGAGGGATTCCAGCCGAGGCGGATCCTCAAACCGCCCAGGGGGAGGGCGGAAAGCCCGGAGGGCGGCAGGGGAGGGTCTCCGGCCACGAAGGTGCTGGCGACCGCGTCGAACTCCGAGGCGACCCCGTCGCCGTTCACCGCGCGCACTCGGAAGTAGTAGGTGGTGGGGCCGATCAAGCTGGCGGCCAGATAGCTCGTCGCGACGACGGAGGTGGAGGGGACGAGGAAGGCCGGGTCGGTGGAGCGTTGGAGTTGATATGCGGTGGCCGCGGGGTTCTGTCGCGGATCCCAGGATATGGCGGCGCTGGTCAGGTGGACGGCGGTGACCGAGGTGCCTAGGGGAGGCTGGGCCAGCGTGTAGATCGTGGCCGCGCCGGAGAGAGCGCCCGCTCCGGCGCCGGTGCGGGCCGCGACCCGTATCCCATAGGCCGTGTTGACCAAGAGGCCCGTCGCCGTGTAGCTCGTCGTGGAGACGGTCGAGAGAAGGGCGCCGTCGGTGGCGCTGCGCACCTCGTAGGAGGACACGGCCGGCCCCCCGGTGGCCGACCAAGACCAGGAGGCCGAGGAGATGCCCAGGGTCCGGGGGATGGGCGTGACGGACCCGGGGAGAGTCTGCGTCGAGCCCGTGGGGGAGAAATCGGTGCGTTGGTTTTCCGCGTTGCGTGCCCGGACGCGGAAAAAGTAGGTGGTTCCCGCCGTCAGGGAGGAGAGAGAGGTGAAGGTTGAGACCCAGCCCTGGCCGAAAGCGACCGGCGTGGAGAACTGCGTGGAGAAGTCGTCGGTCGAGAGCGAGAGCTCGAATTCCGTGCCCGCGGGGTTCCCATTGGCGCCCCAGGAGAGCTGCGCCGAGTGGGAGGACATTGCCGTGGCGGTCGGCGTCGTCGCGGGGGCGGCCAGGGTGCGCAGGGCGGCCGCCGGGCTCGTGCCTCCGGACCCGGAGGCCGTATAGGGCTCCAGGAGCACCGCGACATAGGTGTTGGGCGGTATGCCGGTCTGGATGT
>CAYHRV010000324.1:0-3019 GCA_964359165.1 uncultured Elusimicrobia bacterium
CGGTCCCGGCCGCGGCCTGGCTCTTGACGAAGGAGCGGGGGAAGTCCGAGTCGAGCCCCATGACCTCGCCGGTGGATTTCATCTCCGGACCGAGCGTGGGGTCCACGCCCGGGAACTTGCGAAAGGGGAGCACCACGCCCTTGGTCGCGGCGTAGGGCAGGCGGGGGATGTCCAGACCGCGCAGTTCCTTGGGAAGGAGGCGCTTGAGCCTCGCGCCGGCCATCACCCGCGCGGCGAGTTTCGCCAAGGGGATGCCCGTGGCCTTGCTGACGAAGGGCACGGTGCGCGAGGCCCGGGGATTGGCTTCCAGGACGAAGACCTGGTTGTCCTTGACCGCGAACTGGATGTTGAGGAGGCCGACGACGCGCAGTCCCCGGGCCATGCGCCGGGTGTAGTCGACGATGCGCTCGACCTGGTCCGGGGTCAGGGAATGGGGGGGGAGCGTGCAGGCGGAGTCTCCAGAGTGCACCCCGGCCTCCTCGATGTGCTCCATGACGCCGGGGATGAAGACGTCCTTGCCGTCGCAGACGGCGTCCACGTCCGCCTCGGCCGCGTCGGCCAGGAAGCGGTCGACGAGGAGCGAGGGGCTTTGCGCGGACCGGAAGGCGGTCTTGGCGTAGCGGCGAAGGCCCTCCTCGTCGTAGACGATCTCCATGGCGCGGCCGCCCAGCACGTAGCTGGGCCGGAGCATGAGCGGATAGCCGATGCGCCGCGCCGCCGCCAGCGCCTGGGGCAGGCTGCGCGCCGTCGAATGGGGGGGAGCGGGTATGCGCAGGCGCTTGAGCAGGGCGCCGAAGCGGCGGCGGTCCTCCGCCGCGTCGATGGAGGAAGGGGAGGTGCCCAGGATGGGGACTTTGGCCTTGGCCAAGGGGAGGGCCAGGTTCAGGGGGGTCTGGCCTCCGAACTGCACGATCACGCCCAAGGGCTTCTCCCGGTGGAGCACCTCGAGGACGTCCTCGAGGGTGAGGGGCTCGAAGTAGAGCCGCCCGACGGCGTCGTAGTCCGTGGAGACGGTCTCCGGGTTGCAGTTGATCATGAGGGTCTGGAATCCGGCCTCCTGGAGGGCCTGCGCGGCGTGCACGCAGCCGTAGTCGAATTCGATGCCCTGGCCGATGCGGTTGGGACCCGAGCCCAGGATGACGATCTTCCGGCGGCCTCCGCCCGGGGGCGCCTCGTCTCCACAGTCATAGGTCGAGTAGAAATAGGGGGTCCGGGCCTCGAACTCCGCGGCGCATGTGTCGACGAGCTTGTAGGAGGGGCGTATCCCGAGGCGGCGCCTTTGCGCGGACACCGACGCCTCGGGGCGCTTGAGCAGGCGGGCGAGCGTCTTATCCGAGAAGCCCAGGGATTTCGCCTCGCGCAGGAGCTCCGGGGTGAGCCGGCGGCCCGCCAGTCCGCGCTCGAACTCCACGAGTTCGGCGATCTGGCCGATGAACCAGGGGTCGATGGAGGAGAGGGAATGTATCTCGGCCTCCGGCATGCCCGCTTCCAAGGCCCGCTTGAGGTAGAGAAGGCGGTCCGGGCAGGGCATGGCCAGCTTGCGGCGGAGCCTCTCGAACTCCTTGCGGCCCCGGGGTCCCGGGGGCAGGGAGGCGGGGTCTAAGCCGCCGTGGTCGAGGCTGCGCAGGGCCTTTTGGAGGGATTCCTTGAAGGTCCGGCCCAAGGCCATGGCCTCGCCCACGGATTTCATCGCGGTGTCCAGCACGACCTCGGAGTCTCCGGCGTAGAATTTCTCGAAGGCGAAGCGGGGGACCTTGGTCACGACATAGTCGATGGAGGGCTCGAAGCAGGCCGGGGTCTTGCGGGTGATGTCGTTGGGTATCTCGTCTAGGGTGTAGCCCACGGCCAGCTTGGTCGCTATCTTGGCGATGGGGAAGCCGGTGGCCTTGGAGGCCAGGGCCGAGGAGCGGGAGACACGGGGGTTGACCTCGATGATGACCCGACGGCCCGTTCTGGGATCCACCCCGAACTGGACGTTGCAGCCCCCGGTTTCCACGCCGATGGCCGAGACCGCGCGCCGCGCGTCCTCGCGCATGGCCTGGTACTGGCGGTCGGTGAGCGTCTGCGCCGGGGCCACGGTGACCGAATCCCCGGTGTGGACGCCCATCGGGTCGATGTTCTCGATGGAGCAGACGACCACGAAGTTGTCCTTGCGATCGCGCATGACCTCGAGCTCGAACTCCTTCCAGCCCAGGACGGATTCCTCGAGCAGGATCCGGCGCGAGGGGCTCGCCTCCAAGGCCTCGGCGGCCTTGGCGAGAAGCTCCGCGGGGTGGGCGGCGATGCCTCCGCCCGTGCCTCCGAGGGTGAAGGAGGGTCGGAGGATGATGGGAAATCCCAACTCGCGCCCGGCGTCCTTGACCTCGCCGAGGCTGCCGACGGCCCGGCTCTTGGGGAGGTCCAAGCCGATGGACTCCATGCAGGACTTGAAGAGCTGCCTGTCCTCGGCTTTCGCGATGGCCGAGGGGGAGGCGCCGATGAGCTCCACTCCCAGGCGCTCGAGGATGCCGCGCTCGTGCAGGGTCATGGCCAGGTTGAGCGCGGTCTGGCCGCCCAGGGTCGGCAGGAGCGCCTGGGGGCGCTCCTGCTCTAGAACGCTCTCCAGGAACTCCGGGGTCAGCGGCTCGATGTAGGTCCGGTCGGCTAAGCCCGGGTCGGTCATGATGGTGGCGGGATTGGAGTTGATGAGGACCACCGTGTAGCCGTCCTCTTTGAGCGCCTTGATGCCCTGGGTGCCCGAGTAGTCGAACTCGCAGGCCTGGCCGATGACAATGGGCCCCGACCCCACGATGAGGATCTTTTGTATGTCCTCGCGCTTAGGCATGGGCCTTCTCCGCGGCCTCGGCCGCGGGCATGAGTTGGAGGAAGCGGCCGAAGAGGGCGCGCGCGTCGTGCGGGCCGGCGCAGGCTTCCGGGTGGAATTGCACGGAAAAAGCGGGAAGCTGGGAGTGGGCCATGCCTTCCGAGGTCCCGTCGTTGAGGTTGATATGCGTGGTCCGGACTTCCCTCGGGAGCGAGG
>CAYHRV010000325.1:0-2964 GCA_964359165.1 uncultured Elusimicrobia bacterium
TCGAGGTGACCGGGTACATCCCGGGCGTGGGCCACAACCTGCAGGAGCACTCGATCGTGCTCGTGCGGGGCGGGCGCGTAAAGGACCTCCCTGGAGTGCGCTACCACATCATCCGCGGCGTGCTGGACACTGCAGGGGTGGAGGGTCGAAAACAGGGAAGGTCGAAATACGGCGCGAAGCGGCCCAAAGCGGCCGAGGCGAAGGGTTAATCGTATGCCTAGAAAGGGTCTCAGGCCGCGCGACAGACGGGACTTCCCTCCCGCCGATTACCGCTACAGCTCGGTGCTCGTCTCCCGGTTCATCAACAAGCTGAACTTCCGGGGGGAGCGGCGCTCCGCCGAGGGCGTGCTCTACGACGCCTTCGAGATCGTCAAGGCTAGGGGCAACGAAGACCCCTTGTCCGTCTTCACGCAGGCCATCGAGACCATCCGGCCGCTCCTCGAGGTGCGTCCGCGCCGGGTGGGCGGCGCCACCTACCAGGTGCCCAGCGAGGTGAGGCCCGTGCGGTCCTACTCCGTGGCGATGCGCTGGATCATCAACGCCGCCCGGGACAAGACGGGCAAGCCCATGGCCGAGCGCCTGGCCGATGAGATCATGATGGCCATCAAGAAGGAAGGAGCGGCGTTCAAGAAGCGGGAAGACACCCACAAGATGGCCGAAGCCAACCGGGCTTTCGCCCATTATCGCTGGTAGGAGACCATGGCAAGCCCACAGGCCGCGACCAAGACGGCGTCCGGACGGCAGTTCCCCATCGATAGGGTGCGCAACATCGGCATCATCGCGCACATCGACGCCGGCAAGACGACGACCACGGAGAGGATCCTCTACTACACCGGCCGCATCCATAAGATCGGCGAGGTGCATGAGGGCGCGACGACGACGGACTGGATGCCCCAGGAGCGCGAGCGCGGCATCACCATCACCGCGGCCGTCACCTACTGCCAATGGAAGCGCCACGATATAGAGTATCAGATCAACATCATCGACACCCCCGGCCATGTGGACTTCACCGCCGAGGTGGAGCGCAGCCTTCGGGTGCTCGACGGCGCGGTCGTGGTCTTCGACGGCGTGCAGGGCGTGGAGCCGCAGTCGGAGACGGTGTGGCGCCAGGCCGACAAATACAGCGTGCCGCGCATCGCCTACATCAACAAGATGGACCGCATCGGGGCCGATTTCTACATGTCGTATAAGTCCATCCGCGAGAAGCTCGGCGCCAACGCGGTGCCGATCCAGCTCCCCATCGGGGCCACGGAGACTTTCAAGGGCGTCATCGACCTCATCGCCATGAAGGCCCTCGTCTGGCACGGCGAGGAGCTCGGGGCCAAATGGGACGTGACGGACATCCCCGCGGACATGGCCGAGGAGGCCAAGGAATACCGGGAGAAGCTCATCGAGGCCGTCTGCGAGTTTGACGACTCCATGATGGAGCGCTACCTCGAGGGCAAGCATGATTTCACCGAGGCGGAGATCCGAAAGGTCATCCGTATCGGGACGCTGGCGGGGAAGCTCTATCCCGTTCTGGCCGCCTCTTCCTACAAGAACAAGGGCGTCCAGCCCATGCTGGACGCGGTCTGCGACTTCCTGCCCTGCCCCACGGACCTGCCCCCGACCAAGGGGATCGACGAGTCGGACGCCCCGGTGGAGCGCAAGGCTTCCGACGAGGAGCCCTTGACGGCCTTCTTCTTCAAGATACAGACCGACCCCTTCGTCGGGAAGCTGGCTTATTTCAGGGTCTATTCCGGCATGCTCAACGCCGGGGACACCGTCTACTTCCCGGGCAAAAGGTCCTCGGAGCGCGTGGGACGCGTCCTGCGCATGCACGCCAATAAGCGCGAGGAGATCAAGTCCGTGTACGCCGGGGAGATCGCGGCCACCGTCGGCATGAAGAACTCCGGGGTGGGAAACACCTTCTGCAGCGAGGAGAAGCCCATCCTCCTGGAGCAGATCAAATTCCCCGAGCCGGTCATCTCGGTCGCCATCGAGCCCAAGTCCAAGGCGGACGAGGAGAAGATGGCGATGGCCATGCAAAGGCTCGCCGAAGAGGACCAGACCTTCCGCATCAAGACGGACATCGAGACCGGGCAGACCATCATCTCCGGCATGGGCGAGCTGCACCTGGACATCATCGTCGACCGCATGAAGCGCGAATTTGGCGTCCAGGCCAACGTGGGAGAGCCCCAGGTCGCTTTCCGGGAGACGATCCGCAAGGCGGTGGAGATCGAGGGCAAGTTCATCCGCCAGTCCGGCGGCCGCGGCCAGTACGGACACTGCTGGCTCAAGATCGAGCCGCAGGAGATGGGCAAGGGTTTCGAGTTCGTCGACGGGATCAAGCAGGGGCGCATCCCCCGGGAGTTCATCCCGGCCGTGGAGAAGGGCGTGCGCGAGGCGCTCGACAGCGGCGCTCTCGCGGGCTTCCCCATCGTCGACATCAAGGTCACCGTCTTCGACGGCTCCTTCCACGAGGTGGACTCCTCGGAGATCGCCTTCAAGATCGCGGCCTCCATGGCCCTGCGGGCGGGCTGCCAGAAAGCGAGTCCCACCCTGTTGGAGCCGATCATGAAGCTCGAGGCCACCACCCCCGAGCAATACATGGGAGACGTCATCGGCGACCTCAACAGCCGCCGGGCCAAGATCGCGGAGATGGGCGACCGCGGCAACGTGAAGTTCGTGCGGGGGACCGTCCCGCTCTCGACGATGTTCGGCTACGCGACCGCCGTGCGGTCCATCTCCCAGGGCCGGGCCGCGTTCGCGATGGAGCCCAGCCATTACGAGCAGGTGCCTTCCAATGTCCAGACCGCGATCGTGGAGAAGCGGGGGATGAAGAAGGTCGATGAGAAATAAAGGAGACCCCCGCGAACGCCTGCGGGGGTTTCTGGGGGATCATGGAGCCGTTGTTTAAAGGAGAACGTCATGTCCAAATCGAAATTTGAGCGCAAGAAGCCGCATGTGAACATCGGGACGATC
>CAYHRV010000326.1:0-2962 GCA_964359165.1 uncultured Elusimicrobia bacterium
GGAGCAGCTTGATGTCCAGCACGCCCAGAGCGACGACGCGGGCGGGCTTCACCTCCACGGACTCGAGGCGGAGCATCTCCCTGGGGAATTGCGCCCAGTAGGTCTTCCCTTCCACGCGCACCGAGAGCTGCGGATTCAAGGCGCCGAAGAGAGTGCGCGGCGGGACGATGCGATAGATGCCGGGCTCCACCCGGAGCAGGGAGGTCCTTTTTCCCAGGAAGGGCAGGCGGTAGCGGTCGTCCTGGGATTCGAGGTTCAGGGTCAGGCCGCCTTCCTTCGTCTCGCCGGTGGGGAGGGTGATGCGCGCGCGGGTGAGTACCGCCGAGACATTGGGGATGGACTCCCCGAAATACACGGGCGCGGCGCCGCGGCAGCCGGCAAGGGCCGCGCACGCCGGTGCGAGGACCAGGAGGGAACGGGGGAAACGCATACGCGAAGTGTAACTTTTCATTGTTACACAAACAATAACAAGACCCGGATCGCGATAAACGCATCGCGTTTCTCGCGATCCGGGGATAAGTTCAATACCGCAGATCGCCGAGTTCGGTGCCTTGATAGTACGCGGCGAGGATGTCGGCGTAGGATTGGCCGGCTTCGGAGCGGCCCATGGCTCCCGATTGGCACATCCCCACCGCGTGTCCCCAGCCGCCGCCGAAGAAGGTGAAGAGGCGGGGCTTGCCGTTCTTGTCGGTCTCCGTCTCCACCATGAAGAGAGCGGAACGCTGGGAGCCGTCCCCCAAGAGCGCCCGGATGCCGATCTCCTGGGTCACCACCCGGTCCGCCTTGGAGCCCTTGATGAGGACGGAATTGAGGTGGCCGGATATGGAGCGCTGGAGCGTGCGCAAGCCGGTGAGCTTCCCGATCTTGTGGGTCCGGTTGATCCGCTCCTCGAGGTCCGCGGCGGGCACCACCCGCGTCCAGCGGAAATGGGAGGGATGGACGTAGGCCGAGGGGCGGCAGTAGGCGCCCGGAGGACGCCGAAGCCAGCCGCGGAGTTCCCAAGGGGAGGCCGGGATGGAGGCGGTGCTCGGAGCGTCGGGGACTCCCGTCCAGTAGGGCACATCCCCCCAGCCGGAGACCTCCCGCCCGCTCTGCGTGTGGCCCGCGCAGTTGGAGGAATAGAGGACATGGGCGATCCTCCCCTGGAAGGCCACGACGCGGCCGCGGGTCGCGTCCACGATGGAGCGGGAGCGGTCGCTCTCGTTGCGCACGCCGTTATAGACCTGGCAGTGCTGTCCATCGCAGACGTCGTAGCCGTTCCGCTTGTGGCGCTGGGTGACGATCTTGATGAAGAGGGCGTGGGTCCGGGCCACGACGGCCTGGGCCTTGAGCGCCTCGATGGGAGAGCCGATGGGCATCTCCGCGGCGAGGACGCCGTGCGTGTAGCTTTCCAGGTCCACGACGTTGACCATGCGCAGCGCTCTCCGGTTGTCGGGGTGGAGGGAAATCTCGATCTCCCCCCGCAAGGGCCGGTCCCCTCCCCCCGAGCCGCCGCCGTAATCGGCCGGCACGTTGCGCAGGATCACGCTCTGGCCTTCCTCCGTGCGGACGCGCAGCGGGCGCCGGGAGAGGGCCTTGCGCTTGCCCGCGCCGTCGAGGATCTCGATGCGGACCTCCTTTCCTCCGGACACCGCTCGGGCGCGCCAAAGCTCACCCTCACCGCGCGCCAGCACCCGCCCCGAGTCCGCCTCCACCACCGCGAAGCTTCCCGAGCTCCGGAAGAAGACCTCCTTCCTCGGCAGGGATCTTCCGGCGGAATTCCCCCCCAGGCCGACGCGGATGAGAGGGATCCTCCCCTCCTGGCGGGGGAAGGGGAGCATGAGGGGCCGCGCTTGAGCCGGAGGCCTGTCGTCCGCGGGCGGCCTAGTCGACTCGATGGCTCCCCGGCTCACTCCGGCCAGGAGTTTGCGAAAACGAGTATTCCGGGGGTCCGCGGCGAGCAGGGGATTCAATTGCCGCCAGGCGTCGTGGAACCTCTTGACCCGGAGGTACGCCAGTCCGAGCTGGTAGCGGGCATGGGTGAAGTAGGAGTCTGCGAGCACGGCGTTGCGGTAGGCCTCGACCGCGCCCGCGCCGTCGCCCCCGCTCTCCCGGGCCTTGCCCAGCCAGTAATGGGCGAGCGTGAGCGTGGGGGCGGCGGCCGCCGCCCGCGCGCGCAGGTCCGCGGCCGTGCGCGGGTTTTTTTGCGCGAGCTAGACGCGCGCCCGCGCGCGCAGGGGGGTGGGGGCCTTGGGGGGGGGGGCGACGGCGGCTTCGAGCTCGGCGCGCGAGGGCGCCAACTCGTGGCGCCGCAGATGAGCTTCCCCCAGGGCGATGCGTATTTCGGGGTCCGCGGGAGAGGTCTTCAAGGCGCGCTCCAGCCATTGGACGGTCTTGTCCCGGCTGCCTAGTTCCGCCAAGACCACGGAGCCGTTGAGCAGGGCCTGGAGGTTCTGGGGGTCGGCCAGCAGGACCCGGGTATAGGCGTCCATGGCCTTGGCGTGTTCTCCCGCGTAGTAGAAGCGATGCCCTTCGCGCAGGAGGGTGGGAGCATCTTGCCCCTGGGCCGCCGACCAAGAAGGCAGGGACGCGCACATCAAAGCTAGTGCTGCGACCGCCGCGCCGTGTCGCAGTCGCAGCACTAGCTCGTTCATTTCCGTTTTCCTCTGGCGGATACCGCAACTCTTGGGGCTGCGGAGGCGCCATGGTAGAATGAGAGTGTCGGTGCAGAGCGGTGTCAAAGTTAAGTATCCGTTCCGGAACGGATACTTAAGAGTGGCACCATGTGCGGCAGCTGAATGCATTTGGGTCACCGTAGTTGAGATGCCGCGGGCCTTGTGCCCGCGGAGCATCACTCTATCTAGGACCGGGGCGCCCAACCGCATCCCTGGATTGTAGCAGTGGCGTGTTACGACTTCAACGACTGCGTGGAGCGGGCGATGGGAATCGAACCCACGTCTGAAGCTTGGGAAGCTCCCGTTCT
>CAYHRV010000327.1:0-2947 GCA_964359165.1 uncultured Elusimicrobia bacterium
GTGGCCAACGAAGCGGTGCAGATCCACGGCGGCTATGGGCTGATGAAGGAGTTCCCCGTCGAGCGCTTCTACCGCGACCAGCGCCTGCTCCAGATCGGGGAGGGCACCTCCGAGATCCAGCGGCTGGTCATCTCCCGCGCCATCGGCTGCTGAGGGTCAAGATGGCGGCAAACGCGAGAGCGTTTGCCGCCATCTTGGAGGTATGGGTCAGCGGCGGCGGCGGATGCCTTTGGAGAGCTGACGCAGGGTGTTGTAGATCAGTTCGCGGTCGTCGGGGGAGTTCTCCCGGAGCAGGCCGCCGATCTTGGATTCCCAATCCTCGGGCAGGGGACCGGGGGTCTCGTTGAGCAGGTCGCCCATGCGCAGGGAGAGGGCTTGGGCCAGCTTGCGCAGGGTCTCGATGCTGATCTTCTTGCTCCCCCGCTCGATCTGCCCGATGTAGGAGGGGTGCAGGCCCGATTTCTCACCCAGCTCATCCTGGGTCCAGCCCAAACGGGCGCGTTCCTTGCGCAGGCGAAAACCAATCTCGCGGTAAATATCGAGCACCCATAGATTTTATACCAATGTCCTCGAAAGGCACAGTCTCCATAAGGTTTAACTAATAAAACCTCTGGGTATTGACCCGCAGGGAATCCCCTGCTATCCTTTCCACATGGAAGTCCTGATTGCCGATGACGAGCCCCTCCTGCGCCGCGTGCTCTCGCGCATGGTGGAGCGGCTGGGCCATCGGGCGCTGACCGCCGGGGACGGCAGGAGTTTGACCGAGGCTTTCGAGCGAGTGAAGCCCGCGGTCGTGCTCTGCGACGTCAACTTCGGGGCCGAGGACGGGATCGCCCTGTGCCTGGACCTCAAGGAGAGCGGGACGCGCGCCGCTTTCGCCATCATGACCGGGGACGCGGATTCCGCGGCTCGGGCCCGGTCCGCGGGGTTCGAGACCGTCCTGCTCAAGCCTATCACGCCCCAACAACTGGGCGAGACGCTCACCGGTCTGGAGCCGGGCGCGAGCTATCCTCAAGGATAGCTGGAAGCCGCGGTCCCGGGGACGGGCTTCCTTGGGAATAGAGGCCGCAAAAAGGCCCCCGGCGCCAACGGCGCCGGGGGCCTTTCGTTTGGACGGCTAGATCAGGCGGACTTTTCTACGGGGAACTTCGCCTTGTACTCGGCGAGCCCGCCGAAGAGCTCCTGGACCTGGAAACCCTTCTCGGCCAACTGCAGGGCGCCCTTGGTGGACATCGCGCAGGTGATGTTCCAGCAATAGACCACGAGGGTCTTGTTCTTGGGCAGCGTGGAGAAGTTCTTGCTGAGCTCCGCCAGGGGGATGTTGACCGCGCCGGGGATGTGCTCCAAGGCGAAGGACTGGGGATCGCGCAGATCGATCAGATGCACGGCTCCTTTCTCCATGCCGTCTTTCAGGGCGTGGGGCGTGCTCTCGAACTGCAGCTTGGCGCGGAAAAAGTCCACGGCGTTGAGGTCGTTCTTCACGATCTTGTTCAGGTTCTTGGCGGCTGAGTGCATGTTCTTCTCACCTCGATTGTGAAATGGACCGGCGTGTCCATTATAGCATTACCCTCTGGCGGGAGGGGGGAACTTCGAGTATCCTATCGGAGCCATGCGGCTCTTGCTTTGTCTGGCATTTCTGGCCTTGTCCCTCCCCGGACCGGCCCGCGCCGGGAAGCTCGACCTCTACGACAGCCTCGAGGAGCTCGCCGCGCCGCCTCGCGTCTCCGAGAGGCTGGTCCCCCCGGCGCGGGGGCGGGGGCCCTGGCTTCCCGGAGACCCGGCCTCCTTCCGCTCGGAGTCCCGCGAAGTCCAGCTGGCGGGCCGGACCCTGAACCTGGGGCTGGCCGTCGCCGGCGCGGTCGGCATGGCCTCGGTCTGGCCGGTAGGCGCGGCCGGTTTCGCGGCCGTGGCCCTCGTCAACGCCGCCTCGCTCTGGCGCCTTTCCCGTGACAGGTCCGCCCCCAAGGGCCGCTGGGACCTCCTCTGGCGGCAATAACATGGTCCGCCGCCGGGAGAGGGGGGATAACATCAATCTTTGGCTGGCCTGGATATATTTTCTGCTTCCCGTGGCCGTGGTTCTCGTCCCGGCGTTAGGCGTGCTCCGTGACGGTCTCCAGGCCATCCGCCGGGACGCGTCCCTTGGGCGGGCTCAATCCCGGGCGAGGCTCCGCTACCGCTCCTTCGACCGGGCCGATCCGGCCTCCGACTCCGATCTGTTCTTTGACCTCCGCTCGGAGAGCGTCCTGGAGGGCGCGCATCTCCTCAAGGCGGAGAAGGCGCGGCAGGGGCTGTTCCTGGTTCAGCCGGGGGAACTTCCCGCGGGCTGGAGCTACGACGTCACGGGGACGGCGCTCATGCAGGTGCACGGCCAAGTCGCCGTGGAAGCGAGCTTGGACCTCGCCGGGTCCCGCTTCCACCCGCGCGAGCCTTCCCTGGGCCAAGTCTCCTCGCTCTCGATGGGGGTGCAGCTCGACGCGGAGAAAAAGCGGGCGCTCACGATCCAGTTCTTCCCGACCGGAAGAGGCGCCTTGGCCGGAACTCTAGTCTGTTCCGCGGGGTCGAGACCCATGGGCGTCGACGCCCGGCCCGGGTTCCTGCGCCTTCGGCTGGAACGCGGCCCGTCGAGGGTGGAGGTGTCCGTCCTCGGCCCGGGGAAGCGGGCCTCGGTTCTGTGCGGAGTCGAGAGCACCCAGGCGCTCAGACCCATCCAGCAGATCGACCTGGGGGCCTTCCTCTGGCGCCCGCGCGCTCTGGCGCTCTCCCGGGGGTACCGTCTCAAGGAACGGGACGCTTACGCGGTCTCGATCTCGCTCAAGTGCCTCGACCCCGCGGGGTGCAAGGCGCGTTCTAAGGGCCTGTCAAACAATAACTGAGTCAATTTGGCCGAGGGGCTTTTGCCCCGGGGCAAGGCGCGAAGAGCGCGCATACTTGAAAAGTATGTAAGCGA
>CAYHRV010000328.1:0-2947 GCA_964359165.1 uncultured Elusimicrobia bacterium
GAGGCCGCCCGCGCCCTGGGCCGCCGGCTGGAGGAGGCCGGCATCCGCGTCGAGCTCGACCTGCGCCCCGAGAAGCTCGGCCACAAGATCCGGGAGGCCGCGCTGGAGAAGATCCCCTACATGGCCGTGCTCGGACCCAAGGACG
Source organism: uncultured Elusimicrobia bacterium (assembly GCA_964359165.1). Lineage (GTDB taxonomy): Bacteria > Elusimicrobiota > Elusimicrobia > UBA1565 > UBA1565 > CAYHRV01. The sequence goes on from CAYHRV010000328.1 coordinate 146, forward strand.
CGGCCGCCGGCGTCGTGAGCCTGCGCCTGGCCTCGGGCAAGCAGGTGGTCCTTTCCGCGGAAGAGTTGGCGGCCAAGCTCTCCGAGGAGGCGCGGGGCCGCCTCTTGGCCTCCCCGCTGGCATGATCGCGCGCGCGCTGTCGATGCTCCTCCTCGTCTCGCCCCTCTTCGCCCAGAAGAAGGAGTTCTCCGGGTCCGGCAAGGACGAGGAGGAGTTCTTCCAATCGGGCTGCCAGCTCTATCAGGACACGGCCCGAGACAAGGTCGCGGCCATCGACGCGTTCCAGCGCTTCCTGCGCGCCTTCTCGGACAGCCCCCGCTCCGCGGACGCCCAATTCCTCATCGGGGAATCCTATCTGGATTCGGCCCTGACCATCCTCAAGGCCGAGGCCGCCTCCAAGAAAGCCTCGGCGGCCCGCCTGCTCGCGCCCAAGAACGTCACCGCCGTCGAGAACCTGGAGAAGGCCAAGGAGGCCTTCGCCCAGGTGACCAACCGCCACCGCAAGCGGCAAGCCGGGCTCGCCGCCTCCTCGCAGTACCGGCTAGGCGAGACGGCCTACAACGGCAAGGATTGGGGCGCGGCCATCGAGGAGTGGCGCAAGGTCGAGAAGGACTATGGGAAGACCTACATCGTCCCGGAGAGCTGGATGGGCATCATCTTCGCCAACCTGGCCCTGGAGCAGTTCAGCCAGGCGGAAGCCAACCTCTTCCTCCTGGGGGAGACCTATCCCAACTATCTCCGGGTGCCCGAGGTGCTCTACGCGCAGGGCATCGTGAACCTGCACAAGGGCGACTACTCCAACGCGGAGAGGGCGCTCAAGAGCGTGAACACCGCGGAGGCGCTCTTCTACCTGGGCAAGACCTACCTGCTCTCCAAGCGGCCCTTCCTGGCCGCCGGCGCATTCGAGCAGCTCGTCCGGGATTTCCCCGACTCGGTCCTGCGCGAGGAGACCGAGTTCTTCATCGGCGACTCCTTCTTCCTCGCCAAGGATTTCGACGGCGCCATCACCAAGTACCAGCGCTTCCTGGCCGAGCACCCGGACTCCCAATTGCGGGTGTCGGCGCTCTTCCGCATAGGGTCCTCGTATTTCCAGAAGAAGAACTACGTCGAGGCGCGGGCGCACTTCCAATCCGTCATCGACCGCTACGCGCGCGACTTCTTCGCTCCCCTGGCCCAATATTTCATCGCGGAGTCCTACCTGGTCGACGGCCAGTTCCGCGAGGCGCTCTTCGCCTATACCCGCGTCATCACCCAGTATCCCGAGACCATCAAGATCTCCCCTCTGGCGCATTACAAGCTGGCCTGGACGCAGTACCAGGTCTCGGATTTCGCCCAGGCCGCCCAGACGAGCCGCAACTTCCTCCAGCTCTACCCCCAGAACAGCCTGGCCAAGAACGTGTACCTCATCCTGGGCAACGCGCTCCTGCAGATGAAGCAGCCGGCCGAGGCCGTGACCGCGTTCCAGAGGATCATCGACCTCGCTCCCACCTCGGACATCGCGGAGCAGGCCCTCTTCTCCATCCTCCAGACCCAGCACCAGCTCAAGCAGTACAACTCCATCCTGACCTCCTATCAGTTCATCTTCCGCCACCTGCCCCCCTCGCAGTCGAAGTGGCGCCCGCTCTCCTATCTCTACGCCGCCGAGGCCTACCTGTCCATGAACCGCGTCGACGAGGCCAAGGCCATCTTCGAGATGATCCTCAAGGTCTACCCCAACGACGCGGCCGCCTTCTACGCCCAGGACGGGCTCGCCTGGACCCACTCCTACCTCGGAGACGACAACCAGGCCCTCTTCGAGCGCAAGCGCCTCAAGGACATGCTCCAACTGGCGAAATCCTCCTTCACCTTCTCGGGCGAGAACGAGGTCGGCATCGCCGACAGCATGTACAACCAGAAGGAGTACGAGTCGGCCTATCAGCTCTACGAGGAGTTCGTCCGGGAGAACCCCTCCTCGCCGCGCGCCCCCCAGGCCCTCTACCGCGCGGGCATGAGCCTCTATCACCTGCGCTATTACACCCAGGCCGTGGAGAACTGGAGGAAGCTGCGCGAGAGCTATCCCCGGGCGCCGGAGACCTCGAAGGCGGAATACCAGATAGCGGACACGCTCTTTCGGGCGCAGAAGTTCGGGGAGGCCATCGCCGCCTACAAGCGCATCATCGAGGCCTATCCGGCCTCCAAGGAGCTGCCCCTGGCCTACCTGCGCACGGCGCAGGCCGCCTTCAACGCCAAAGACGACGCCGCCTCCGTCCGGGAGAGCCAAGCCTTGCTCGCCCGCTTCCCGGACGCTCCGGAGGCGACGGACGCCTTGGACCTCATGGAAGCGGTCTTCGACCGGGCGCCTTCGATGGACTTCAAGCAAGCTTTCGGCGCCGTGGCCGCCGCCGCCCCGAAGGGGCAGGCGGCCGCCGACGCGCAGTTCCGCATCGCGCGGCGCTTCTTCGAGGCCAAGAAATTCCCCGAGGCCGCCGCCGAGTTCCAGAAATTCAGCGTGGACTTCACGGGCAGCCCCCAGCTCAAGAAGGCCCAGTTCCTCCTGGCCGAATCCTATTACAGCGCCGGGCGCTACGGCGACTCGGTGTTCGCCTTCCAGCGCTTCCTGGATAATTTCCCCAAGAGCGAGGACACGGCCCTCGCGCTCTTCCACCTGGCCAGCGCGCACTATGCCTTGAAGGATTTCGAGCCGGCCTCCCAGCACTACCAGCGCCTCGTCGAGGAGTATCCCGAGTCGGAGTACTCCAAAGCCGCCCAGTTCAACCTCGCGCTCGCCTACAAGTCCCTGGGGAAGCTCGACCGCGCGCAGGA
>CAYHRV010000329.1:0-2148 GCA_964359165.1 uncultured Elusimicrobia bacterium
GTCATGGGTCAGCAGCGTCTTGTCGCCCTTAAGGAGTATGGCCAAGGCCCGCACCGGGATGTCGCCGCGCATGGGGACCGGCTCCCCTCCGGAGAGGGAGCCCTGTCCGCCGCGCGGCCTATTCTTCTTCTTGAGCTTGGAGGAGGGTTTCGGCCTCTGCGGCGCGTCCTCGCGCCGCGAGTCCCCTTCGACGACGGGCTCGCCCTTCATGGGGATGGCTTCGCCGCCGGAGAGCGTCTCGTTTCCCTTCTTTTGAGCGGAAAGCTTCTTTTTTTCCGGGGGCTTGGCCAGGTCCTTGACCTTGGCCTCGCTGAAGGGACAGGCTTGGACCTGAGTCCCTTCGCCGCCTGAGGCAAGGTCGCTCTCGCGATAATGGGGCACCTCGAAGAGCAGGCCCTCGTCGCAGCCTTGGAAGGAGGCCTCCGTGATCCCCGCGGCGCAGCGCAGGCCGAGCATCATGAGCTTGAACTCCGAGCCGGTCCCCTGCTCCCAGGCATGGCTGAAGGCGCAGGCGTCCTCCTTGGTCCTGTCGATGACCGGGACGGCGGAGGGCAGGCCTTTGACCGTCTGCTCACGCGCGCCCTGAAGGATGACTTTTTTGAGCTCCGCTTCCTGGGTGAGCGTGATCTGCCATTGGACGCTCTCCTGGGCCGATAGCGCCAGCACGGCGGGCTTGCGGGTCTTGTAGAGGACGACCTTGACCAAGCCCTTGTCGCCCGGCGCCTGGGCCTTGGGGCGGGTGTCCCCCTTGCGCACGGCGATGACGTGCAGTTCCTCTGTGGCGGCGGGGTCTTGGGCCGGGACATAATTGGACCCGGGGTCGCCTACCGCGCAGTTGACCACGTTCGGAGTGGAAGGAGGATGCTTCTCCCTGGGGCCGCGGATGTACGGCCTCAGGCTCGCGCAGAAAGGGCTTTCCGCGCGGACAGAGGGGGCGCCCTGCGCGCAGAAGGCCAGCGCGGCGAGAGGAAGCAGACGGCGCCCAAACTCGATGCTCAACGACCCGCGTTCAGCGAAGCGGCGGGATCTCCAGCTCTTTGCAGATCTTCTTGGCCGCGAAGTCGGCGATCTCCATGTGACGGGTCACGGGGATCTCCTTCTGGTTGACGGGGTTCTGGAACACGGAGTACTTCCCCCCCTCCCTGAGCAGGACGCAGCCGTTCTCGTTGAGGTGACGGATCAGGTCTTTGCGTTTCATGGCACTCTCCAGTACTTTGACTTGCTAAAAAGCGAGCTCCAACTCCACCGGGCAATGGTCCGAACCCATGACCTCGGGCCGGATGCGGGCCTTCTTGAGGTTGGACCGGAGCGCCTCGGAGGCGAAGAAATAGTCGATGCGCCAGCCCACGTTCCTCTCTCGCGCGCGGGTGATAAGGTCCCACCATGTGTACTGGCCGGGCCCGGTCTCGAAGACGCGCAAGGTGTCGATAAATCCCGCGTCCAGAAGCTCGTCGATCCACGCCCGCTCCTGCGGCAGGAAACCCGAGACATCCGAGTTCTCCTTGGGGCGGGCGAGGTCTATCTCCTTATGCGCGGTGTTGACGTCGCCGCAGACCACGAGGTTCTTCTCGCCCTTCCTCACGCGCGCCTTGAGCAGCTTGAGGAAATCCCGGTAGAAGCGCATCTTATAGTCCAGACGCTCCGGTCTCGCTTTCCCGTTGGGGAAATAGACGTTGAACAGGGTGAACTCAGGGAAGCGGTGCGCCAGCACACGGCCCTCCCGGTCGTACTCCGGCTTGCCCATGCCCCGCTCGACGGAGTCCGGGGCCTTGCGGCTGTAGATGCCCACCCCGCTGTAGCCCTTCTTCTCGGCGGAGACGAACTCGGCCGCGTAGCCGGGGATGCTGCGAAGGCCCTCGTCCAACTGTCCGGGCTCGGCCTTGGTCTCCTGGAGGCAGAGGAGGTCGGCTTTCTCCTTCTTGGCCCAGTCCACGAAGCCCTTGCGCCCGGCCGCGCGCAAACCGTTGACGTTCCAGGAGAGCAGTCTGTAGTCGGACATGGCTTGCCTTTGTTTAGAAGAAAAGAGGACTCGTTGATTCTACAAAATAAGGGGAGGGCGGAGTTTTCCCCCCGCCCTCCCTTTCCTTGATCCTGCGTCGGAAGCTGAGAAGCAAATCCCCGCATCGCGACAAAACGCATGCGTTTTGT
>CAYHRV010000329.1:2158-2938 GCA_964359165.1 uncultured Elusimicrobia bacterium
AAAAACCCCCCCACCCCCAAACACCGCGGGTTTTTGGGCGCGATGCGGGTCTACGCTAGCCTATGCAGAAGTCGTGCGAGCGCACGGTCTTGCGGCCGTTGGCCTTGGCCCGCTTGACCGCCTGGTCCACGTACCAGTACACCACGCCGTTGAGCCCGTCGAGGGCGTCGCCGGCCGTGTTGCAGCCCGCCTTCTTGATCGCCGCCTTCACCTTGGACGCCACCAGCACCATCTCCGCCGTCTTCTTGGCCATGATCGGTCTCCTTAGGGGTTGCGAATCTATCCCGTTGCCCGGGGCGCGTATTATTCCAATACCGCCGCCCTGCGTCAATACGGGAAAAGCTCGTCGATGGGCTTCTCCACGACTTCTCCGAGCTTTCCCAGGCCCGGGAGGTCCACGCGGCCGCGGTTGCCCAGGATGTAGAGCGTCTTGGGCTTGTCCTTGAAGCGCCGGGCGAATGCCTTGAGCCGCTCCGGGGTGTAGGAGAGCGCTTTTTGAAAGCGCTCGGGCCTCGGGTCCCCCGGTAGGCCGAGTTCCTGCCAGCCCATCACTGCGCCGGGCACGGCACGGAAGGTGATGGGATTGGTGCGGTAGCTCTGCTCGATGGACTTCTTGGTCTCGGCGAAGCGCGAGTCGGAGAAGGGCGGCTCGGTGAGCAGGTCGCGCAGGAGCGTGGAAGCTTCCACGGTCTTGTCCGCCTGCGTGCCCAGCCTGCCGTAGAGGCGGTTCTCATCGCCCAGGCGGTTGCCGTAGTCATAGCCCCCGCCCGCGGAATAGGC
>CAYHRV010000330.1:0-2911 GCA_964359165.1 uncultured Elusimicrobia bacterium
GCTCCAAACCAGCCCAAGTTGGGTATCCCCAGGGGTAATCCCCTGGTTGCGCGATCCCCGCCTATTGTTTCCCCAGGATGGTGTAGTGCCAGGGCTTGCGCGCGAGCCCGGTCGAATCAGCCATCACGTGCTTGAGCCGGGTATATTCCTCGAGGGCGTACTGCGAGAGGTCCTTGCCGAACCCGCTGTGCTTGAACCCCCCATGCGGGGTCTCCGAGGTGAGCGGCAGATGGTCGTTGATCCAGACCGCGCCGAAGTCGAGCAGGGCGCAGACCCTGAAAGCGCGCCGGACGTCCTTGGTCCACACGCTGGAGGCCAAGCCGAAGCGGACTCCGTTGGCCAAGGCCAGCGCCTCCTCCTCCGTCTTGAAGGGCAAGGCGCAGGCCACCGGTCCGAACACCTCGCTTTGCACGATCTCCGAATCCTGCCGGGCTCCGGTGATCAGCGTCGGCTCGAAATAGAAGCCCTTGCGAGTCGCCGACGAGGCAGGACGCTTCCCGCCGCATAGGACCCGGGCCCCGGAGCGTACGGCGCGCGCGACGAATCCCTCGACCCTGTCCCTCTGTTCGGCGCTGATGAGAGGGCCCATGTCCGTCTCTCTGCTGGAGGGGTCCCCCAGACGGATGGACTTCATAAGCGCGCTCACGCGGGCGAGGAAGGGCTCATAGACCGGGGCCTCGATGTAGAACCGGGTGGCGGCGGTGCAGTCTTGGCCGGCATTGACCGTCGAGGACACCGCCGCGGCCTGCGCGGCCGCGGCGAGGTCGGCATCGGCGAAGACGATGAACGGCGCTTTTCCCCCGAGCTCGAGATGGCAGCGCTTGAGCGTGGAGGAGGCCTGGGCCATGATCTTCTTGCCGGTCTCGGTGTCCCCGGTAAAAGAGACCAAGTCCACCTCTGGGTGGGAGGTCAGGGCTTTTCCCGTCTCCTCTCCCCCGGTGAGTACCTGGAGCACGCCCTCCGGGAGCAGGCCGGAGGCGAGGCGAGTGAGTTCCAGGGCGCTCAGGGGAGTGAGTTCCGAGGGCTTGAACACCGCGCAGTTCCCGGCGGCCAAGGCCGGGCCGATCTTCCAGAGGGCCATCAAGAAGGGGTAATTCCAAGGGGCGACGAGGCCCACGACCCCCACGGGCTCCCGGCGGATGAAGCTATGCGCCCCGGAGGCGTACTCCCCGGCCGCTTTCCCCTCCAGGGTCCGCGCGGCGCAGGCGAAGAAGCGCAGATTGTCGATCGCGAAGGGGATGTCGCTGTCGGCGGCCAGCTTGATGGGCTTTCCGCAGTTGAGGGATTCGAGCCGGGCGATCTCCGCCTGGGATCCCTCCAGCTTGTCGGCCAGGCGGAGCAGGGCCAGGGACCGCTCCCCCGGCGTCTTGCGCGACCAGCGGCCGTCGGCGAACGCTTCCCGGGCCTTGCGGACCGCTTTGTCCACCTCGGCCGCGGAGGCGTCGGGGACTTCCCGGATCGTTTCACCGGTGGCCGGAGCGATGACGCGGCGAAATGCGGTTTTCTGCGCGAGGGACGGCCGAGCGGACTTCCTCATCTTCCCTCCAGTTTGATGCCGAGTTCCTTGAGTTGGCGCGCCGAGACCTCCGAGGGAGCGGCGCTCATGAGGTCTGTGCCCTTGTTGGTCTTGGGGAAGGCGATGACTTCCCGGATCGAGTCCTCCCCGCAAAGCAGGGCGCAGAGGCGATCGAAGCCGATCCCGATCCCCCCGTGGGGAGGGGCCCCGTACTCGAGGGCGTTGAGGAGAAGGCCGAAGCGCTCGCGCATCTCCTCCTTGGAATAGCCCATCAGGGAGAAGATGCGTTCCTGCAGGTCCACGCGGTGGTTGCGCACCGAGCCGGAGGCGAGTTCCACCCCGTTGAGGACCAGGTCGTACTGGTGGGAGCGCACGGCGCCCGGGTCGGAGTCCAGCAGGCTCTCTTCCTCCTCCAAGGGAGCGGTGAAGGGGTTGTGGGCGAAGGTCCAGCCCCCGGTCTCTGCGTCCTTCTCGAGCAGGGGGAAGCGCTTGACCCAGCAGAAGGCCCAGGGCTCGGCGGGCCTGACTGCGAACTTGGAGAGGAGTTCCTTACGAAGCGGACCGAGCGCCTTGGCGACATCCGCCTCGCTGCCCGCGGCCAGGAGCAGCGACTCCCCGGGTCTGAGGCCCGCGAGGTCGCGGGCCTTATCGAACTCGCCGGCGGTCATGAATTTGGACAACGGGGACTCGATCTGCCCACCCTCCTTGATCCGGGCCCAGGCCAAGCCCTTGGCCCCCGAGGCCTTGGCCAGCTCCACGAGCTTGTCTATATCGGCCCGGCTGAGGCTCCCCCCGGCCGCGGGGAGGCCTCGGACCACGCCCCCGGCCGAGAGCGCCTCGGAGAACACGCGGAACCCGCAGCCGCGGAAAGCGTCGGAGAGGTCCAGCAGCTCGAGCCCGAAGCGGAGGTCGGGCTTGTCCGAGCCGTAGCGGCCCAAGCCTTCGGCGTAATCCAGGGAGCGGAAAGGGGTCTTGATCTCGATGGAAAGGGTCTCCCGGAAAACCGCGGCCAGCATCCCCTCGACGACCGCATGGATGTCCCCCTCGCGCACGAAGGACATCTCCATGTCGATCTGGGTGTGCTCGGGCTGGCGGTCGGCGCGAAGGTCCTCGTCCCGGAAGGCCCGGGAGAACTGGAAATACCGTTCCAGCCCGGCCACCATCAATATCTGCTTGAAGATCTGCGGGGACTGGGGGAGGGCGTAGAAAGTCCCGGGGTTCAGGCGGCAAGGCACGAGGAAGTCCCGAGCGCCCTCCGGCGTGGATTTGGCGAGTATGGGGGTCTCGATCTCGAGAAAACCCTGGGCGTCCAGGTGCCTGCGCGCGGCCTGGGCGGCTTGGTGGCGCAGGCGGAGGTTGCGCAGCATCCTAGGCCGCCGAAGGTCCAGATAGCGG
>CAYHRV010000331.1:0-2817 GCA_964359165.1 uncultured Elusimicrobia bacterium
GGGACGGCGGACCTGGCTCGGCGCATGGAGTCCCACGGGATCGAGGTCGTCGCCCGGGCGGAGAACGCGCGCGAGGCTCTCCAGGCATGGGAATCCGACGGCGCGGGGACGGCGGCTCTGTGCGGTTCCTTCTATCTTGTCGGCGACGCGCTCAAGTCCCTCGCCGCGCGGCGGCTCGGAGGCCGGGCATGAGGACGCGGCGAGTCGGCTTGGGAGTCGATATCGGGGGCACCTTCACCAAGATCGTGGCCGCGACCCGCGAAGGGATCGTCCTCGACAGGGCCCGGGTCGCGACGCGGCCTTCTCTCGGTCCGCGGCGCTTCGTGGTCCGGCTCGCCGAGGCATTGCGGCGCTTCGAGCGGGGACTGCGCGCGCGCGCCGAGGCCGTGGGCGTGGGCGCGGCGGGAGACGTGGATCCGGCGCGCGGGATCATCCGCTTCTCGCCCAACATGCGGTCCTTCGACCGCTATCCTCTGAGGGACGCGCTGGCCGCGGCCCTGCGCCGGCGCGTCTGCCTCCATAACGACGCGGACATGGCCGCCTGGGGCGGCTACGCGGTGGAGCTGGGACGCCGCAAGAAGAACCTGGCGGCTTTCACCATGGGCACAGGCATCGGCGGAGGCCTGGTCCTGGGCGGGCGCCTCTTCCTCGGGTCCACGGGTTCCGCCGGGGAGTTCGGCCACATGCGCATCGCGCGGGGGGGAGAGAACTGCCGCTGCGGGGCGCGGGGCTGTCTGGAGGCCTACGCGGGGCGCTATGCCGTGGTGCGCGCGGCGCGGCGGCTGCTCCGGGAGTCCCCGCGCAAGAAAAGCCTTTTAAGGAGCCTCGCGGACCGGCCGGGTTTTGACGCCTCGCGGGTGGCCGAGGCGGCCGGAGAGGGGGATCCCATGGCCCTGGAGGTCTGGCGCTCGGTGGGGCGCGCCATGGCTTTGGGGATCGCGAACGTGGTCCTGGCCTTCAATCCCGACGTCGTGCTGGTGGCCGGGGGGGTCGCGCGCGCCGCGCCGCTCTTCCTCCCGGAGACCCGCCGCCTCCTGCGCAAGGAGTCCTTTACGACCCCGCTGCGCCATGTCCGCGTGCTCGCGGCGAAGACGGAGGACCTCGGCGCGGTCGGCGCCGCCGTCTATCCCTTGGAGGAGGCTCTGCGCGCATGAAGGGGGGTCCCATCCCCGCGTTCGCCGCGCTGGCGGCGCTGACTGCTATCTCTTTGTCGGCGGGGAAGCACGCCCGGGCGGCCGAGCCCCCGGCCATGGTCGCCGCATCGAGCGCCGCTTCGACCCAGGGGGAAGCGGACTACGCATTGCCTCCGGCTCCGCTGGGCAGCGCGGAGTTCTCGGCCGACTTCCTGGAGTACTTTCAGGCCGATTCCACCTTCACCCCGAAGGGAGCGCCCCCTCGGGGGGCGCTCCTGCGGATGAGCGGGCACGTGGTGCTCAAGGAGTCGACCTGGACCATGCGCTCGGGACGCTTGGACATAGATCTCGACGGGCGCAGGGCGCGCGCGTACGAGGGGGTGGAGATGGACGACAAGGAGAACGTCCTCTACGGGGAGACGGGTGAGTTCGACCTGGAGACCCGGGATGGGAAGCTCACCCTGGCGCGCGCCGGCTTCCCTCCCTGGCGCATCCGCGCCGCCGAGGCCTCGGTGGACAAGGAGGGCCGCGCCGTCTTCCACCGCGCGCACTTCACCAGCTGCGACGACTCCGCGGAGCATTATTTCCTGCGTTCCTCGGCCGTGCGCGTCGTTCCCAAGAAATACCTCTACGCGACCAACGTCCGCTTCTATGTGGGAGGAGTTCCCGTTTTCTACAGCCCCTTCCTCTGGAAGTCCCTGCGCAGCAAGCGTCTGCTGCGCGCGCGTGTGACGCCGGGCTACGACAAGCGCAACGGCATCTATGGACGCAGCACGACGCTCTATTCCTTCTCCCCCTCGCTCTATGGACGGCTTTTCATCGACTACTATGGGGCCCAGGGTCCGGCAGGCGGCTCCGAGTTCCAGCATCGCGCGTCGGAGGACGTGCGGGGCGCCCTCTATGCATACGGGATACGGGAAAAACACTCGGGGAAGGAGCGCTGGGCGGTGCTGGGCGACGAATATGCGACGCTGGGATCGTCCTATGCCTTCCAGGGGCGACTCCAGGCGCAATCCGACGCGGATTTCAACAACCACTATTCGCGCACGAACGCTTTCCGGGTCACCCAAGAACTGGTCAACGGGGCCGCCCTGGTGCGGCGGACCTCCCTGGGCACGACCCGGGTCTCCTATTCGCGCAAGGACACCCAGGATCCGGCGCGCAACCGCTTCATCCGGCGCTCGGAGAGCATGCCCCGGTTGGAGTTCCAGACCGCGCCTCTCTCGCTCAAGCGCAGCCCTTGGTTGAGCACTCTGCGCCTCTTCGCGGACAACCATTTCGAGGAGGAGTTGGGATTCCTCCAGCGGGCCGCGGGCGCGGGAATGGAGACCACGCGCAACGTCGCGCTCTGGAGGGGGGCGAGCCTGACGCCGCGCTTGGCCGTCTCCGAGACCTACCAGAGCCGCTGGGATACCTTGACGAGCCTGGGCTCCACCCGCACCTATCAGGATACCTTCACGGGCCGCTACGAGCTCGGCGGCAACCTGCGCCTGAACACCCCTCTCGGCTATTGGGACGGGGGCTATGAGGTGATCCGCCGTCTCAAGCCGGACACTTTCCAGGATGCGGCCGGGGCGATCGACCATGGCGTCGAACGAGACCTAGTCACCCTGCAGGACACCTTGCTCCCGAGGCCGGGAGTGGTCATGCGGTTCGGGTCCGGCTATGATTTCCGGCGCTTCAG
>CAYHRV010000332.1:0-2792 GCA_964359165.1 uncultured Elusimicrobia bacterium
CCAAGTTCCTGGCAGGCACGGCCTCGGCCCTCAATATCGTCCTGACCGGCGACACTCTGCAAGGCGCGCAGAAGGCCAAGCTCGAGTTCTCCATGCAGGAGGTTAAATACTCGGCCTATCCCTTCGGCAACATCGACGACCTGCTGGGCGCGGCGGTCGCCTTCCACGCCGAGTTCGACCCCGTCGCTCAGAAGAGCCTCGAGGTGATCCTGACCAATCAGGTGTCCGGGTACTAATCATGGCCCCGATCTCAGCCAAGGAACTCAAGGAACGCCTCAAGCGGGTGAAGCTCGTCGAGGTCAAGGGCATGGCTTTCACGATCAGGAAGGTTTCCTTGCTTTTACTGCTCGACGACCCGGCGCAGATTTGGGACTGGGCCAGGCAGGGGCAGGAGGCGCTCGGAGAGAAGATCAAGGCACTGCTTAAGAATCCGACTTTGCCCACCATGCGCCGGGTGATCGTGACCGGCGTGATTGAGCCCAGGGTCGCGGAGAAGGAAGCGGACGACGACTCGGTGCCTGTCGAGCTGATCCTGGCCGACCACGAACTCTCAGCCGGGCTCTTCATAGAGATTGTCAACCTGTCCCTGGGAGGTTAGCCGGTGGCTGGATTTGAGATACAGTTCGAGGCGCTCGATGCCGCCTCACCGACCATCCAGAAGCTCTCCAAGGAGCTTTTGGAAGCCGCCCAGCGCTCAGATCGCTTCGCAAAGGACGTCACCCTTTCCTCCCAGCGTGTCGACGACGCCCTTAGGAAGCTCCCCCCGAGCGCCGGGCAGGCTTCCCAGTCCCTGGGTGCCCTTCAGTCCGCTGGGCAGCAGCTAGCAAACCAGCTCCTCCAGTTTGCGACCGTCGCAGGCATCGGTCAGTTCTTCAAGTCGTCGGCTGAGGCAGCCCTTGAGGAAGAGGCGGCCCTTAAGCGTCTTGAGTTCGCGGTCAACACCGCCGGCGGCTCTTTCGACAAGTCCAAGGAGCAGATCCTCGCCTTCGCCTCCGAGCAGGAGGCGCTCACCCAATTCTCGGACACCCAGACCTTCGAGGCCATGGGTCGGCTCGTGCGCGTGACCGGGGATGTCAACTCGGCCATGACCGCGACCCGCCTGGTCTTTGGCCTGGCCTCCGCGTCGGGCAAGGACTTCAACAGCGTCCTTGAGCTTCTCGGCCCGATCCTCAATGGTGACGCCTCAAGGCTGCGCGCCCTCAAGAACGAGTTCGGCGATTTCATCGGCGACGCCCAATCCGCCCAGCAGGTGGTTGATGTCCTGTCCAAGAAGTTCCTCGGGGCGGCCGAGGTCCAGGACAGCTACGGCAAACGGCTGCAGCAGCTCAGAAACCAGCTCAACAATTTCCAGGAGTCGGTCGGGGCCGGGATCATCCCGGTCTTTGAGGTATTCCTCAAGACGCTGTCGCGCGGCGCGGAGTTCATGGAGCAGCTCGGCACGGTGATGGCTAATTTCGCGGCTGAGACGCTGGTCAGCTTCCAAGGACTCGGCCAAGTCGTGCAGGCGCTATTTCGCAGGGACTTCGCCGGTGTAGTCGACATCGTCAAGGAGACGGGTGCTAAGATCGACGCCATCGAGGAAGGCTCGGCCGAGCAAGCGGCTGAAATTCATCGTCGCTACCACAAAGAACGGCAGGACCTGATCGTCCGCACCAGTGATATCCATGTCCGCAAAACCCGCGAGGTGGTCCAAGAGGAACAGAAAGCGGGAGCAGAGCTTCAAAAGCTTGTGGCGGAGCGCCTCGAGGCCGAGGGCAAGGCTTCCAACGATCGGGGCGTTATGGAGCGCAGGGGCCTTCAATCCCGGCTCATCCTCATCGATGTGGAAAAGCAGACCCGGATCAGGTCGCTTGAGGAACTCAGGGCTAAGGGGCTTCTCACCGAGGCGGAGCTTACCCAGGCCAAGGCCAACGCCACAGCTATCTCCATCGCAAAGAGCACGGAGGCCCGCAACGCCATCGATACCGACCTCTTGGTCATCAAGGGGACGCAGGAGGCCGTGGCCTCGTCCTTGTCCTCGTCTTTCGGCCGAGCGGTTGCCGACATCATCCTGGAGGGCAAGAGCCTCGAGGAGGCCATGAAGGCGGTCTTCGACACGATCCTGCGAACCGCCATAGAAACCTTCGTCCAGATCGCCATCCAGCGGGCCATCATCACCGCCGGGGTGACCGCGGCGACGGGCGGCGCAGGCGGCGGTGCCGGAGCTGGGGCCGGATTCTTCAGCGGCTTCTTCGGCCTCCAAGAAGGCGGCATCGTCCGCAAGCCTATCTTCGCTCATGTGGGCGAGGCTGGTCCCGAGGCTGTCATACCGCTCGACCGGCTGGGGCCGGGCGCTCTGGGCGGCCAGTCATCGCCTGTGAATGTCTCGATTACCCAGAACAACAACCTCACCCTGTCGGGGACCGGCATCAGCGACGAGCAGGTTCGGCTCATCACCCGCAAGATTTCCGAGGCGACCAGGTCGGGAGCGGCCGAGGGGGCTGAGCTCGTCAAGTCCATCCTGGCCAAGCATGGCCGGCTGTCCAAGGAGGCGGTGTGAAGACCACATCCCTCCTCTATAAGGCCGCTCAAGCATCCAACCTGATCTTCCCGGTCCGCAAGGTCGAGCTGTTTCGCAGACTCGCCAGCGGCTCAGGCTGGGAATCCTCCCCCATAGACGTCACAGCCGAAGTTGCCGGCTTGGATAGACTCGCCTGGAAGCTCGACACCGACGCCCTCAACGAGTTCAAGGCCTCCAACATCCGCATCGAGGTCGACAATTCCAAGCGGCAGTGGGACGATGGCTCGTCCGC
>CAYHRV010000333.1:0-2779 GCA_964359165.1 uncultured Elusimicrobia bacterium
GCCGGCACCGCCTACGGCTTCGTGGCTTTCTTCTCCGTGTTCATCTTCATGTTCAAGGGCCGCACCGCCACCTTCGCCGGGCTCGTCAACCGGCTCACCTCCCTGGTCGCCGGGACGGTGTCGACTCTCCTTTTCTGGGGGCTCTTCGGGGGGAAATTCCCCAAGCCCGGGGAGTGGCTCTCCCTGGGGCTCATCTTCGCCGCCGTGGGATTTTTGACGCTCGCCGAGCGCAAGCGCTCTGCCGAAATAGGGGTCAGACGTTGACTTTCGGACCTATTCGTGGGAAATCTGGTCCGAAAGTCAACGTCTGACCCCTGCTCTTGACAGGACCGGATACTCCTGTTATCTATATAGTTCATCATGATGGGAGTTCGCTTCCCCGAGGCCGGATCCGGGGGACGGAAGATAGTGCGCTGAGGCCGCGGGACGCTTTGCGCGGCTTCCTGGAGGGGAGCACTATGTCGGCACTGGAAGCCATCCGCAGGCGGATCACCGCGGAGAAATTCGACTCGTCGCGCACCCTGTCGGAGCAGGACATCCTGGAGCTCATCGAGTACGCGACGCACGCTCCTTCCTCGTTCAATCAGCAGCATTGGCGCTTCGTCGCCGCGGTCCGGCCCGAGGATAAGGCCAGGCTCACGCGCATCGCCTACAACCAGACCAAGGTCTCCGACGCCTCGGTCACCTTCATCGTGCTGGGGGACCTGCGGGCCCACGAGCGCCTGGGAGAGGTCCTTTCCCGCTCCGTGGCCGCGGGGGTCCTGGACCAATCCACCGCGGACGTCTGGGTCGCGATGGCGGGCCGGATGTACGCCGACCCTCGGGACGCGCGCGACGAGGCGGTGCGCTCCGCCTCCCTGGCGGCCATGACGCTCATGCTCGCCGCGGAGTCCAAGGGGCTGGTCTCGGGGCCTTTGACCAGCTTCGACCCGGACCTCTTGATCAAGGAGTTCGACATCCCGGAGCGCTATGTCCCGGTCATGCTCCTGCCGGTGGGTTATCCGGATTTCGGCAACGGACCCAAGAAGGCGAGGCTCAAGGCCTTCGAGGTGCTGCGTTTCGGCAGCGGAAGAGGCCTCTAGGAGTTGAGGTAGTTGACTTCGGGGCCGAGGATCGCCTGGCGGAGGCGGTCCATGATGCGGTAGTAGGCCATGTCCGCTTCGCCTTCCGCGTGCCCGGACACGGTGCCTTCCGGGTCCTCGCGGCGGAAGGCGAGGGCGAAGCCGGGGCCGGAGTACGCGGCCATCTCCCCGGAGACCGCGAGCCGGTACTCCAGGCCCTCGAAGCGCCCGAACACGCTTTCCTCACCGCCCGCGCGCTCCAGGAAGAACCCGTCGCGGCTCTTGAGCTCGCGCCACGACTCAAGGCTCCCGAAGAAGCGGGGCTTGAGGACATAGGGGCCGCCGTCCTCCGGGCAGAACACGTCGCAGTTCCCGCACTCGTTGCAGAAGTCCGCGAAGTTCCCGATCTGGTGCTTGCGCTCGAGCGTGAGGGAGCCGTTGGGGACGCTCTCCCACGCCCCGTCCTTGAGCCTCAGCTTGACGAGCGGGATCTCCATGACCGGCAGGGTGAAGGTGAAGTTGGCGTCGTTGGGGCAGACCGGGATGCACTTGTCGCAGGTCACGCAGTCGAAGAGCTTGAGGCGGGAGCCGATCTTCTTGGGCGTCTCGGCGTTCCTCTCCCGGCTGTAGCGCGCGTCCTTGAGCAGGGCCTCGGCGTAATAGGCGGTGTTGAGGAGTTTGGCCTCGCTCACCCAGCGCGCGTGCTCCGGGGCATCCGGCGCGGGCGCAGCGGAGAGCCCGGCCTTGGCCAGAGCCGCCTCGGCGTTGCCGAAGCCCCGCAGGATGAGCCCGTCGATCTCCGAGGCTCCGGCCTTGTCCATCCGTTTTCCCAGTTCTTCCAGGTAGCCTTGCTGTCGCCCGTAGCCTCCGGGCTTGAGCAGGTCCGTGCAGACCGTCACCGGGACCAGGCCCAGGGCGGCCGCGTCTGGGAAGTTGAAGCGGTCGATGCCGGCCGAGAAGGAGACCGGGACCGAGTCGCCGAAGGCCTTGCGCAGCCTGGCCGCGAGCTGGACGGCGAGCACGTGCAGGGGGGGGCCGGAGAGGTACATCTCCTTTTCGCTCTTGGGAAAGAAGTCCCGATGGTTCTCCACGATGAGCGTGTTGCTGAATTTGACCCCGAAGGAGCGCCCGAGCCCGGCCGCCCTTTTTCGCAGGCGCTCCACGAAGGCCGAGGCCTGCTCCCAGTTGGCGTCCTTCTCGAAGGCGGCGTCCGGCACGCGGAGGTCCCGATAGCCCAGGATGTCGCTCAGGATGCTGCGGACCTCGTCCTTGCCCAGGAGGGTCGGGTTGAGCTTGACGACGCAGTCGAGGCTGTTGGTCTCCAGCAGGAAGAGGATGATGCGCTCGATCTCCTCGGGGGGGCAGCCGTGGAAGGTGCTCAGGGTCAGGGTGCCGGAGAGCCGGGCGTCGAAATCCAGGTCCCGCAGGCTCTTGTGCTGCGCGGGGATCTGCGGGCGGAGGCGGTCGATGAGCGCCGAGCAGTCCTTCATGCCCCGGAGGAAGGATTGGACGCGCTCGCTCTGGATGCCCTTGAGATCGTAGCCCACGCTCATGTCGAAGAGAGCGCCGCCCGAAAGGGCGGGCAGGGAGAGCTTGCCGCTCGCCTCCAGCATGCGGATAAGCATGGAGGCTTTCACGTATTCCTCCAGGGACTGCTCGAGCTTGAGTTCCTGCGACCACTCCACGTTGTAGCCCACGTTCTGCATGTCGATGCAGGG
>CAYHRV010000334.1:0-2759 GCA_964359165.1 uncultured Elusimicrobia bacterium
CTTGAGCCGTTGGACGGTGACGCCGAAATCGCCGGCCGTGCGCAGGAGCTCGGCCGCGCACTCCCGGACCTGGGACACCGACCCGGGCGTGCCGGGCCAGTCCGGATGGTGGACGGTCTGCACGGAGTCGCGCACGACCCGCCCGGGCTTCAAATCGTCCATGGCCGCCAGGATCTTCGAGAGGTCCGTCTCGGAGAGCAGGGTGATGGCGCCGCCCTTGATCCCGAGGCGCCGGGCGCGGTCAGCGACCTGCTTCAAGGACTCCTCCCCGGAGACATAGAGGACGCTCAACTTGGGAGCGAGGCGGGCAGCCGCCTGAAGCATCAGGGTGGATTTGCCGATGCCTGGAGGCCCGGCCAGGAGCACGACCTGCCCGGGAACCACGCCGCCGCCCAGGAGGCGGTCGAACTCATCCAAGCCCGTGGCGGACCGCGCCGCGGCAGGCCCGTCCCCGGCCAGGTCGGCCAGCTTCGTGGGCGCGGAAGAGAAATCAGCCAGGCCCCGGGAGACCTTGGTCTTGGACTCTTCGGCCACGACCTCCTCCTCCATCGAGTTCCACGCCTGGCAGTCCGGGCACTGGCCAAGGGGCTTGGGCGCGGCGTAGCCGCACTCCGCGCAGCGGTACTGGGCCCGCAGACGGGGGGCTCCCTGTTTTTTCATTGGTAGACTCAGGGAGCCACGCCCATAAGCGGGCGCTCCCCCCTAAACCCCCTTGTCAAACCGTGCATGCGGTTTTCCCGCACACGGCTTACCGACGGTCTCACGGGTGCGGCTTGCGACGGATAGCACACGGTACCCCGCAACTGGTGCAGGCCGAGTCGGTGAAAGCGCGCGAACGGCCAGTCGCGGCGTCGCACAACCCCGCGTTGACCACGCCGTCGCTGGAGCCAGCGCCGCAGCCGGTAGACAACCTGATAATCCACCTGGTTGAACTCCTGGTCCGCATTGCCGGTCCGGAAGTAATTCCCCCATCCCCTCAGCACCGGGTTGAGATTCTTGATGACCTCTCTGATGTCCCTCGCCCCATTGCCTCGGACCCTCGTCAATTCATGGATGCGCCCTCGGATTCGCGTCATCGCCCTCGGCGACGGCCAGCGTTGCATGAAGTGCCAGCGCGGGTTGCGCTGAACACTCCGACGCTTGCGGACCGTGCAGCCCAGGAACGTGAAGCCTTCCTTGCCGCGTCCCACGTACACGACTCGGGTCTTCTCAGGATGCAGCGTCAGCCCGAGGCTTTCCATCACCTGCCCGATTCGCTGGAGCGATTCTTCCGCCTGCGCCCGAGTCCGACACATTGCCACCATGTCATCCGCGTAGCGCACCAGAACCCCAAGATGTTTGCATTCCCGGGACCAGTAATCGTCGAGCCTGTGCAGATAGATGTTGGCCAGAAGCGGCGAGATAACCCCGCCCTGCGGTGTTCCCGCGAGCGTTTCCCGTACCGTCCCGTCCTCCATCACCCCGGCCTTCAGCCATTTCCTCAGCAGCTTGAGCATCCTCTGGTCCGAGATGCGCTCCTCCACCATCGCCAGCAGCTTCTCTTGGTCTATGGTGTCGTAGTACGCCCGGATGTCCGCGTCAACGACGAAGTTGTGGCCCCGGTTGCCGGCCTCTCGGACGGCTTCCAGCGCCTGTGTCGCGTTCCGCTTCGGACGGAAGCCGTAACTGCACGGCAGAAAATCCGCCTCGAAGATGGGCTCCACGACAATTTTCGCCGCCATCTGCGCCACCCGGTCTCGCACCGTCGGTATGCCTAGTGGCCGCTGCTTCCCGCTCCCCTCTTTCTCGATATACCGCCGCCTCACCGGGCTCGGGCGGTACTTGCCTGCCTGAAGGTCGGCCCGAAGCTTTCCTAGAAAAGCCCTCACGCCTTCCTTCTCGATGACCGCCAGGGTCTGCTTGTCCACCCCGGCCGCCCCGCGGTTCTTCTTCACCCGCTTCCACGCTTCCCACAGAACGTCACTCCTGTAGAGGTGAGCATACAGCGCGTGGAAACGCCGCGTCCTACTCCGCTTGGCACACACCCCGAGGCTGCGTTGGAGTTCTTGCACTTTATCAGCGGGGTCTTTAGACCTTGCGGCCATTCCCTCGCGCTTACCCCCACACGCAACCTTGACCGAAGCAGGGTCCCTTCCCTCCGGCGGTTTGTCTTGCCCGCCTTCCTCGGTACTATGGACCCCTCGGACTCCCTCCCGGCTCCCTGCGCTTTCGGCCTCGGGCCTTATACCCAGGGTCTTTGCCTGACTCGGCTGCCGGGGAGGGTCTCCCGTGTTCCGCGTTGTCCCTTCGTAGCGTGCCGCTGCCCATACCCCGGGGAGGTCCAGCGCCCGTTTCGGACCCAGGACGCTGTCTGTGGCCTTCGCCCCGAAATGACTGGCTCGGCCCTCCCAAACACCTTTCGGCTGATAATCTGACGAGGCTGTAGCCTTCACTTTATTGCGGCCCGCTCCTTCGCTCCCTCCGCTCTTTCAGGAGGCTCTTGACGCCCCGCTCGGTGGGGAAAGTTTCCTCTCCGCGCACTGGGGCCTGCTTCCAGATGCTCCGACGCTTGTCTGGACGGGACTCTCACCCGCTGGGTCAACTCAGCTTCACGGCGCACCATGGCCGGTATGATACCATGTCCGAACCCCTGTCGCCCCCTGGAGCGGGATTCCCGGGGAAAAGCATCACCCCTCCTTCCTTACCTAAAGGAGGGCCCGTCCCCTGCCGCGGCCGGCGGATGCGGACGGCCGGCCTAGCGCTAGTTGTGGTTGCCGGTC
>CAYHRV010000335.1:0-2731 GCA_964359165.1 uncultured Elusimicrobia bacterium
CGTCAATCGCCCTGTGTGGAAAGAGGCTATCGGTGTTTTAAATGGGATCTTGTCTTCTATCGCGGACACGAAGACGCCAGGAGGCTTTTCGCCGGTGATGCGCCGGGCCGGCGATGTGGGGTGATAGCTCATCGTCACCGGGGCGGTGGCGCATCCCGCAAGGATGAGGAGCGAGGCGAACGACACAAGCATCCTTCCGACGCCGGTCATCTTCACGGATTGGCCCCCCGCCACTGGGGGACTTGGTCCGCGTTGTAGTCCCTCCGGGCAGTCTTGCTCACCTGGTCCGCAGCGTAATCGAACACGCTTCTCAGATTCACGTTGCCGTTCACGGACTTCTCTTTGACGCCCTTCAGGAAGAAGTAGGTGAAAAGCCCGTGCCCTTTCTCATCGTAGTTCCGGATGGCCTGGTCTGCGGCCGAGGCGGAGAGGATGGCCATCTTGGAGGGGATGTCCTCCCCGGATGCCGTCACGACGAGCGGTTTGGCCCCCTTCGCCAGCACGGAACGCTCTCCCGCCCCTGAGAAGCCCGAGTCCAGGACCACGGTGATCTTCCGGGCGGGAAGCCTGGCCAGGGCGGCGTAGAGGCGCGCCGCCGGGTAGCCCGTCTGCTTCAGGTAGGTGGGATCGCCGTCGTAAGGGACCAGATTGGCTTCTCCGGTCGCGGGATTGGGCGCGCCATGGCCCGCGTAGAAGACGAAGACCTCGTCGTTGTCCTCGACGCGGTTGGGAAGCCAGCGGTCGAAGTATTTCTCGAAATCGCTCTTGCTGGCCTGCTCGTTGACCAAGGTGGCGACGTTCTCGTCCTGATAGCCCAGGACCTGGGTCAGATACCTGGAAACCAATCGGGCGTCGCTGTCCGCGAAACCCGCCGTTGGAAGCTTCTGCCGGTACCCGCTGATCCCGATGACGACCGCATGGGCATTGGGACGCGTGAGCCCTCGGTTGGCGGGCAGGTCATCGATGTCCGAGATCCGCTCTTGAACGCTCTGTTGAGGAGGGTTGCCCGGGTCCGGCGCGGGGTGCGGCGTCGCGGCACCGGCAAGGATCAACGAGGCCACGTTGTCCGATTCGAAGAGGGACCCCATCTGCGCCATCGCGTCGGCCAGGGCGCTGCTCATGACGGCGTCGAAGGACCCTTCGCCCGGGCTCTGTCCACGGATGCGTTTCGACCACAATGGGAGGCCGTCCCGGCTCTTCAGGGTCAAGGACAGGGAGAGGCTCCCGCCGCCTTCCATGCGCGCTTCCGTCGCCCTGACGCTGAGGGTCGCGTCAGCCTGCTCCGGGGTCGCGACGATCGGGACGTCGAGGCGGCCCAATTCCAGAGTCAAGGCTTTCCGGAGAGTCTCGACCATCGGGGATGAGAGTGGAAGGAGCAGACGTGCCCCGCCGGCGGCGAAGGAGTATACATCGACGCCACCGGTCTGGTCTTCGATCTTGGCCAGCGATATAGTGGGCTTTCTTTCGAGTCTCAGGGGACGAGGATCCGTCATGGGCTGATAGCTCATGCGCACCACCATGGCGGGGGGAGTGGCGCATCCCTGCGCAAGGAGCGCCAGCGCTGTCAGGCACGCGAGGCAGCTCGAGCGCATGGCTTATTGTAGCAAAACCACGAATCCGCCGTTCTCGGCCCACGAACGCCCAGCCATTGTCTACGGAACGGGCAGGGTGCGTCTCAAGGACATGATGCGCTTGGGCCTGACGCTGGACGTGTTCGGCTTCTTCCTGGTCTGGCTCGGCCTGAGCCTGTTCAGGTTCTGAGCCCGGGTCAGCCCTTCACGCAGAGCACCTGCTTGAGCGTGGCGCAGACCTCGACGAGATCCGACTGGTTGGCGATGACCTCGTCGATGGGCTTGTAGGCCCCGGGGATCTCGTCGAGCATTCCCGCGTCCTTGCGGCACTCGACGCCCCGGGTGGCCTCCTTGAGGTCGTGGACCGTAAAGCGCCTCTTGGCCTCGTGGCGCGACATCCGGCGGCCCGCTCCGTGGCTGCACGAATCGAAGGCGTCCGCGCAGCCCTTCCCGCGCACGATGAAGGATTTGGTCCCCATGGAGCCGGGGATGATGCCCATCTCGCCGGCGCCGGCCCGCACCGCGCCCTTGCGGGTCACGATGACGTCCTGGCCGAAATGCCGCTCGGCCGCGGCGTAGTTGTGGTGGCAGTCGATCTCGGCTTCCGGCGTCAGGCGGCGGCCCGCGTTGAGGTGGTTGGAGAGCTCCTTGAGCACGAGGTCGAGCATGACGCGGCGGTTCTCCAGGGCGTACTCCTGCGCCCACAGGAGGTCGCGCATGTAGGCGTCGAAGGCGTGGGTCCCGGACTCGAGATGGGAGAGGGCCGGGTCCGGCGGCTGCCCGCCCTGGCGCCTGGCGAAAGCCTTGGCCTCGTCGATGTGCAGTTCCGCGAGACGATTGCCCAGGTGGCGTGAGCCCGAGTGGAGCAGGACCCAGACCCGCTCCGAAGCGTCGAGGCAGAGCTCGATGAAGTGGTTCCCCCCGCCCAGGGTTCCGAGCTGGCACAGGGCCTTGTCGTGAAGGCCCTGGACCCTTGGGTGCAGGTCCTTGAAGCGGCTCCAGCCCTCCCAGGAGCGGGCGGCGGGCACGGGGTGCCGGTGGCCGGCGAAGCCGGTCGGGACAGCCCCCTCGATGGCGCGCCTGAGCCCGGGCAAACGGCCTTCGAGGACGCCCGCTTCGAGAGGCACCGGCAGGGCCGCCATGCCGCAGCCGATGTCCAC
>CAYHRV010000336.1:0-2710 GCA_964359165.1 uncultured Elusimicrobia bacterium
CATCCCGCTCTTCCCGGTCTCCGTCGAGATCACCTACGGTCTCGAACGCCTGGCCATGTACCATCAGAAGAAACGCAGCGTCTACGAGCTTGAGTACAACGACCGGGTCACCTACGGCGACCTCTATCACGAATCCGAGCGGCAGTTCTCCGCGTACCACTTCGAGCATTCCGACGCCCAGATGCTCCGGGAGCACTTCGAGGACTACGAGAGGGAGTCCAAGGCCCTAAGCGAGAAGATGCTCCCCCTCCCCGCCTACGACATGGCGCTCAAATGCTCGCACCTCTTCAATCTCCTCGAGGCCCGGGGCGCGGTCTCGGTCTCGGAACGGGCCCAGTACATCGGCCGCGTCCGCGGGCTCTGCAAGCGCGTCATCACCGCGTATCTCGAGCTGAAGTCCGCCGAAACCGCCGGGGCGAAGCAATGAAGCCCGCCCTTTTGGAGATCGGCGTTGAGTCCCTGCCCGCCCGCTTCATCGCCCCGGCGCTCGTTCAGATGGAGGAGCTCGCCGCCGAGCTCCTCCGGGAGAACCGCCTCGAGTGCCGCGGTGCGCGCACCTTCGGCACCCCCATGCGCCTGGCTCTCTTCATCGCCGAGGCGGCCGAGAAGTCCGCCTCCGCCCTCAGCGAAGTGACGGGTCCCCCCGCGCGCCTGCTCAAGGACGCTTCCGGCGCCTGGACGCCCCAGGCATCGGGGTTCGCCCGCTCCCAGGGGGTCAAGCCGGAGGACCTCGTCGTCGTGAAGCTGCCCAAGGGAGATTTCCTGGCCGCGCGCAAGGAACTCCCGGGCGAGGCGGCCTCCAAGGTGTTTTGCCGCGTCTTCCCCGAGATCGTCAAGCGGCTCCAATTCCCCAAGAGCCTGGAGTGGGAAGAGTCCCGTTTCCGCTTCGGCCGACCCATCCGCACCCTGCTGGGCCTGTATGGAAAGCAGACCCTGCGCTTCGAGATCGCCGGGGTGCGTTCCTCCAATAAAACCTTGGGCCTCGGGGCGCTGGGCCGCAAGCCCATCGCCGTCTCCTCCGCGGAACGCTACGCCAAGCTCCTGCGCACGGCCTGCGTGATCGCGGACGTCGAAGAGCGGCGTCAGACCCTGCTCAAGACCCTGGACGCCGCAGCGAAACGGTCGCTGGGCGCCCTGGACAAGGACGCGGAGCTCCTGGAGACCGTGCTCTTCCTCACAGAGCATCCGGTCGCCGTGCTCTGCCGCTTCGACAAAGGGCATCTGGAACTGCCCAAGGCCCTCCTCTGCGTCGTGCTCAAGACCCAGCTCAAGTTCTTCCCCCTGCTGGGCAAGGACGGAGCCCTGGTGCCAGAGTTCATCGGGGTGCGCGACGGCGTCTCCGAGGGGCAGAAGGAGGTGCAGGAAGGCTATGAACGCGTTCTCCAGGCCCGGCTCAGCGACGCCCGTTTCTTCTTCGCGCGGGACAAGGCCACGACGCTCGAGGCCAAGCGCGGAAAGCTCTCCGGCCTGGGTTTCCAGAAGGACCTGGGCCACATGCTCGATAAAAGCAACCGCGTCCTGGGTCTGACGAAATACCTATGCGAGAGCCTGCGCCAGGACTCCGTGCTCGACGAGGATGCGGCCAAGGCCATTGCGCGCCTCGCCTATTGCGACCTGGTCTGCGAAGTGGTCCGGGAGTTCCCCGAACTCCAAGGGACCATGGGGGGCGTCTATGCCCGGGCGGAAGGCCTGGGCGAGCGCGTGGCCCTCGGGCTCGAGGAATTCTATTTCCCCACCCAGGCCAAGGGGCCTTTGCCCACGCACAAGGAAGCCTGCCTCGTCTCCCTGGCCGGCAAGGTGGACACGCTCTCGGCGCTTTTCTCCGGCGGCTTCAAGCCTACGGGGAGCGAGGACCCCTTCGCCCTGCGCCGCATCGGGACGGGCGTCGTGCGCATCCTTTTGGAGAAGCAGGTCCGGCTCCCCGTCCGGGACTTGATCAAGACGGGTTTGCTCATCCTATCCGGCGGGCCGGGCCCCCTGCCCGAGGAGAAGGCCGCCCTCGTCGCCGAACTCGAGGACTTCCTCTGGCAGAGGGCGGAGAGCCTCTTTCTCGACATGGGCTACAAAGCCGACGAGATCCGCTCGGTCCGGGAGAGCGGACTCGACGATCTGGCCCTCGCCTTCCAGCGCCTGGGCGCCGTGCATCGCCTCCGGCCCCACCCTGACTTCGCTTCCCTGGCCCAAGCGTTCAAGAGGGCTTCGAATATACTGCGTCAGGCGGCGGCCAAGGGGCCGCCGTCCTCGGAGCGCGGTCCTTCTCCTCTCGCGGAGGGGGCGGCAGCCAAGGGGCCGCCGTCCCCGGAGGGCGGCCTTTCTCCCCTCCCGGAGGGGGCGGGCCCAGGCGCTTTTGGCGAGGTGGATCAGGGACTCTTGGCCGAGCCCGAGGAACTCGGGCTATTCCAGGCCCTCTGCCGGACGGAGAGCGCCGTCCTGCAGCGCGTCTCTGAGCGGCTCTTCGAGGAAGCCCTGCGCTCCCTGGTCGCCCTCAAGCCCGAACTCGACCTCTTCTTCGACAAGGTGCTCGTCATGGCCGAGGACGAGAGTGTCCGGGCCAACCGCCTGGCTCTGCTCGCGCGCCTGGTGCGGGTCTTCAAGTCCGTCGCCGACATTTCTCACATACAGTAAGGCAAGGCGTCCTCGCCTTGCCCATGTCCGTGTAATAACGCGCCTTGGCCTGATCAGTGCCAGGCTTAAGCATCCGTTCCGGAAC
>CAYHRV010000337.1:0-2681 GCA_964359165.1 uncultured Elusimicrobia bacterium
GACCTTGTACGGGCAGTTGTTTGAACAATAGCGCGTCCCGACGCAGCGATTGTAGACCTGCTGGTTGAGCCCGTCCTCGCTTCCCGCTGTCGCGATCACGGGACACACGGTCTCGCAGGGGGCGTTGCCGCACTGCTGGCAGAACATGGGCTGATGGAGGGTCTCGACCCCTTCCTCGGAGTCGGAGTAATAGCGGTCGATGCGCATCCAGTGCATGTCCCGGCGGCGGGCGACCTCGTCCTTGCCCACCACCGCGACGTTGTTCTCGGCCTGGCAGGCCAGCACGCAGGCGGAACAGCCCGTGCATAGGGACAGGTCCACGGTCATGGCCCAGCGGCGGCTGCCCGGCCCCAGCGACGCCGGCCAGAGCGAGGTCGCCGGATGTTGGGGAGCATGCCCGGCCGAGGGGGAGCGGGCGTATTCGGCCAAGGTGGTCTCGCGCACGATGTCGCGTTCCTCGCCGGGAGTCTCGGCCAGGCGCTCGGGGACCTGGAGGGAATGGTATTCCTGCGTGCAGGCCAGAGCCTGAGTGCGGCCGGTCTTCTCCACGCTCACCGGGCCGGAGGAGTAGGCGAGTCGGCCGTCGACGAATGAGAGGAACGGGGCGGCATTGGCCCCTACCCGCCCTCCCTTGGGGACGGTGCGCCTGCCCTGGATCCAGTCCGGACCGAGGTCGAAGAAGCGTTCCGTCCCTTCGCGGCCGTAACCCAACGCCACGCAGACCACGCCGTCCTCTTGTCCCGGCTGGATGAAGGCGGGAAGCTCGATGGCCTTGCCCGCCGCGGACAGGCGGACCACATCCCCTTGCGAGAGGCCGAGTCCGCGCGCGGCCGCGGGAGAGAAGGAGGCGTAGTTGTCCCAGACCACCTTGGTCACCGGGTCGGGAAGCTCCTGGAGCCAGGGGTTCTGAGCATGGCGTCCTTCCCGCACGCCGACCTTTGCATAAAGCAGCAGAGACAGCCCCGGACCCGCGGGTTCTGCGGGGTTCAAGGAACGTAGAGCCCCGCCGTTGAAGCGAACGCCCTCTGCCGCGGGAGCCTCCAGCGCGGTCCAGCCTTCATGAACGGTGTTGGTCCAAAATTCCTCGAACGCACCCCCGGGGGCGGCGCGCAAGCCGTTCTCCTCTCGCGCCGTCCCTGCGGCGCTCTGGCCCGCCGCGGGGGCGGCGCGGGGGTGTATCCGCGACCTCCATACCTCCCGCACCAGCTCCCGCATGGGCTCCGGCTTGCCCGACCAAGCCGCGAAGCTCTCAATGGCGGAGCGGGTATCCCCCAGGGGCCGGAGGACGGGCTGAGTCACCGAGGCCACGCCCGTGGCCGGCTCGGCATCGGACCAAGACTCGAGGAAGTGGTGGTCCGGACAAACGGCCGCGGCCGGCCGCGTGGTCTCGTCGAGATGCGTGGACGTGCTTACCAAGAACCCCACCTTGGCCAGGGCCTCCTCCCAAGATCCGCCGACCGAGGGAAGTTCCGCGGCGGGGTTGCAGCCGTGCACGATGAGCACCCCGACCGTTCCGGCTCGGAGTTCAGCGAGCAGGCCCGCCAAGGCCGCGTCGGAACCTCGGCGCTGGAAAGAGGGCCGGCGGATGTCGAGAGTCGTGCCGTAAGCCCCCAGGAGCTCGTTGGCGGAATTGACGGCGGCCTGGGCCGCCAAGTCGTTGGCTCCGCAAACGACCAGGCCCCGCTTCCGGACCGCCCAAAGGCGGTCGGCGAGCGCCTCGAGCTCGGAGAGATCGAGGGGGCATGGCGGCAGGCCATCATACAGGGCGGAAACCTTGGCCCTTCGCGCCAAGGCCCGCGCCAGATGAGCCGCCAAGAGTCCCTCCGATCCGGCGGGGAGGAGAATTCGACGATCCGCGTTGGCGCCGGTCAAGGACATGCGGGACTCGAACTGCGCGTGAAAGGACATCCGCGGCGGTGTGCCGCCCGGAACGCGCCGCTTGCGCCACGAAGCCGAATGTTCGACCGGAGAGATCCATGTCCCCAGGAAATCGGCGTCGATGCCTACTATGACATCGGCCTCGTCGAAGCGATAGCGGGGCAGGACCCGCCGCCCGTGGGTGCGCTCATGCGCGTCCAGGATGGCGGAGGAAGAGAGCGCGTCGTAGGAGACATGCCGGGCGTCCGGCAGTCCGGCGAGCATAGTGGAGATGGAGCGCTCGAGAGTCGGGCTGTTCACCGTCCCGGTCAGAACGCGCACGGAGCCTCGCTCGTGCCTCGCCTTTCGCAGAGCCGCGGCCACGGCCGAGTCCGCCTCGGACCAGGAGGAAGGCGCGCCCTTGAGCAGGGGACCCTTGAGGCGCCGGGAGTCGTAGAGTTCGAGCACGGAAGCCTGGCCGAGCGCGCAGAGCCCGCCTTGGCTCAAAGGATGGGAGGGGTTGCCCTCGAGCTTGATGGGCCTGCCCTCGCGCACCTTGACCAAGGCTCCGCAGCCCGCGCCGCAGGCGCCGCAGGTCGTGGCGTACCAAAGGGCCTTGCCCGGGACGACCTCTTCGGGTGCGATGAGATGGGGGATGGCCTTGAACACCGGCGAGCGGGAACACCCGGAGAACGCCCCGGCGCCGAAGAGTAACCCGGCGGCCTTGAGGATGGATTTGCGATCCATGGAGCCGCCCAGCGCCGTCCCTGCGGCTTCACCCGCAGGGACGGCGCGCGGGCCGTTCCCATCCCTCTCCGCCGTGC
>CAYHRV010000338.1:0-2680 GCA_964359165.1 uncultured Elusimicrobia bacterium
CGGAGTCGGCGATCTTCTTGATCCACTTCTCCTTCTGGGCCTCGGTGCCGCCGTAGAAGATCGGGTCCATGCCGAGGAAGGTCGCGAACACCGAGGTGGCGACCCCGAGGTCGAAGCTTGCGAGGAGTTCGCTGGCCCGGTAGATGTCGAAGGAATTGCCGCCGAGGCCGCCGTACTTCTCCGGGATCATCAGGAGGTTGACGGCCACCTTCTCGGGATCGTAGAGGTCCTTCATCAGGTCGTGGGGAAATTCGTTGGCGGTGTCCAGATGGATCATCCGCTCGTGCGTGATATTCTTCTTCCCGTAGGACGCGATGGTCTCCAGGACCATCTTGCGCGTCTCCGCGTCCAGACCGACCATTCCCATCCCCTCGGCGATCCCGCTCATCAGATTCCTCCCTCTCGATCGGCCGCGGCCGCGGCCCCGTTATATAAGGTCCAACCGAATGATCGTCTTACCGGATACTTTGCAACAATACTGCCGTACCGGCCCCCCTTTATCCGCGGGCGCTCCCGGCGCCGCGGCATTCCCGCAGGAATCCGAGCAGGCCCGCGTAGGCCTTGCGGAGCTGTTCCTCCGGGGGAAGGAAGACCACACGCAGGTGACGGGACCGCGGCTTCTGCCCGAAGCCGCTGCCGTGCACGGTCACCACCCCGGTGGCCCCGATGAGCCGCTTGACGAACTCCTCATCGGAGACCGGGATGGAGAGCTTGGGGAAAGCGTAGAACGCGGCCTCTGGACGCACGCAGGAGATTCCCTCTCCGTTGAGCATCTCGAAGGTGATGTCGCGCCTCCTGCGGAGCTTGTCGAGGGTCCCCTTCAGATAGTCCCGTTGGCCTTCGAGCGCGCAGGCCACGGCATGCTGCATCGGGTGGCTGGCACAGAGCCTGGCGCGCAGTATCTTGTTGAGGGCGGCCGTATACCCGGAGAGCTCCGCCCTCCGGCCGCTGAGCACCCCCCAACCGATGCGCCAGCCCGGGGCGAGATAGCCCTTGGAGAGCCCGTTGAAGGTCACGACCGGGGCGTCCGGGTCGAGCGAGGCGATGGAGACGTGCTTCTTGCCGTCTAAGATGAGCTTGTCGTAGATCTCATCGGAGAAGACCAGGATACCGCGATCGCGGGCCAGCGCGAGGATGGCGCGCAGGGTATCCTCCGTGTAGACGGCCCCGGTGGGGTTGTTGGGGTTGATGAGGACGATGGCCCGCGTCTTGGCGTCGATCTTCGAACGGATGTCCTCGATATCGGGCCGCCAGCCCTGGTCCTCATCGAGGAAATACGGCTTGGCTCGGACCTCGAGCTTGGCCAGCACCGCCTCATAGAGCGGGTAGCCGGGGTAGGGGATGAGGACGTTCTCGCCCCGGTCGGCTAGGGCGGTGAGGGCGATCTCGATGGCCTCGCTGCCGCCGTTGGCGAGGAAGACGTCTACGACGCTCGTGATGCCGTTGCGCCGGGCCTCGGCCTCGACGGCCTCCACCGCGGAGGGGATGCCCGAGGAGGGGGCATAGCCGTTGAGGTTCGCCCGCATGGCCCGCGACACGGCCTCGATGAGGTGCGCCGGGGTCTCGAAATCGAATTTGTTGGGGTCCCCGATGTTGAGGTAGAGCATCTCCTTGCCGGTCTTGGCCGTCTCTTGCGCAAGGACCACGATGTCCCGGACCGCGTAGGTGATGCCCGCCGTCCTTCTCGCCGCTCGGATTGCGACCCGTGATGTCGTTGGCATATCCGCTATCGTCCGGGATTGTAGCAATTAGGCGTCCCGAGAGATTGGCGAGAGCTAAGCTACGCGATCGCCGCGGCTATTTTATCCACCTTTTCCGGAGAGAAATCCGATCCATAGAGCCGCCTGAAGAGCGCTTCACGGGTCTCGACTCGGGTCATATCGGGATTTTTCGCGCGCAATCCCGCGAGCGCGAGCGCCTTGGCGTCGTCGAACATGGAGCAGCCCATTTTGAGCCGCTCCTCTCCGGGCAGGGACAAAAGGGCTTCCTCCAACATCCTCGCCGCTGCCGGGCTCGTGTCATTCATGGGAGCCTTTGCCGGCCTCCTCTAGAAGGCCCGTGATCCCGAGCTCCGCCGCCCATCGGCGAAGATAGGCCCAGTCCATTCCCGTCACGGAAGCGATCAGGTTCCCCGCATCCTTGAGCTGGAGTTCCGAGCGGCTCTCCTTGGCCCAATCGAGCTTGGACAAGAGCAAGTCCTCCGGCGCAACGACGGATATCGGTGTACCATCCAGGGCTATATCGCGCCGGCGGGCGAATTCCTCCCTTCTATACGGGGTGTCCTTGCGGATGATAAAGTCGACTTTGACCATGGCGGAGCGATGGATGAGGTTGAACATCCCCCTGTCTTGGATGGATTCGCGGATATCCTCCTCATCGCCGTAAAAGTCGGCGGCAAAAAGGGCGTGGACTCGCCTCCGATCGCCGGGAACCAGTTCAACGACGACGTCTATGTCCCGGGTCATCCTTGGCTGGGCGTAGAAGTTCATGGCCACGGAACCGCTGACCATATACGGGATACTGGACCTCGATAGCCTGTCGGCGACCGTCTTGAGGACTTCGATCTGTTCGCTCATCGGGGATGGGGGCTTCGTCCGGACATTGTATCAAGGCCGGGCTCAAGCGGCTGCTCGTAAGAAACATAAGCCCGGTCCTCTGCAACATAATGCCTGATATCGGA
>CAYHRV010000339.1:0-2663 GCA_964359165.1 uncultured Elusimicrobia bacterium
GGGGGGGACCCGCGAAGCCGTCGAGGACGGGCGCTCCGGACTACTCTTCGACCCCCAAGACCCGGAGGATGAGGCGCGGCGGCTGGAAAAGCTGCTGCTCAATCCCGGACTCGCCGCGGCCCTGGGCAAAAGCGCCCGAGAAGCCGCCGCAGCCCGCTACTCGATCGTCTCCACCGCCGAGCGCTGCCTGAAGCTCTACTGACGCAGGGTCTGCAGGGCCATGGCGAACGCGGCGGAGCCCAAAGGCGAGAGCAGGCCCTTGACCGCGGAATTCCAGACCGGGTAGTTCATGTCGATGAGTTTCAGGAGGAAGGAGGCGGCCAGAAGGCCGACGACCGGCGGCGCGACCAACTCCGTGGGAATATCTCCCCATGCGTTGACGCGGATCGCGGCCGCCAGGCCGAGACTCCCCCAGGCCAGCGCCCAGAGCCAGAGCCTGGAGATCCCGTACGCCAGCCCCGCCGCCGTGCGCGTCAACGAGAAGCTCGATAGGAATATCCCCAGCACGGCCAGGGCCAAGAGCGTCCCCGGCAAAGCCCAGAGCAGGGGCATGAGCCGCGGCCGCCAGGACGCGTAGCGCTCGGCCGCTTTCGAATGTCCCGCCTTCAAGGAAGCGGCCCAGCCCCCGAGCTGTCCGGCCCGCGCGCGATGGGTCTTCATCAGCTCCTCGATGACCGGAGCGCGCATGGCCTTGGAGTCGGCGACATCCTTGAGCTCGGTGAGCATCTGCTTCTCGTCCTGGGTATAGGACTCCGGATGCGCCGCGGCCTCCTCGATCATGCGCTTTAAGTCCGCGGGCACCGCCTGCGGCGTCCCATCCGGGGCCGTGCTCACCCCGGCTTCCTGCGCTTTCTTTACAAGTTCCGCCAACTGGGAGAGCGCGGCCGGGGCAGGAAGGGAGCTCGCGGGCGCCAGGGAGGCCAGCCGCTTGGGACCCAGGGCCGCGGCCGCGGCCAGGCCGGCCAGCAGGAGCACGCGCCAAAACCCCATCAGGCTTTTTCCGGGACGAAACCCACGGCTTTGGCGACCTCCTGCACGTAGGCGAACCCCATCCCGGGCTCCTTGAGCCGCCCCGCCTCGGTGACCGCGTCGAGCACCGCGTCCGCCCGGGCGGGGTCGGTGACCACGAAGACCACCTGCTTCTCGGACTCGATGAAGGCTCCCAAAAAACCCAGCTTCTGACGGACCCCGGTGCCTTGCGCGTAGAAGAAGGTGGCGCCCGTGGCGCCAGCCGCCAGGGCGGCGTCGAGCACCGCGTCGCCCAGCTTGCGCTGTACCACGATCGTGAGAAGGTGCAGTTTCGAGGCGTTTTCGCTCATGAGCGAAGTGTAGCCCCTGATCGCCAGTTTGTCAATAAACGCTATAATCGCGCCCATGTGCGGCATCTGCGGCGTGGTCTACACCGACCCGGGGAAGGTGGACTCCTCCCTCCTTAAGAAGGCCAACGACCTGCTCGCCCACCGCGGGCCCGACGACGAAGGCTCTTTCACCGACGCTCACGCCGGCATCGCCATGCGCCGGCTGGCCATCATCGACCTCAAGACCGGCCATCAGCCCATGTCGAGCCGGGACGGGAGCCTCCACCTGGTCTTCAACGGGGAGATCTACAACTTCCAGGAACTGCGCTCCGGCCTCGAGAGTGATGGCGTCGCTTTCCGCACCGATTCCGACACCGAGGTGATCTTGGCCCTCTACGAGCGGGAGGGTAAAGACTGCGTGCGCAAGCTCCGGGGGATGTTCGCCTTCGCCCTCTGGGACTCCCGCAAGAAGCGCCTCTTCGTGGCCCGAGACCGCATCGGCAAGAAGCCGCTCGTCTACGCACAGGGCAACGGCTTCTTCGCCTTCGCCTCGGAACTGCGCTCGCTCCTGGTCTGGCCCGGGGTGGAGCGCGCGGTCAACGGCAAGGCGGTGGATTATTTCCTCTCCCTGCAGTACATCCCGAGCCCTCATTCCATCTACAAAGGCGTCCACAAACTCCCGCCCGGCCATTTCCTGACTTTCGAGAGCGGCCGCCTGAGCGTGGAGCGCTACTGGGACCTCCCCTTGGGGCAGTCTCCCTCGGCCTCCGACCCCGAGGAGGCCTCGGCGCTCCTGCGCGAGAAGCTCACCGAGGCCGTGCGCTTGCGCATGATCTCGGATGTCCCCCTGGGCGCCTTCCTATCCGGCGGGGTGGACTCCTCCATCGTGGTCGCGCTCATGAGCCGCCTCTCCGAGAAGCCGGTCAAGACCTTCTCCATCGGCTTCGAGGAGGAGGAGTTCTCCGAGCTCCCCTACGCCCGCGAGGTGGCCAAGGCCTACGGCTGCGACCACCGCGAGTTCATCGTCACCGCCGAGATGACCGAGGTGCTTCCCAAGCTCGCCTGGCATTACGGCGAGCCCTACGCGGACGCGAGCGCCCTGCCTTCCTACTATGTCTCTCGCGAGACGCGGCGTTTCGTGACCGTGGCGCTCAACGGCGACGGGGGGGACGAGAATTTCGCGGGCTATGTGCGCTATTTCGCCATGAAAGCGGCCCGCCATTTCGACGCCCTGCCCGCCCCGGCGCGCCGGGCCCTGCGCTCCGCCTCGGAACTCCTGCCCGACCGCCAGGCGCCTTTCTCCTTCTTCTGGAAGCTCAAGCGCTTCCTGCGTTCCACGGTGTTCACGGACCTGGCGGCCCGGCA
>CAYHRV010000340.1:0-2657 GCA_964359165.1 uncultured Elusimicrobia bacterium
GGGCAGGACTCCTCTCCTTACTCTTCCGCCATGAAGGGATAGGCGAAGTCCTTGGGAGGGAGGAAATTCTCCT
Organism: uncultured Elusimicrobia bacterium; assembly: GCA_964359165.1. Classification (GTDB taxonomy): domain Bacteria; phylum Elusimicrobiota; class Elusimicrobia; order UBA1565; family UBA1565; genus CAYHRV01. Next base: position 74 of record CAYHRV010000340.1, read on the forward strand.
TCACCGTCCGAGGCGAGGTCCACCGGATAAGGTTCAGGAAACTCCCCGCCTTGTCGTTGGTCCCCGAGGCGCGGGCCCCGCCGAAGGGCTGCTGGCCCACCACGGCGCCGGTCGGCTTGTCGTTGATGTAGAAGTTCCCGGCCGCGTTGCGGAGTATCTCGTCGGCCGCCTGGACGGCCTTGCGGTCCTCGGCGAGGACGGCTCCCGTGAGCGCGTAGGGCGAGGTCTTGTCGCAGATGCGCAGGGTCTCCTCGAACTTCTTGGCCGGATAGACATAGACCGTCAGCACCGGGCCGAAGATCTCCTCGCACATGGTCTTGAAGTCCGGCTTGGAGGCCAGGATGACGGTGGGCTCGATGAAGTAGCCCTTCTCGGAGTCGTGCTTCCCGCCGAAGAGGATGCGGGCCCCGTTCTTGGGCTTGGCTTCCTTGATGTAGGCCGTGATGGATTCGTAGGCGTTCTTGTCGATGACGGCGTTGAAGAAGTTCGTGAAGTCCTCCGGGTCGCCCATCTTGACCCGGGAGAGCTGCTCCCCCAGCTTCTTGCGCAGGCTCGGCCACATCGAGTCCGGGATGTAGGCGCGCGAGGCGGCCGAGCATTTCTGCCCCTGGTACTCGAAAGCGCCCCGCGTGAGGGCCGTGGCCACGACGTCGACATCCGCGGAGGCGTGCGCGATGAGGAAGTCCTTCCCTCCGGTCTCGCCGACCAGACGGGGGTAGGTCTTGTAGGAGCCGATGCGGTCGCCCACGGTCTTCCACATCCAGTTGAACACCCCGGTCGATCCGGTGAAGTGGATGCCGGCGAGGTCCGGGCTGGCGAGCACCGCGCCGCTGATCTCCGAGGAGGAGCCCGAGACCAGGTTGATGACCCCGTCGGGGAGACCGGCCTTGCGCAGGATCTGCAGGATGTAGTGGGCGGTGTACATGGTGCTGGCCGCCGGCTTCCAGACCACGGTGTTGCCCATGAGGGCGGGCGCGGTGGGCAGATTGCCCGCGATGGCCGTGAAGTTGAACGGCGTGACCGCGAAGACGAATCCTTCCAGCGGCCGGTAATCCACGTAGTTCCACACGCCGCGGGAGGAACGGGGCTGGGTCTCGTAGATCTGCTCCGCGAACCGGGGGTTGTAGCGCCAGAAGTCGGTGAGCTCGCAGGCGGAGTCGATCTCGGCCTGATACGCGCTCTTGGACTGGCAGAGCATGGTGGCCGCGTTGAGCACGGGACGATAGGGCCCGGCCAGCAGTTCGGCCGCCTTGAGGAACACGGCCGCGCGCTCGTGCCAAGGGGCGTGAGCCCAGTCTTTGCGGGCCTTGAGCGAGGCGGCGATCGCGTCCTTGACCGTCCTCGTATTCCCCATGTGATAGCGGCCGATGAGCCTGCCGTGGTCGTGAGGGGGCCGGCAATCGCCGAGCTTGCCCGTGCGCACTTCCTTGCCCCCGATGAACATCGGGATGTCGACGCGGGAGGAGCCCATCTCCTTGAGCTTGGCCTTGAGGGAGTCCCGCTCGGGGCTTCCGGGGGCGTAGTCGAGGATGGGCTCATTGACCGGCTGGGGCACTCCGAATCTGGCGTTCATGGATCCTCCTGAGGCGACGGCGGCTATTCTACTCATTTTTCCGGGCGGAAACTCTCGCCTAGATCATGGTCATTGACCGGGATCAAGCAACGATCTTGACCGGCATCGCAGCGCCGGCCCGGAGGGCCGCGCTATACTCTCCCTAATGATGAAGAAAATCCTCTTGGCCGCGGCGCTGGCCGCCTCCGCCGCGTGGACCCCTCTGCGGGCGCAGAGCGTCTCCTTCCCGATCTCTCCGATGCAGACGGTCGGCATGCGTTTTCCGGGCCCCCGCCTGCCCATGGTCGACATCCGCCTCCCGGCCCAGAGCCTGCCCATACAACCCGTTTTCTTTCAAGCCTCCGTGCTCCCCCGGTTGAGTTTTCCACAGCCGCAAGGACCGGCTTTCCCCGTCCCCATGGAAAAACCCCACTGGCCCACCACGCCTGTCAAACTCGAGCCTCCGGCCCCCGCCGGCCCGGCGAAACCGGGCCGCAAGCCCAAATCCTCCGAGACGCGCGAGGTGCCGACCCGGTCGGCCTCCTTCCAGACACTGGAGGCTTCCTGGAAAAAGACTCTGCGCGCCCCTGAAGGGGGCGGCGCCGCCCTCTCCGCTCCGGAGGGGGGGAAGGGCCTCGCCGCGAGGCTCCAGGCCGCCTTCGACGGCTCCTCGCCGGAGGAGGTCGCCGCGGCGCCCGAGCCCGTGGACGCCCGTCCTTCCGCTCCCACCCAGAACCTCCCGGAATGGGAGCTCGAACGGGACCTCGGCGTCCGCTAGCCCGGCCGTAACAACTCCGTAACATCCTCGAAACATCCCCTTAACGCCCATGTGCCATAGTGGAAGCAGGGACGATGAAAGCTCAGACGACTCAGACCGAGTGGGAAGACCTGGTCCTCAGAGAAGAGCCTGAGGCCGCTTCTCTCGTTCCCCAGCCCGCGCTCCCTCCCGCCGCCGGCCCCGACCTCCTCGACCAGAAGATGACCTCCTACATGACCCACGAGCTCCGGGCCCCCTTGACCTCCATCCGCTCC
>CAYHRV010000341.1:0-2636 GCA_964359165.1 uncultured Elusimicrobia bacterium
TCCTGGGGTTCAAGATCACGGTGCTGGCCGGCAGGCCGTCCTACGGGGGGGAAGCCCTGCGCAAGGAATGGCGCCATCTGGTGTCGAATTTCGTCTTCGCCAACGACAGGGACAGGAAGTATCTGGCCTTGCAGAACGGCTCCCATGTGCTCTTCCTCGCGGACTCGGATTCGGACATCATCGAGGGGCGCAAAGCCAAGGTCCTCACTTTGCGCATCCGCCGCAGTACGAAGTCCACCTATAAGGAAGATTATCACCCGGGCACTTTGAGGGAACTGGTCATCCCTTTGTCGGAATATTGACCGTCGGAGTTGGAAACGCTTGCGTTTCCAGCTCCGACCGTGGACTGAAAGATGTATAATTAGTGATAGAGGTTGTGGCCAACCTGGCCACATTTCCAAATGACCACCGCCAACCCCATCCGCCGTCCTCTCATCGCCGGGAACTGGAAGATGAATCTCGACCTCAAGGCCTCCGTGGAGCTGGTCCGGGCCTTGACGCTCGCCGTGCCCAAGGGCTTTGCGGGGGAGGTCATGGTCGCCCCGCCTTTCACCGCTCTGAGCGTGGTGGGGGAAGCTCTCAGAGACAGCCCCATCCGGTTAGGCGCCCAGGACCTGTTCTGGGAGGAGAAGGGAGCTTTCACCGGGGAAGTCTCCGCGTCCCAGCTCAAGGACGCGGGCTGCTGGTCCGTTCTCATCGGCCATTCCGAGCGCCGCCGCATCTTCGCGGACACGGACGCGTGGGTGCGCAGGAAGCTGGAGGCCGCTCTCAAGGCCGGGCTCATCCCCGTGGTCTGCGTCGGGGAGACCCTGGAGGAGCGGGAGTCCCAGCGGACTTGGAGAGTGCTCGAGACCCAGCTCAAGGGAGGCTTGGAGGGGTTCGCCCCCTCCGCTCTCGCGCCCCTGGTGGTGGCCTATGAGCCGGTCTGGGCCATCGGAACGGGCAAGACCGCCACCCCGGCCCAAGCCCAGGAAGCCCACCTCTTCATCCGCAAGCAGGCCGCAGCCCTCTACGGGCCTGCCTTCGCCTCGGGCTTGCGCATCCTCTATGGGGGTTCGGTCACGCCCGAGAACATCGACTCCCTGATGGCCGAGCCCGACATCGACGGCGCCCTGGTGGGGGGAGCGAGCTTGAAGGCCGACTCCTTCTCCCGCATCGTCGGATTCAGAACGCGCTGACAATGAAGCTCTCGATAAAACGGCATAGACGCCCCGAAGGAAGCACCCCCCCGCGGGGGGGGCGCTGACATGGAACTCTCCCGGGAGATCGCCGAAGAAGTCCTGACGCGGATGAGGCGCTCGAAGGTCTCCATCCCCGTCGGGGTCTCCAACCGGCACGTGCATCTGAGCGCGGAGCATTGGGACGCGGTCTTCGGCAAGGGGTCCGCGCCCACCAAGTTCCGCCAGGTCGTGCAGCCCGGGTTCTACGCCTGCAGCGAGACGGTGGAGGTGGAGGGGCCCAAGGGCAGGCTCAAGGGCCTGCGCCTGGTCGCTCCCCATCGCCCCAAGACGCAGGTGGAGGTCTCGCGCACCGACGCCCTGGCCTTGGGCCTGGACCCGCCGGTCGCGGGATCGGGCAAGTTGGAAGGCTCGGCCCCGGTGCGCATCCATGGGCCCAAGGGCAGCGTGGAGGTGCGTGAGGGTCTCATCATCGCCATGCGCCATCTCCACCTGAGCCCGGCGCAGGGGGAGGCTCTCGGGCTCAAGACCGGGGACCTGGTGCGCATCCGCTCCGGCCTCGGCGGCCCCAGGGAGCTGGTTTTCGAGCGCGTCCTCTGCCGCGTCGGTCCGGAGTTCGCCTTGGAGTTCCACGTGGACACCGACGAGGCGAACGCGGCCTGGATCAGGACGGGGGACAAAGTCCACATCGCGTGAGGAGACGGAGCTCCGCGGAAAAATCGTAGAATCGTCCGCGAAGCCCGCTTTTGAAGAGGACAACGGCCGGAGCAACGGCAACGGAGGAATCATGGAATCGTTGGGAATGATCGAGACGAAGGGCCTGGTGGCCTGCATCGAGGCCGCGGACGCGGCGGTGAAGGCCGCCAACGTGCGGATCGTGGGCTATGAGAAGGTGGGAACGGGGCTTGTCACCGTGCTCTTCCGGGGAGAAGTGGCCGCGTGCCGGGCCAGCTGCGACGCGGGCGGAGCCGCGGCCCAGAAGGTCGGGGAGCTTGTCGCCGTGCATGTCATCCCCCAGCCCCATCCGGACCTCGAGGGCAAGATGCCGATCTCTCTTCCGGAGACCCTGAATCGCGGAAGGAAGTAGCCCGATGAAACGGGCTGGGTTTCACGAAGAAGATATCTCACGGCCAGGGGAAGTGTTTTGTCCCCCGAAAGGAGACAGCCCCCCGCGGGGGGGCCGTCGGCACGGAGTCCGCTGATGGTATTCGCACGGGTCGTCGGGACGGTCGTCTCCACGCTCAAGGACGAGAAGCTCACGGGCAAGAAGCTCCTCCTCGTCCAGCCCGTGGACATGCAGTGGGCGCCCAAGGGCGGCCCCATCGTGGGCGTGGACGCGGTGGGGGCCGGGGAGGGGGAGCTCGTGCTCCTCGTGCAGGGTTCCTCCGCCCGGCAGACGGCGCGCACCGAGGGCAACCCGGTGGATTGCACCCTCATCGCCATCATCGACACCGTCGA
>CAYHRV010000342.1:0-2631 GCA_964359165.1 uncultured Elusimicrobia bacterium
TGACCACCCAGGCCGCGTAGACGAGCCAATCGAACACCAGCCCCGCGAAGCAGTAGAGCCGCAGGCGCATCTACGCCCGAGACGAAGAGCCTATCCCGATACCCGCTTTCATGGCGAAACCTTGGATTTTGAGCCGAGTCGAAGCGATGCGAGACGAGCAGGCCTGAAGGCCTGTAAGTCGAGTAGCGCGAAGACGCAGGCTAAAAGCCGAGGTTGCAGCCGGAATGGGGTATCGGGATAGGCTCGAAGTCGAGGGCCGGAGCGTTTTCATTAGGAGGGATCTTCCTTTGAAGCGGTGTTTTCGATGCTGTCCGTTAGATACTTTCGCAGCGCTTGAAGCGCCTCCGGCGGGAGGGAGTGTCCCCCGTCGAAAGAGAAAAGTTCCCCCTTCCAGCCCGCGGCGAGGAGGAGCTCGTTTAAGTGCTGGGCTCCGGCGTAGGAGAGCAGGGGGTCCTGCCGGCCGTGGCTCTGGAAGAAGCGCTGTCCCCCCAGGCTCGCCGCCTTCGCGCGCAGGGCGGGCTCGTCGACCAAGGTGCCGGAGAGCAGGAAGAGGCCTTTGGGCGGCTTGGGCGCGGCGAGGGCCGCGTCCAAGGAGAGCATGGCTCCCTGGCTGAACCCCCCGAGGATGAGGTTCTCCCAGCGGACCTTCGCCTCGGAGAGGAACTCGAGCAGAGCCGCGCGCGCGGAGTCCAGGCCCGCGGGCGCGGCCTTGGAGAGTTCGATGGGAGAGTCTTCGACCTGCACCCTCAAAAGGGCCTCCTCGTCGATGGGGAACCAGGCCCGTCCCCCGTAGGGGGAGAGCTGGAGCGGGGCGTTGGGGAAGAGCCAGCGCGCCGGGCCGCCCAGGCGCATTTCTCCGCCCAGGAAGGCGAGGTCCGAGCAGTCGGCCCCGTAGCCGTGGAGGCAGACGACGACCGGGGCCTCGGAAGAGGCCGGGAACTCGATGGCCTCCAAGGGTCCGAAGGACACGCGCCGCGGAGAAACGAATAACCCCACTACACACCTCCCCCGCGGGGAGGTGTGTACGTTCCTAGGGGGCGTGTTCTTTGGTGTTTCATTGCTTATATTAGGGAGTATACCAAGTGCCGAGCGTAAGTCCCCAGCGAGGCGGGCAGCGGGCTATGCGGTCGAAGGCTGATTTTATATCCTTCCCGAATGGCCAGGATGCTCGTCACCGGAGCGAAGGGGATGGTCGGGTCCTATGTCCCACGCGCGTTCGCGGAACATGAGCTCCTGGCCACGGACATAGACACCCTGGATGTCCGCTCCCGGGAGGCGGTCGAGGCCGCGTTCCGGTCGTTCAAGCCTGAGTGGCTGCTTCACTTGGCCGCGGCCACGGACGTCGACCGCTGTCAACAGGAGCCCGACTGGGCGTTCCGTTCCAACGCCGCCGCGACCGAGAACCTCGCTTCGGCCTGCGCCCGCCACGGGACGCTGATGGTCTACACGAGCACCGGGGCGGTGTTCAAGGGCGACCGGCAGGCTCCCTACGCGGAGTCCGATCCCACCTCTCCCAGCAACGTCTACGCGGCGTCCAAGCTCGCGGGCGAGGAGGCGGTGCGCGGCCTGCTTCAACGCTATTTCATCGTCCGCGCCGGGTGGATCTTCGGGGGAGTCGGGGCCGATAAGAAGTTCGTGGGCAAGATCGCCGCTCAGATCGCCTCCGGCAGGACCGAACTCCTGGCCGTCGACGACAAGCACGGTACTCCCACGTACGCCAAGGATCTCCTGGAGCACATCGCCCGCATCCTTAAGACGGACTCCTTCGGGCTCTTTCATGGCGGAAACGCGGGCTCCGCGACCCGCTACGACGTCGCGCTGGAGATCGTCCGGGTGATGGGGCGCAAGGACGTGCGCGTAGTCCCGGTCTCCTCGGACCGCTTCCCGATGCCCGCGCCCAGGGGCAACGAGGCGCTGAGCAATGACAGGATGAGGCTCCTGGGGCTCAAGCCTCCCCGTCCCTGGCAGGACGCCCTCGCCGAATATCTTCAAAGCGAAGTGCTCCCCTCCCTGAAGACTCCCCCCGGCCGCTGATTAGTCCCTCGGGGACTTATTTCCGTTTAATGTGATAAAGTCTCCAAATGGGTCTTCCCAGGACAGTGACCGGCTTGAAGTGCGTCTCCTGCGGGGGGGAGCATCGGCCCGCCCAGGCCGAGTACCTCTGTCCCTCCTGCGGGGGCAATCTCCAGGTCGTCTATGACTACGCGACCATCCGCAGGAGCCTCACACGCAAGAGCCTCGAGCGCTGCGGGGACTACGGCATCTGGCGCTATCTCCCCATTCTCCCCGTCTCCGGAGCCAAGGTCCCCCAGCCGCGGATCGGCTGGACCCCGCTGTATAAGGCCGTGAAGCTGGGCGAGGGCCTTGGGCTCTCGGATATCTACATCAAGGACGACGGCCGCAACCCCAGCGCGTCCTTCAAGGACAGGGCCGGGGCCCTCGCCCTGGCCAGGGCGCTGGAGCGTAAGGAGAAGGTCATCGCCGCCGCTTCCACCGGCAACGCGGCCTCCTCCTTGGCTTGCCTCGCCGCCGGCCTTCCCGTGCGCACGGTGATCTTCGTCCCGGAGACCGCTCCCGCGGCCAAGATCGCCCAGCTCCTGGTCTTCGGCGCGACGGTGGTGGCGGTCCGGG
>CAYHRV010000343.1:0-2612 GCA_964359165.1 uncultured Elusimicrobia bacterium
GGCTCGGATTCTGGATCGACTACTCCGAACCCCCGAGGAAAGCGGACCTCATGGTCGTCCTCGCCGGAGGCTTTTCTCGCCCTCTATACGCCGCGGACCTCTACAAGCAGGGCCTGGCTCCCGAGATCTGGCTCGCACGGGTATACCGCCCGCCCGCGGACCTGCGGGCCGTCTCCCTCGGTGTGGCTCTGCCCGCCGAGGAAGAGACCAACCGGCAGATACTGCTCAAGAGCGGGGTCCCCGCCTCGGCCGTCCGCCTCTACGGGACGGGGGTGATGAGCACGGCCAACGAGGCGTCGTCCTTCTCCCGGGCCGTGAAAACCCGGGGCAAGACCGTGCTCCTCGTGACTTCGCGCTATCACGCGCGCCGCGCCGGCTGGATATTCCGCTCCGCCCTCCGGGGCGCGGACATCGTGGTGAGCGCCACGCCCCATGAGGAGTTCACCCGCCGCTGGTGGACCCGCCAGGCCCTGGCCCGCAACGCCATCCTGGAATGCTCGAAGGCCCTTTTTTACCTGCTGGGAGGCCGCTTCCTCTCCCCGCTCGAAGACACCCCGCACGTAACCTGAAGCGGGACGGGCCGCCTGTCGGCGGCCTATCGGCCGGGGGAGCGGAAATAGACCTTGCGGTACTCGGCGAGCTCGGCGATGGATTCGCGGATGTCGTCTAGGGCGAGGTGATGCTTCTTCTTGCCGAAGCGGACGTATTCCCCGGGGTACCAGCGCTCGACCAGTTCCTTGACCGAGCTCACGTCGATGATGCGGTAGTGGAGGTAGGCGTTCAGGCGCGGCATCTGCCGCGAGAGGAAGCGGCGGTCCTGGTGTATGGAGTTCCCGCAGAGCGGCGCCGCGCGCTCGGGGCAGAACTTCCGGATGAATTCGAGCGTGCGCTCCTCGGCCTCCTGCATAGTGACCGAGGATTCCCGCACACGCCGGGTCAGGCCCGAGGCCCCATGGTGCTCCACGCACCAGGGGTCCATGCGCTCGAGGACGCCGGGAGGCTGGGCGAGGGCGAGCACGGGACCCTCGGCCAGGGTCGCCAGCTCGCTGTCGGTGATGATCGTGGCGATCTCCAGGATGGAGTCCCGGTCCGGGTCGAGGCCGGTCATCTCCAGATCGATCCACACGAGATTGCGCGGGTTCTTGCGGTCCTCGGGCATTGGCCGTGCATTCTATCATAGAATACCCGCGTGAGAGCCCTTTGGGCGGACCGGCTGGAGCGCCGCTTCGGCGGCTGGGAGTTCGAGCACCTCGCCTCCTTCCTCACGGCCATGAACGGGGCGGTGTTCCTCCTTTCGCTCCTGCGTCCGGAGTTCCCCGCCCTGCTGGGGCTCGACCCTCAGGCGATGCTGCGCGGAGAGCTCTGGCGCGCCCTCACCTTCCTCTTCGTCCCGCCCGCCATCTCCCCCTTCTGGATGCTCTTCTGGCTCTACCTCTTCTTCCTCTACGCCCGGGCCTTGGAGGAGGCCTGGGGGCATTTTCATTTCAACCTTTTCTACCTCCTAGGCGCCCTGAGCGTCCTGCTCGCCTCGCTGGCGACGGGGACCAGCTTCTCCAACGTGCCCCTCAACACGAGCCTCTTCCTGGCTTTCTCCGCCCTCTTCCCCGAGACCGAACTCCTCTTCTTCTTCGTGCTCCCGGTGCAGGTGCGCCTGCTCGGCCTGCTCGCTTGGGCCGCCCTGCTCTGGACTCTCCTGACCGGGCCCCTCATCGCCAAGGCCAACGTGGCCTCGGGCGTCCTCAACTACGCGCTGTTCTTCGGCCCGGCCCACTGGTCTTGGCTCAAGCCCCGGCTGAAGGCTTGGCTCGGGCGCGCAAGCAAGCCATGAGCCCGGAACGGGCCGAGGAGGCGACGCTGTGGGCCGGCAGGCCCGCATTCCGGAGCAGGCCCCTGGAGATGTCCGGCGCCTGCCTGATGAGCGCTTGCGCCGGGGTCGCGCTGGCGGGCGGGCATCCCCGGATCGCCGCCTATTGCCTCGGCACGGCCCTCTTCTGCCTCCTCGTCGCCCAGCTCCGGCGCCTGGCCCGGAGCTACCGGGTGACGACTCAGCGCGTGGTCCAGCGCGCCGGCTTCCTCGCCCGGCGCGTCGTGGAGATCGAACTCCGCGAGACCCGCGACCTGACGCTTTCCCAGTCGCTGGCCCAGCGCCTGCTGGGCATCGGCACAGTCGGAGTGTCTCCCGCCGCCGGAGGAGAGAGGGTCTCCTTCGCCGGGATCGCCGACCCGGAGGCGGTCAAGGAGACGATACGGCGCGCCCGTCTCGCGGCGGGCGCGAGCGCGGCCTCCGAGGCCCAGGGAGCCGCCCATGGGTGAACCCGCGCGCGTCTCCTACCAGCGCTCCGCCAAGGGCGGCGGCCTCACCCGGGTCGAGAGGCTCAACCTCCACCCCCGCCTCAAGGAGGACCTGCTCAAGCGCTGGAAGCAGGCCCTGGGCTGCGGCGGCTGCCTCAAGGACGGCGCCGTGGAACTGCAAGGCGACCATCGCGATTTCGTGCAATCCCAGCTCTCGGCCTCCGGGCTCAAGAGCCGCCGCATCGGAGGATAAATGACTCTCGCGCGCCGCGGCTCCCGCAAGGTCTCGCCCGGGAAATACCACCCCTGCGGCGCGACGC
>CAYHRV010000344.1:0-2592 GCA_964359165.1 uncultured Elusimicrobia bacterium
TCCGCCTCCGCGCACCGCGCCGCCTCCAATAGGTCCTTCACCCAGCTCCAACTAAGGGCGTCGGTGGCCAGCGCCTGCCCGCAGGCCGTGTCGATCTCCGCGGCCGCGTAGCTCTTGTCCAAGCTCAAGAGCCCGAAGATCACGCGAGTGTCGATGAACCCCTGTCCCTTGCGCATGATCCTCACCACCATCTCCTCGACGGCGGGCCCCAGCTTGCGGGCGCGCTCCCGGTAGTACGAGTCGTCGGCCATCGCTCGCTCCCACGGCTTGAGGTGATAGGGCTTGGTGGATTTCGAACGGTCGGGGTCCCAAAGCCGGTCGTGCACCTCCAGCAGCCTGCCCCCGCGGTAGATGGACACCAGCTTCGAACCGCCCAGCACCACCACCTCCTCCCCGATGTGTTTTTCGTCGAGCGAGTAATACTTGTTGGCGAAGCGCACGTGGCCGTCCTGGCGCACCGTCCCTTCGTGGTACTGCTCGATGTCGTAAGCCAGCGCCGGTAGCGGCTTGAGGACCTTGGCCTCGATCTCGGCGAATTGCTGCTGAGGACGCTTGAGCGTCGTGCCGTGCCGGCGCTGGTTGGCCAGCACGAGCTTGCGCTCAAGGTACTGCTGGGATTCCTCGATGCCGTGCCACGCATCACCATGGGCCTCGTAGAGCCGCCGAACGAAAGGCACCGGGCGCTCGATCTTCCCTTTCTTCTCGGGATCTCTGGGCGGCAGGGCCTCCACGAGCACGCCGTAGTGCGCGGCGAAACGCTCCATGGCGGGGTTCAAGAGCGGCTCATAGGGTGAGGCCTTGATGGCGACGCACTTGGGATTGTCCATCGTCAGCCGGGCCGGAACGCCGCCCAGCTCTCGCAGCATGCTCTCCAGCGCCCGCAGCGTCGTCTCGGTATCGATCGTCCACACCAGCCGGAGCACCAATAGGCGCGAGAATCCCAGGACCCCGGCGAAGAACCAGAGGGTTCGCTTCTTGCCGGTGATCGGATCGACGACGTCGCGGAGCTTGCCCCAGTCCAGCAGCAGTGCCTCCCCGGGCTTATGCACGATTTCCGGCACCACGCGGCGGTAGGTCTCGCCCAGGCGAGTGAGCTTGTGGTTCTCCAGGTAGCGGTAGAAGCTGGATCGTCTCACCTCCCCGAGACCTTGGGCAGGCAGTTCCTCCCAGACGGAAACGGCGTGCCAGCCCGCCTGCAGACAGTCCCGGATCCAGTCGTGCTTGCTCTCGAGCAGCCGGTGGGTCTCGGACACCTGTAGGCTCCTCTTGTCGACCGTGTCTGGGAATAATGCCTCGGGATACGACGGCAGCCGGACCTGGCCCGGCTGCCCGGCGTCGTCGAGGTAGCGGTATTGCTTGGCCAGCTCTCGAAGCCTCCGTATCCGCGACTTGCTGACGTGTAGCTGGCCGGCGATCTGATTGACGCCCGTCCCGGCAACGAGCATCTCGACTATCTTGCGCTCCATCATGCGCCTCCTGCTGATCTGGGTCATCCATGCCTCCTCCCTATCTGGGGATGGCAGGCATCATAGCCAGCGGCCCGGCCTCCGCCGTATGGGCCCGGCGGCCCGTGGCCAACGTGGGTCCCAGTAGGTGGGATTTACCCCCGCCAAAGTGGGTCTGGATCGGTGGGATTGGTCCGTCCCAAACTGGGTCCGGATAGGTGGGATTGACCCCGCCTGGGGTGGGTCCGTTTAGGTGGGATTTGCTACGCCAAAACTGGGTCTATATAGGTGGGACCGAACACCGTGAGACCCTCCGCCGTGACGGCGGCGGGGTGGAGGATCGCGTGAACGTTATTTTTTTTGGGCATTCCCGATTAGACAAGTCTGCATGACGACCTTAGCTGTATGATCACAGTATAATTCCGATATTTGTTTCCGGCCATTAGGAGTTCTACGCGAGACGAAGGGGAATAGTACGGAGAGGCTTTGGGTCTTGGACGGGAAATGACGGTTTTCCTCGAGCCGGATGAAGCGGAGGGGCGGACCGCGCCCCTCCGCTCCCGGCTTCGCCCTTCAGTCGCGGCTGATGCTGGCTCCAGTCGCCGTAACGGCGGTCTTCGCCAAGGCTCGGCCATTGAGGCTTGAGCCGACACCGGTAAAGGTGACGGCCGTCCCCGCGAGAATGGTTCCAACGAACTTCGTCGCGTCCAGTGACACCGCGGTGCCGGTGTGCCAGTATACGTTGTGCGCCTGCCCGCCGCCCGCCATGATCACTGAGCCGTTAATGGGCGTGAGGCTGGTGTCGGCCTTGAAGATCCAGACCGCGTCCGAGGGCCCGTCGAGGGTCAACTGGCTCGCCAAGAGCCCCACCCCGCTGATGCAGTAGAGACCCGGCGAAAGAACCTTCCCGCCGAGGTCCCCGACGAGATTGCGCTCAGCGTCGGCCGGGCACGGAATGGCCGCAACCTCAGCGTACGCCAGGGCAGCGTCGCTGAAAGCCTGGATGGCCGCGGCGTCCCCCTGCGCGATGGGCCCGACGATGCTGCACGTCGTAGTTGGAACGACCGTCAGGAGCGAGCCCGAAACTCCCGTGATGGCCGAGTCCGTGCAGGTCACCCCCGCGCCGCCAAGCATCACGAAACTCGAC
>CAYHRV010000345.1:0-2536 GCA_964359165.1 uncultured Elusimicrobia bacterium
CCCGGTGATCTTGGCGTCGTAGCCGTAGACGGGCGCGGACTCCGTGATGTCGAGGGCCTTGCCGGCCGGCATCCCGGCGGTCTCCGGGATGTCGACGACGACGATGTCCCCGAGCTCCAGCTCCGCCAGACGCTGGACCAGCGTCGCCCCGACGTTCCCCGCCCCGACCACCGTGATCTTCTTGCGTGCCATGTGTCCTCCTGTGTCGACAGACCCCGTGCCGACGGACCCCCCACGGGGGTCCGTCTCCGTTCGGGGGGCGCGCTCCCTTTTCAGGGAGCCGTTCCCCCAGTTATCCTAGCAAGTCTTTCTTCAGCCGCGCGAGCCGCGCCTTCCTCTCCGTTCTTCCGCGCGGCCCGGACGAAAGTCTCCAGCGTCAGCCCCCCGTTGGGGTCGAGTTCCAGGGCGCGCCGGGCCGCGGCCAAGGCCTCCGCATTCCCGGACACCCCCCCCTCCTCGCCGCGCAAGGCGGCCAAGGCAAGGAGCCGATGCGCCTGGGAATCCAGGGGCCTGGCGCGCACGCCTTCCCGCGCCGTCTCCTTCACCCGCTCCAGGATGAGCGCGCGGCCAGGTCCGCTCGCCGCCGAAGAGGCGTCCCAAAGGAGGTTCGCCAAGTCATAGCGGTAGAGCGTCACCTCCGGCGCCGCGGCGATGGCGCGCTCGAGGCTCAGCGCCGCCTCCTTGGGCGCCCCTCTCCGCCGGGCCTCTAGGCCTCGGCGCGCCTGCCTGTCGGCCAGCGCCGCCCGTCCCGTCAGGCCGGCGCCCGCGAAAGCGCCCGCCAAGAAGAGCGCGGCCGCCATCCGCGACCGCCCCGGCGCGGCCAGGAGCGCCCCGGCCATCACGCAGGCCAGCCAGGCCACGGCCAGCGATGGGGAGTTGAATTTAGCTTGCACCAAAACCGCCAGGACGCCGCCCGCGAGGGCTCCCGCGAAGGGCAAGCCGGACCGCGCCGCGGCCCAAGCCCCGCGCAGAGCCCCCAGGTGCAGCCAAAGGTAGGCGGCCAGCCCGGCCAGCCCGAGCGCACCCAGGACCTGGAGCCAATCGTTATGCGGGTGCGATTGGGTGGGGCCGAGCCCGCCGAGGCGGCGCGCCATCTCCTCGGAGCGCAACCGCTGGAAGCTCAGCTCGAAAGTGTCGGGCCCTCGGCCCAGCCAAGGACTTTCCCGGAACTGGGACCCCGCGACCCTCCACAGATCCCATCGCGCCGCGTCCCCCGCCCCGCTCCCTCGGCCACGCCAGGCGAAAACCGCCAGAACAGCCAACGCGGCCGACGCCGTCGCGGCAAGCTTCCAAGAAAACCGTCCCGGACGCGAACCGCGCTTCTTTTCTTCCGCGCAAGCGCCTCCTCCGAGAATCCAGGCCGCGGCCGAACCGCAGGCGGCGGCGAGCAAGGCCCCTCTCGAAGCAGTGGCCGCCAGCGCGGGGAGGCCGGCGAGGAAAGCAGCCGCGCCGACCCGGCGTTGGAGAGCCCCCTCTCCCCGCCCCCAGAGCAGGAGGGCGCAGGGCAGGACAAGAGCCAGGTATGCGCCCAGGTACACGGGACTGCCGAAGGTGGAGAGGGCGCGGCCCTCGGGCAGGGCGGCCTGGAGCAGGGGATCGAAGCCGCCCGATTGCGCGAGCGCGTACGCGGAGACCGGGGTGGAGAGGGCGCAGAGCCAGAGCAGCAGCGGACCCTCTTGACGGGCGGAGCGCAGGCCGCAGCCGAGGTGGAACGCCGCAACGCATGCGGCCAAGCCGCCGGCGGCGAAGAGGGCCTCGGGATAGCGCCCGAACCAGCTCAGCCTAGGGTCGCAGGAGAAGAGCGCGGCCAGGAGGAAGGCGCCGGCGAATGCGGCCGCGGGCGCGTCCACCCGGGACGCGATGTCCTCACGCCTGCCGGAAAGGGCCCATGCCAGGGCGCCCGCCAGTCCGAGGAGGCCGCAGGCCGCAGCCTTCGGGACCAGATACCCCTCCCGCCACCAGGGCCCGGCGATCAGAGGGACGGCCGCGGCCAGCGGCGGGACCCAGCCCAGAGCGCCCTTCCCGCCCGGTTCAGAGCGGGATGTTCCCATGCTTCTTCTCGACGCGCCGCGTCCTCTTGTTGCGCAGGAGGCGGAACGCCGTGATGAGCTTCCTCCGGGTGGTGGCGGGCTCGATGACCTCGTCGATGTAGCCGCGGGCCGCCGCGAGGTAGGGATTGGCGAATTTCTGCTTATACTCCGCGACGAGCTCCGCGCGGCGCTTCTCCGGGGTCGGATGCTTGCGAAGTTCGCGGGCGAAGAGGATGCTGACCGCGCCCTGGGCTCCCATGACCGCGATCTCCGCGCACGGCCAGGCGAAGTTCAAGTCGCCGCGCACGTGCTTGGAGCTCATGACGTCGTAAGCGCCGCCGTAGGCCTTGCGCAGCACCACGGTCACCTTCGGCACCGTTGCCTGGCAGTAGGCGTAGAGGAGCTTCGCGCCGTTCCGGATGATCCCGCCGTGCTCCTGCGCGACGCCGGGCAGGAAGCCGGGCACGTCCTCGAACGTCACCAGAGGGATGTTGAACGCTTCGCAG
>CAYHRV010000346.1:0-2534 GCA_964359165.1 uncultured Elusimicrobia bacterium
TTCGCGCGCAGGGCCGAGACGATCTGCTCGCTCTCGGCCTGCTTGACCCGCGGGTCGTTGGCCCCCTGGGCGATGAGCAGGGGGATGCAGATGCTCTCCGCCGAAAAGAGCGGCGAGCGGGACTTGAGGAACTCTTCCTCGGTGTCCACGTTCCCCACGCGCAGGTCGAAGACCCGGCGCAGGGGCTCCCAGTAGGGCGGGACGGAACGGATGAGTGTGATCAGGTTGGAGGGGCCGACGAGGTCCACGGCGCAGGCGTAGAGGTCCGGAGTGAACGCCGCGCCGGCCAGGGCCGCGTAGCCGCCGTAGGAGCCTCCGTAGATGGCGAGCTTGGCGGGGTCGGCGATGCCCTGCTCCACGGCCCAGCGCGCGCAGTCGCTCAGGTCGTCCTGCATGGCCGCGCCCCACTGCCGGTCCGCGGCGTGGAGGAACTTCTTGCCGAAGCCTGAGGAACCCCGGTAATTGACCTGGAGCACCGCGTAGCCGCGGTCAGCGAGCCACTGGACCTCCGGGTTGAAGCCCCAGGAATCGCGGGCCCACGGCCCGCCGTGTACTCGCAGGATCAAAGGAAGTCCGTTTTTCCTCTCTCCCTTGGGCAATGTCAGATAGGCCGGCAGCGTCAGGCCGTCTCGGGCCGTGATGCGCACGGGCTTCATGGCCGCGAGCGCGTAGCCCTCCAATTCCGGGCGCGTGGTGAAGAGGAAGGTGGAGCGCTTCGTCCCGCGGTCGTAGATGCGGTAGGAGGGCGTCTTGCGGTCGCAGTGGTCGAGCAGGACCCAGAGCCTGTCCTCGTCGTCGCGGCTGACGAGATGGGCGTCGCTCTCCGCAGAGGAGAGGGCCGCGAGGTCCGAGGCCAGCGAGGGGTCCAGGGCCTTCCAGCGCAGGCGGTCCGTTTCGAAGCCCACGGCCTGCAGGGCGTAGGTGGTCGGATGCAGGAGCACCGGACCCACATCCGCCTCCGGGTCGGAGAGTATCTCGCGGACCTTCCCGGTCGCGAGCTCGAATTCCACCAGGCGCGAAGTGTCCGACCCGAGGCTGGACTCGAGATAGAGGCTCTTTGCGTCCGGGGAGAAACCGTGGGCTCCCACGCTGTCATCAGGCCCCCAGCGCAAGAGCTCGCGCCAGGACCCGTCGGCCTCCCGCAGGCGCAGGGCGCCCCCGCCGTCCGGGAGGACGGCCCTGTGCCCGCGGACCTGGAACTGCGCGTCCGCGAGCCAGCCCATCGCGTCCCCGGGGTTCTGCGCGATGAGGACGGGCTCCCCCCCGCGCAGGTCGATGCGGTAGACGTCGTGCAGGCGCTTGTCGCGCCGGTTCATGGCCACGAGGATCTCGTCCGGGAATTTCGGGTCCGTGGCCAGGACCTGGGCTTGGACCTCGGGGTAGGGGGTGATGTCCCTCGCCGCGCCGGAGCTGACTTCCACCTGGTGCAAGTGCCAGTTCTCGTCGCCGTCCTTGTCCTGGAGATAGATGAGGCTTTTCCGGTCCTCGGCCCAGAAGAAGGACCGGATGCCCCGGCGGCGCTCATGGGTCAGGGGCCGGGCCGAGCCCGGGTCCAGGGAATCCGACGCCCAGAGATTGAGCACGCCCTCGTGCGGGGCGAGGAAGGCCAGGCGCGAGCCGTCTGGGGATATCTTGGGCGAGGCTTTTTGCGGGTTGCCGAAGAGGAGGCGGCGGGGGATGCGGGGGGGCGTGGTCAACGGAGCACCAGGCCGAAAGTCGAGACGACGCGCGCCCGGTCGACGCGGATGACGACCGCCGCGGTGCCGTCCTCGTCCCAATGGGAGGAGACCGGGAGCAGGGAGAATAGAAGAGCGTCCATGCGCGCCTGGACTTCGGGGGAGGCGCGGCAGGATTCTCCGAGTGTCTTGTAATCCGGGGTCGGCAGGGTCTTGAGGTAGTCCTCCAAGCGGCGCCACGCGTCCTTGAGCGCGCGGTCCCGGCCGTCGGACTTGCGCTGGGTCTCGGTCGCGAGCTTGGGGTCGGGTTTGGCCACGCCGGTGACCTGGATGAGAGTCCCGGTCTTCATGAAATGCCCTTCGGGCATGGGCGGCCAGAATGGGCGGGCCGGCGCGAAGGCGGAGCAGCCAAGGGCTAGGAAAGCGAGAGCGGTCAGCGGCGCGGTATATGGGGAATGGAGCATGGAGGGCGTTCCGGGAAGGGGTGGCGCGTACGGGATTTGAACCCGTGATCTCTGCCTTGAGAGGGCAGCGTCCTAGGCCGCTAGACGAACGCGCCACTCCTTCCCGGACCAGCCGTCACGACGAGAAGATTGTATCAATTATCGGCCTAAGGAGAAGGGGGGGGGCGGCGGAGCTTGCGCTTGAGCGTCTCATCTAATCCTCGGATGCGGCCGTAAGCGCGCGCGAGCAGGGGCGTGCGATGGAGGATGAGCCGGGCCGCGAGCCAGAGGAGCCCGGTGTTCCTCACTTTGAAGCGATGGATGCGGCGCGGGTCGGCGCCCGGGGCGTTGGCCCCGGCCAGCGTGGTGAAGGCCAGGCGATACCCCAGTTCCGGAAGGAGAGAGAGCCAGTCCT
>CAYHRV010000347.1:0-2531 GCA_964359165.1 uncultured Elusimicrobia bacterium
CCGGTGGAGATGAAGAAGGTGAAGTCCTCCATGACCGGGTAGAGCGCTTCCTCCACCAGGCGGCTCAAGCGGTGAATCTCGTCGATGAAGAGAACGTCGCCCTGCTCCAGGTCCGTGAGGATGGCGGCCAAATCCCCGACCCGCGCCAGGATGGGGCCGGAGGTGGTGCGCAGGTTGACCCCCATCTCGCGGGCCAAGATGCCGGCGAGGGTGGTCTTGCCCAAGCCCGGGGGGGCGTAGAAGAGGGCGTGGTCGAGCGGCTCCTTGCGCCGCCGGGCCGCCTCGATGAAGACCTTGAGGTTCTCCTTGAGCTTCTCCTGCCCGACGAACTCGTCGAGGGACTTGGGGCGCAGCGCCCGGTCGTAGGGCTCCTCGTCCTCCTGGGGTCCCGGAGGGGGCGGTTTGGGTCTCATGTCAGCGCCCCCCCCGCGAGGGGGGCGCTCGTCCCAGGGGCGAGCCGCCGTTTCATCGGGAGTTTCCTCTTCATTCTTTACTAGAGCCGCCGCAGGGCCCGGCGCACCAGTTCCTCGACCCCGGCGTCGGGGTCCTCGAGGTCGCGCGACACCGCCTCCAGGGCAGCCCTCCATTCCGCGGGCTTATAGCCCAGCGAGGCGAGGGCCTCGCCGGCCCGCGCGAGCGGGCCTGCGCGCGCGGGCTCGCCCGGGGAAGGGCGCCCGGCCGGGAGCGAGCCGTCGATCTTGTCCTTGAGCCCGGCCAGGAGCTTTTCCGCCGTCTTGCGCGTGAAGCCGAGTACGGCGCAGAGGCGGACCGGGTCCTGCTCGCGCACGGCCCTGAGGAACTCGGCCAGGGAGCGGGAGGCCTTGTCGAGATAGTCCATGGCCTTCTTCGCGCCGGTGGAAGGGACGTTGTCCTTGATGATGAGGAAAAGCTCCCTGTCCGAGCGGGTCGCGAACCCATAGAGAGTGACCGCGCCGCCGTACATCCCGGTGGATTCGGCGATGAAGAATTCGGCCGCGGACCCTTCGGGGGGGAGAGCGGCGAGCGTGGTGGGGGTCAGGTGTATCTCATAGCCCACCCCGCCGGCCTCCAGGACTACCGAGGCCGGCCCCTTCTCGAGCACGGTGCCGCGCAAGAAGGCGATCATCTCTTCCCTATCCGTTCCAGGACCCGCATCCCCTTGCCCTTCATGCTCCGCAGGTGGCAGAGGGCCAGGGCCGCGGCGTCGGCGGCGTCGTCAGGCCGGGGGATCTCGGCGAGCCCGAGGGCCGACATCACCATCCTCTGCATCTGGGGCTTCTGGGCCGATCCGCTGCCGGTGAGCGCGAGCTTGACCTGGCGGGGGTTGTACTCGCTCACCGAGGTGCCGCACTGGGCCGCGGCCAGGAGGATGACGCCCCGGGCCTGCAGGGTGGCGCGCACCGTGTGCGCGGCCTTGAGGAAGAACATCTCTTCGATCGCCATCTGGTCGGGCCGGTGCTCCTTGAAGAGGGCCAGGACGCCCGCGTGGATGCGGGCCAGGCGCTCCGGGAGGGCGGCGGGAGGTTCGGTCCGGACGACCCCGAAGCCCAGCAGGCGGGAGCGCGCCCCGGGCAGGGACTCGACGACGGCCCAGCCGGTGTCCGCCATCCCGGGGTCGATCCCGAGGATGATCACTTTTCCAGGGATGCGAGCACCTTTTCCGGGATGTCGAAGTTCGCGTACACCTTGGAGACGTCGTCGTGGTCCTCGAGGGCCTCGATGAGGCCGATGATCTTGGCCGCGGCCTCCGCGCCCACGGCGACCTGGGTCTTGGGCAGCATGGTCAACTCGGCGGTCTCCCCGGCCGCGCCCTTGGCCTTGAGGGCGTCGAGCACGGCCTGGAAATCCTGGGGGGGAGTGATCACCTCGAAGACCTCCGAGCCCTCGGATCGGATGTCCTCGGCGCCGAGGTCGAGGGTGAGGGCGAGGAGGTCGTCCTCGGAGATCTTGGACTTGGGCACCTCGATGTAGCCCTTCTTCTCGAAGAGGAAGGCCACGCAGCCCGCTTGGCCCATGTTGCCGCCGTTGTTTTCGAAGATCTTGCGCACCTCGTTGGTGGTGCGGTTGCGGTTGTCGGTGCTGCCTTCCGCGAAGACGGCGACGCCGCCGGGGCCGTAGCCCTCGTAGGTCAGTTCCTCATAGACCGCGCCCGGCAGTTCGCCGGTGCCCTTCTGGATGGCGCGCTTGACGTTGTCGGCCGGCATGTTGGCGGCGCGGGCGTCGTCGATCGCCTGGCGCAGGCGGGGGTTGCCGCCGGGGTCGCCCCCGCCGGTCTTGGCCGCGATGCTGATCTCGCGCACGATCTTGGTCCAGACCTTGCCCTTCTTGGCGTCGTTGGCCGCCTTCTTATGCTTGATGCCCGCCCAATGTGAATGGCCGCCCATGGCTTCGTCCTCCGATGGAATGTCGGCCTTTATTTTACTAAAGTTTAGCTGAAGTTTATCCCGATCTTCGCGATGAATTCCACCGGAATTAATCGCGAAGCCGGTCTGGTTTTAGCCCGTAGCTCAACGGATAGAGTAGCGGTCTTCGGAACCGCTGGTGCAGGTTCG
>CAYHRV010000348.1:0-2497 GCA_964359165.1 uncultured Elusimicrobia bacterium
CCCGAATATCTCCGCCCGGTTGGCGCCGATGCGGTCCTGCATGACCGCGCTCTGCTTGCGCTCGACCCAGCTCATGAAAGCGGCCAGGTTCAAGCCGAAGCCGATGGCCGCGGCCACTTTCAAGAAGGTCCAGACCAGGTCGCTCACTTCCCCCCCAGCCTCTTGCCGAAGTCGCCGAGTCCTTCCCAGCCCAGCCCGGCGAAAGCCTTCTCCTTCGAGCAGAGGGCCGCGAACACGGACCGGGCGCTCTCGAAGGGGAAGGGCTCCCCCAAGGCCTTGAGCACGCCGCCGAAGATCTCCCAATCCGCCCTGGCTTCGCCCAGCGGCGGGAAGGCCTGGGCCGTCCTCTGCACCTGGCCTTCGAAATTAGCGAAGGTCGACTCCTCCTCGGCGAAGGAGGTTGAGGGGAGCGCCCAGCGGGCTTCCTGGACGAAATGATTCGACTGCGTCCCCTGATAAAGGGAGAAGGAAAGGGATCTCAACGCCGCGGCCGCCGCGGCTTTCCCCCACACCGCCACCGGGTCCCTGTCGACGACCCATAGGCCCCAGATCGAGCCGCGGCCGGCGCCTTCCCGGATCTTTTCCCAGGAACTTTCCTCTATCTCCGTGCCAAAACCCATGGCCTGTGCCCCTCTCAGGTTGGGCACCTTTTCTTTCTTCCTTAGTATCCCGTCCTCCTCCCCCAATTGATCCGGCCCCGGAGCAATGAGAAGATGGCCGGCCTTGAGCTTGTCGACGAAGAGGAGTTTGGCCGCGAAGAGGTCCTCGTTGGAGAGCGTCGCGCTGAGGACGACGGCCAGGCCTTGGGAGCCCTTGACCCGGCAGGCCTCCCGCAGTTCCCCGGCGATGGAGCCCAGAGCCTCGTCCCAGGAGGCCTTCCGGGGCGCGCCCTCCCGCAGGGCGGAGACGGCCGAAAGGCGCGTCTTGGCATCGATGGCTTTGTAGGAATAGCGCCCCTCGTCGCACATCCAGTGACCGTTGACCTCCGGGTTCAAGCGCGGCTTCAGGCGCGCCGCCCGGCGGCCCGAGGCATGCCAGCGCCGCTTGTTGTTGGCATGGACCTCGATGGAACAGCCCCGGCTGCAGCCCGTGCAGACCGAGGGCGAACGCTCCAGGTACCAGACGCGCACGGAGAAGCGGAAATCCTTGTCCGTCAGGGCGCCCACCGGGCAGATGTCCACGATGTTCCCGGAGTAGGGGTTGTCCACGCGCTTGCCCGGGTAGGGGGCGAGCACGGAGCGGTCGCCGCGCTCGAAGACGCCGAGCTCCCCGGTCCCGGTGATCTTATCGAGGAAGCGCACGCAGCGCGTGCAGAGGATGCAGCGCTCGGCGTCGAGCATGACATGGTCGCCGATATCCACGCGCTTGGGCTTATGGTGCTTGTCTTCCCGGACCGAGCTCTTGTAGAGCCCGAACTTCTGATAGTAGTCCTGCAGGAAGCATTCCCCGGCCTGGTCGCAGACCGGGCAGTCGAGCGGATGATTGGCCAGATGGAACTCCAAGGAGGAGGCCTGGGCCCGGCGGGCCGTCGGGGAATTCGTCTTGACCACGAGCCCTTCCCGCGCGGGGAGGCGGCAGGAGACCATAGGTTTGGGCGCTCCCTCCACCTCGCAGATGCAGAGGCGGCAGGTGCCGGGGTTGCCCAGGGCCTTGTGGTAGCAGTAGTGGGGGATCTCGATGCCGTTGGCCTTGGCCACCTCGATGACCAAAGCCCCCTCCTCCGCTTCCACCGTCTTCCCATCCAGGGAGAAGGTCACTTTCTTAGCCATGCGGGTTTCCTTTCGGGAGCCGCTTCTCGAAGTCCGCCCTGAATTTGGTCGTCGTCGCCTTGGCCACCATGCCCACGGTGTCTCCCAGGGCGCAGATGACCCGGCCGGTCACGTTCTCCCCGATGCGGACGATGTTCTCCAGGTCCTCGGGCGCGGCGCCCTGGGAGAGGATGCGCGATAGGATGCGGTGCAGCCAGCCCGAGCCCTCGCGGCAGGGCGTGCACTGGCCGCAGGACTCGTGCCAGAGGAAGTGCTCGATGACGCTCAGGACCTCCACCATATCCACCGAGTCGTCGAGAAAGATGACTCCTCCCGCCCCGAGGAAGGAACCGGCCGCGCGCAGGCTGTCGAAATCCATCTTCATGCCGCGGGCTTCCTCCGCGGTGAGCACCGGCGTGGAGGTGCCGCCCGGGATGACCGCCTTGAGCGGCCTGCCCCCCTTCATGCCCCCGGCCGCGGCCAGCAGGTCCATGAGGGGCGCCCCCATGGGGAACTCGTAGACCCCCGGCTTCTCGACATGGCCGCTCACGGAGAAAACGCAGGTGCCCCCGCTCCGGGCGGTCCCGAGCTTGGCGAAGGCCTCCGCTCCTTCCCGAAGAACGGATGCCACCATCATCAGGGTCTCCACGTTGTTTACGACGGTGGGATGCCCCTTGAGTCCCGCCGCCGTGGGGAAGGGCGGAGGCTGGCGCGGCCAGGCCTTCTTGCCTTCCATGGTCTCCAGCAGG
>CAYHRV010000349.1:0-2496 GCA_964359165.1 uncultured Elusimicrobia bacterium
GGCCCCGGGCGCGCGCTCGCGCCCTCGGATCATCCTCGATGGGAACCAAGGGTTCACCCTCCGCGGCGCCGCCTCGTTCACGGAGAAGTGCCTGAAGGCCGGGGCGGATGTCGTCCTCTTCGAACAGCCCCTGCGCCGCGAGGACCTGCGCGGCGCCGCGCTCCTGCGGCGGCGCTGCCCCGTCCCGCTGGCGGCCGACGAGAGCGTGCGCTCTCCCGCCGAAGCCCTGGCCGTCATCGAAGCGGAGGCGGCCGACGTCCTCAACATCAAGCTCGCCAAGATGGGGGTCCGCATGGCCCTGGAGACCCTCGCCCTCGCCCGCGCCGCGGGCAAAGGCCTCATGATCGGCTGCATGCAGGAGAGCGCGCTCGGCCTCTCGATGAGCGCTCACCTGGCCTGCGGGACAGGCGCCTTCTCCTTCGCGGACTTGGATTCGGATTGCCTGCTCGAAGAGGGCCAGCCCCGGGGCTCCTTCACACGGCAAGGGCCCCTCCTGTTCCTGGGAACGGGCGCGTGAGCCGCACGCGCCGATTCCTCCTCCACCTGGGCCTGGTCTACGCCACCCTGGTCTGGGGAGCCACCTTCATCATGGTCAAGGACGCGCTGGCTTTCGTCCACCCGGTGGCGCTGGTGGGCTGGCGCTTCCTCATCGCCGCGGCCTGCCTCCTCCCCTTCGTCCTCGCCAAGCCGAGGCCCGGGCGCTTCCTGCGGGAGGGCGCCGTCCTGGGGGCTTGGCTCCTGATCCTCTACCTGGCGCAGACCGCGGGGCTCAAGTACACCTCCGCCTCGAACTCCGGCTTCATCACCGGACTCTTCGTGCTCTTCGTGCCCGCGTTCCATTTCATCCTCTCCCGCAGGCTCCCCGCGGCCTGGGAACTCCTGCCCTTCGCGGCCGCAGCGGCAGGGCTCTGGCTTTTGACCGGCGGCGTCCGGGGAGCCAACCGCGGGGATTTGCTGACGCTCCTGGCCGCAGCGGCCTATGCGGCCCATGTCCTGAGCACCGACCGCTATGTGCGGGGGGATTGGGATCCTGTCCTGCTCTCCTTCCACCAATTCTGGCTGACCGGCGCCGCCTGCCTAGCCGGCTCCCTCGTATTCGGCCTTCCGCTCTCCATCCACGGAGGCCGGGGCCTGGGGATCGTGGTCTTCCTGGCGCTCATCCCCACGCTCTCGGCCTTCTTCATCCAGATCGCGGCCCAGCGCCGCATCTCGCCGCTGAAAGTATCCCTGATATTCACCCTGGAGCCCGTATTCGCGGCCTTCTTCGCGTGGACGCTGGGGGGGGAATCCTTCGACGCGGCCAAGGCCGCGGGCGGAGGGCTCATCGTGGCCGCGATGGGCTTCGATTCGCTTTTTCGGGGGAAGGAAAAGGGTCAGCGGGAATAGGTCCGGCTCAATTGGAGGACCTGCTCGGGCGTCAGGCGGCGCACCGCCTCATCGGAACCGGCGAGTTCCCGGGCCGCCTTCACGATAAGGGCCAATTGCTCGAGCTTCTCCATGCACAGGAACGCCGCCCAGGGGTCCGGGCCCACGGAGACGGCCCCGTGCCGGCAGAGCAGGACCACGTCGCACCCGCGCAGGAGCGCGGCCCCGGCATCGGCGAGCTCCCGGCTCCCCGGCGTGAAGTAGGGCGCCGATGGGATGGAGCCGATGCGGGCCGCCACATCCGGAACGATCGGTTCCGCGAGCCAACGCTCCTCTCCCGCGTACGTGAAGGCGCTCGCGGTGACCGGATGCGCGTGGACCACGGCCCCCGCGTCCGGGCGCTCGCGGTAGGCCGCGGCATGGAGGAGCGCCTCCGTCGTCACCGCTCCGGCGCCGCGCACCCGACGGCCCGTCGAGTCGCAGACAAGGAGGTCCTCCTCGCGCACGCGTTCCTTGGACACGCCGCTGGGAGTGAGGAGGAGGCGGCCCGAGGGGAGCTTCGCGGAGACGTTGCCGTCGGCGGCCGCGACGAGGAAACGCCCGGAGAGCGCCTTGCACACGCGCACGATTTCGCGGCGCAGGTGATCCTCCGTGACCGGACGGATCATTCCCGGCCCAGGGGGGTCGAGTCGTGGCCGGAGATGAGGCCCGCGGAGATGGCCTTGACCACCGCCTCGGTCCGGTTCCTGACGTCGAATTTCTGGAAGAGGACGTTGAGATGGTTCTTGACGGTCTTGACGTTGCAGCCCATGATCGCCGCGATCTCCTTGTTGCTCTTGCCTTGGCCCAACAAGGCCAGCACCCGCATCTGGGTCCGGGTCGCCGCCCCTAAGAGGCCCGCGGAGGCCGAGGGATTCATGCTCCGGTGTAGGCGGGAGACGGCCTTCTCCATCAAGGGCTGGGGAAGCATGGTGCCGTGCTCGGCGAAGGTCTTGAGGGCCTTGACGAGCTCCGTGGGGGGGAGTTTCTTGGAGAGATACCCGTAGGCTCCCGCCTGGACCGACTCCATGACATGCAGCTCGTCCTGGAAGGCGGAGAGCATGAGTATCTTGGTCTTGGGGCAGAGCTTGG
>CAYHRV010000350.1:0-2476 GCA_964359165.1 uncultured Elusimicrobia bacterium
TCTTAGATGAGTTGACGAGCTTGGTTTCGGGAACATTTTAGATGAGTTGATGCGAAGTATTGATATTTCGGCATATCTGAAGTATACTTCAGATATGCCAAAGCGCTGGATCGGACGCACTCTAGAAAGCCTTTTGATTTCGCCCGCGCCCGCATTAAAGCTGTTTCCGGTTTGGCTTCTGCTCGGTCCCAGACAGGTCGGCAAGAGTTCCCTTCTCAAGCTGCGTCCATAGAAGGAACGGCTCGCGGCCATCGCGGGGTACCGCCTTGCGGGGCGGCTTCCCAATTTTGTAAAATGACCTCAATAGAAAGTGGCAGAAGTCGGGCCACTTTTTTTGTTGGGTTTCCATGAACGATTTAAAGGCCGTAGAAAGCGCCGTAGAAGGGCTCCTCAACCAGGAGGGCTCCGAACTCGTGGACCTGCGCTGGCTGCGCGAGGGAGGCCGCTGGGTGCTCCGCTTCTACGTGGACAAGCACGGCGGGGTGAGCCTCGAGGACTGCGAATACCTCTCCAAGCGCATCGGCGCCCTGCTCGACGCCATGGACTCGGTCCCTTACTCCTATTCCCTGGAGGTCTCCTCCCCGGGGCTCGACCGCGTCCTCAAGAAAGAGAAGGATTTCCTCCGTTTCTGCGGGCATAGGGCGAAGCTCCGCCTGAGGGCCCCGCTGGAGGGACAGCGCAGATTCAACGGACTCGTCAAAGGCTTCGAGGCCGGAGATCTGCTCTTCGACACCGGCCAGAAGACGCTGCGGGTGGCCCTCGTCGAAGTCGAGGAAGCCCGCTTGGATCCCGAAGTGGAGATTTGAGGTGACATGGCACAGAAAAGCGAATTGATCCTCGCCCTCGAGCAGATCGAGCGCGAGAAGGGCGTCAAGAAGGAGGAGGTTCTCCTCATGATCGAGGGCGCGGTGGCCAGCGCCCTCAAGAAGCACGTGGGCAAGAACGCCAACGTGATCTGCCTCATCGACCCCGACACCGCCGAGATATCGGCCTGCCTGCGCAAGAAGGTCGTCGCGGCGGTGGCCGACGCCGAGGTTGAGATGACGCTCGCCGAGGCCCGCCGCCACTCCAAGGACGCGGCCGAGGGAGCCGAGGTGGACATCCCCATCGACGCCCGCGATTTCGCCCGCATCGCGGCCCAGACCTCCAAGCAGGTGCTCGTCCAGAAGATCCGCGAGATCGAGCGGGACAAGCTCTACGACGAGTTCAAGCCGAAGGAAGGCGAGATGATCGGCGGCTCGGTGCACCGCTTCATGGAGCGCAACGTCATCGTGGACCTGGGTAAGGCCGAGGCCATCCTCCCCGTGCGCGAGCAGATACGCCGCGAGCGCTACAACATCGGGGACAGGGTGCGCGCCGTGGTCCTGAAAGTGGACAAGGCCCAGCGCGGGCCGCAGATCGTCCTCTCCCGGGCCTGCCCTCTCTTCCTCAAGCGGCTCTTCGAGATGGAAGTGCCCGAGATAGGCGAGAAGATCGTCGAGATCGAGAACATCGTCCGCGATCCGGGCTTTCGGGCCAAGGTGGTGGTCCGCTCCAACAACCCCAAAGTCGACGCCGTGGGCGCCTGCGTGGGGATCCGCGGCTCGCGCATCCGCTCGGTCATGAACGAGCTCTCCGGGGAGCGCATCGACCTCATCCCCCATGCCTCGGATTTCTCCTCCTTCATCTCCAACTCCATCGCCCCGGGCAAGGCCTCCAGCGTCCGGATCGTCGATGAGTCGGCCCGCCAGGCCGAGGTCATCGTGCCCAACGACCAACTGGCGCTGACCATCGGCAAGGACGGACAGAACATCCGCCTGGCCTGCAAGCTCACCGGCTGGAGCCTGGCGGTCAAATCGGAGGCCCAGAAATCCGAGGAGGTCAAAGCGGTCCAGGACGTCATGATCGCCGGCCTGCAGAACCTCGAAGGCATCGGCCCCAAGACCGCGGAGGTCCTCCTCAAGAGCGGGATGCACGACGTCTACAAGCTCGCCAAACTCTCCCCCGAGGACCTGACCACCCTGCAGGGCGTGGGCGAGAAGACCGCGGCCAAGATCATCGAAAGCTCGAAAAAATACGTGAACGAGAACCCCCGCCCCGAACCCGCCTCGCCCGTCGAGGACGCCGGCGAAGGAGGCGGGGAAGCGCAGGCGACGCCGGAGACGGACGCGGGGGCCGCCCCCGCCGGGGACCCACGCGGGGCCCAGGAAGATCGGCCTACGGAGAAGCAAGGGTAGCGAGGGACGACGCCATGGAGAAGGAAACCAAGACCAAGAAAACGGCCGCCAAGACCGCGGTGAAGAAGCCCGCGGCCAAGGCGGGCGAGAAGAGACCCGCGGCCAAGATCGCGGAGAAGAAGCCCGCGGCCAAGACTGCGGAGAAGAAGCCGGCCAAGGAATCCCTTTACCGGAAGGAAGCCGCGCATTCCCGCGCGGTGCAGGAGGAAGGCTCCATCGCCCCCCCCAGCGGCCATCTCGTCGACGCGTTCAGCATGTAC
>CAYHRV010000351.1:0-2469 GCA_964359165.1 uncultured Elusimicrobia bacterium
GGCCATGGCCGACTCCGTGCCGAAGGGCTTGCCTGTATCCCTCAGCCAGCAGGCCTTATAGAGGAAGGCCCGCGCGTGCTCGATGCGGACAGCCATGTCCGCGAGCTTGAAGGAGATCGCCTGAAAGCGCGAGATGGGCTTGCCGAACTGCTGGCGATTGCGCGAGTACTCCAGGGCCGCCTCAAAAGCGCCTTGGGCGCAGCCCAGGCCAATGGCCGCGATGGAGAGCCTGCCCGAGTCCAGGGTCTTGAGCATCTGCCGCGAGCCCGCGCCCCGCTTGCCGAGCATGGCCGAGGCCGGGACTTTTACGCCCGAGAAGTAGAGCTCGGCGGTGTCCGAGGCGCGCCACATGAGCTTCTTGTGCATCCGCTTGGAGGTGAAGCCGGGGGTCCCCTTCTCCACGATCAAGCAGGTGAACTCCGGGGTGCCCTCCGGGGACCGGGCGCTCACGGCCTGGACGATGATGCCGTCGGTGAGCTCGTTGGAGCCGTTGGTGATGAAGATCTTGGAGCCGTCGATGGTCCAGGAGCCGTCCGGGTTCTCCACGGCCTTGGTGCGGGATCCCCGGGAGTCGGAGCCCGCGTCCGGCTCGGTGAGGCCGAAGGCGAAGAGGCCCTCCCCGCGCGCGAGCCTCGGCAGGTATTTTTTCTTCTGCTCCGGGGTGCCGAAATAGAGGATGGGAGCCACGCCCAGAGAGACCCCGGCGGCCACGGTCGCGGCCTGGGAGCCGTCCACGCGCGCCAGTTCCTCGACGGCGATGCAGTAGGAGGTGTAATCGAGGCCTTGCCCGCCGTACTCCTCCGGGACGATGAGGCCGAAGACGCCCAGCTCCCCCATCTTCCGGGTCAGGTCCGCGGAGAACTCCTCCTTTTCATCGAGCTCGTGCGCCGCGGGCTTGATCTTCGCCTCGGCGAACTTGCGCACGGTCTCCCGCACGGCGTTCTGCTCCTCGCTCAGCTCGAAATCCATGTTTCCTCCAAGGTCCGCCTATTCTACCTGATTCGCGAGAAACGCTATCGCGTTTCTCGCGAATCAGTGGATTTCCCTCCGAACTTCCGACGGCGCAGGAGAGCGGTCGCGATCATGGGCAGGACGAAGGCGGGGATGCCGATGAGCAGACAGCCGCGAAGGTCCTTGTGGAACGGGATGAGGCTCAGGCAGAGGAGTTGGAGGAAGATGGCGAGCCGGTCCACCCAGGCCCCCTTCCCTCCCCTCTCCCGGAGCAGGAAGCGCAGATGGCACCAGGAGATGGAGATCCAGCAGAGCGCTCCGGTCAGGCCGGAGACGGAGAGCAGCCAGGTGTAGAACGAGGTTCCCTGGAAGACGAGATAGAGCGGGAGGAAGGCCCAGGTGGTCCCGATCGTGGCCCAGGTGGCCAGATGGGGCACGCCCGACGCGTTGAGCCGCGTCACCCAGGCCGGAGCGAGCGCCTCCTTGCCCAGGCCGTAGAGCGCACGGACCGCGCCGTAGAGGCCGGAGTTGGCGCAGCTGATCGCCGCGGTCAGCGCCGTGAAGGAGAAGAACGCCGCGGCCCACCGGAACCCGTGGCGGCTCAGGGCGGAGGAGAACACCGACTCCTGGATCGAACCGTCGGCGTAGGGGAAGATCGAGACCAGGATCAGCAGCGGCAGGACGAAGATGGCCACGATGCGCACGCCGACCTTGCGGGTCGCGGCCGCGATGCTGCGCCGGGGGTCCTCGGTCTCGGCCGCGGAGAGGGCGATGAGCTCGGTGCCCTGATAGTTGACCAGGACCAGGACCATGGACATGAGCACCGCGGCCGCGCCCGCCGGGAATAGGCCCGCCGTCCCCTTCCCCCCGGTCAGATGGGCCGTCCCCAGGAACCCTCCCGAACCGGTCAGGCCGAGCCAGACTAGGACGCCGAAGACGCTGAAGAGGGCGATGGCGGCGATCTTGATGAGGGCGAGGACGGATTCCACGGTCCCGAAATGCTTCACGTTGAGGAGGTTGACGCCCGTGATGAAGACCCCGAACACCGCCCCCCAGGCGATGGCCGGGATGCCCGGGAGGAAGTAGTGCATGATCATCCCCCCGGCGATCATCTCGCTGGCCACGTAGGCGCACCAGTTGAGCCAATAGGACCAGCCCACGCCCGCGGCCCACTCGGAGCCGATGAGCTCGCGCGCGCAGCTCACGAAGCTCCCCTCCCGGGGCATCTCCACGCAGAGCTCGCCCATGGCCCGGGCCACCAGCCAGACGATGAAGCCGCCCAGGAGGAAAGCGGGCACCACCGCCGGGCCGAGTTCGGCCACGGTCCCGCCGATGCCGAGGAAATAGGCGGAGCCGATGATGCCGCCCAGCGAGATGAGTTGGACCTGCAGCGCGTTGAGGTTGCGCCGGAGGGCGGGAGGTGTCGTATCTGACATGGGAGCGGCCCAGGGGCCTGTCAAACGATAACTGAGTCAATTTGGCCGAGGGGATTTTGCCCCGGGGCAAGGCGCGAAGAGC
>CAYHRV010000352.1:0-2437 GCA_964359165.1 uncultured Elusimicrobia bacterium
GACGACTTGCAGCTTCAACTGGCGTTTTAGAAGAAATTTTATTGGGACAGCTGTGACCCGAAGGACCCATGACGACAAGGTCCCCAGGTCCCAGGCGGTTTTAGGCCCCAAGACCCATACTCCATCGAGCCCGAAGAGGCCCGAGGAGGAGACCTGGACGAAGCGGCTTGGGGCGAAGTGCTAGAATCAAGGGCCATGATCGAGCGCGCCCTCCGCCTGTTGCCCGCTTTTTTACTCTCCGCGGCCCTCCTCAGCGGCGACGCCTCGGCCGCGCCCGCCAAAGCGAGACGCTCCGCCTCCAAGCGTCCGCGCCCCCGCGCGGCGGCCAAGAAGGCCGCTCCCGTGAAGCCTCTGCCCCCCTTGGGGGCCTGCTCCCCGGTGGCTTTCCCCACGCTCGATGCGGCCAAGCTCCGAGCCTGCGGCTTGACTCTCTATCACCAAGGACGGCTCCCGGAATCGGCCTCCGCCTACGAGGAGGCGGTGCTGAAGTCCTCGGAAACGGCTCCCTTGCTCGACGCGGCCATGGTGCGCCGGGACCTGGGGGAGATGGACTCCTCCTTCCGTCACCTTCAAAGAGCCGCCGGCCTCCTCCCGACGGACGCGGAGGTGCGCACGGCCCTGGGCTGGGCGGCCCTGCGCTCCGACCGCGAAGAGGCCGCGGAGAGCGCCTTCCAAGCCGCGCTCCGGCTCAAGCCCGGCTTGGAGGAGGCCTTGCTGGGCAGGGCGCGCGTGGAACTGGCCCAGGGACGGCGCGACTCGGCCATACGCACGCTCACCGAACTCGCCGCCTCGAGCCCCGATTTCACGCTGGCGCACGCGCTCCTGGGCCGCGCCCTGGAGGCGCGCGGGGACCTCCAGCAAGCCGCATCCTCCTATCATCGGGCCCTGCGCACGGACCCCCTTTACTCGGAACTCCACCTGGTGCTCGGGTCTCTCTATTCGCGCCAGGGCTTTCCGGACAAGGCCTGGCAGCATTTCCAGAAAGCCCTGGACGTGGACCCTTCCAACGCCGTGGCGAGGGGGGAAGCCAGGCGCCTGGGCCCGCTGCTCACCCGCAAGCCCCAGGAGATCATCCCTCCCCGCCGCCTGGAAAGGCCGCTCTCCGTGACTCCGGCAGCGCCGGGGAAGGGCATGCCCGTGGTCCGGATCGCGGTGGGCGCCACGATCTCCGGCAAACCCTCGTTGAGGCAGGCCGCGGCCTTCCTCTCCACGGGTCCCTTCGAGGTGCTGGATCCGGAAAAAGGGCGGAAGCTTTTTTCCGGCCCGACCGATGAGGTATGGATCGCCCGCCGCTCCCCGGGCAAGGATCCGGGCTTCGAGCTCGTCGATGAGGGGGGGACAGTGCGCCTGAAGTTCAAGCGAGCCATCGCGCTGAGGCCCGGGACCCCCTCCGGCTCGCTCATCTTCCGAAGCCTGCGCACCGACCACGGCACGGCCTGGGAAAGCGTCAGCGACAAGCAGCTCAAAGGGACGGTGGAACTCCGGGCCGCGGGCAAGGGCGCCTTCCAGCTCATCAACGCCATCGGCCTGGAGGACTACCTATACGGGGTCATCAACAAGGAGATGCCCAGCCAGTTCCCCTCCGAGGCGCTCAAGGCTCAGGCCGTGGTGGCGCGCAGCCAGGCCCTCTATTCCAAGGAAATCCTCAAGGGGCACCGCAAGGAAGGCTACGACCTCTGCGACGGCCAGCATTGCCAGGTCTACCACGGCGTGCGCGGGGAGACCGCGATCGGCCGGGCGGCCGTGGACGCGACGCGCGGCCTGGTGCTCACCCACCGGGGCCGCCGGGCTCAAACGCCCTATTCCTCCAATTGCGGGGGCCACGGCCAGGCCTCCGCCGAGCTCTCGGGCTGGGGGCGCGAGCCTTATCTCCAGGGCCTCCCCGATGAGGACGGCTCCCAGGCGCACCCGAAAAGCCCTTGGGAGCTGGAGCTGTGGCTCAAGAGCCGTCCCAAGGCCTTTTGCAACGCGCCCAAGTTCATGCACCCCTCCCACTACCGCTGGACGCGCATCCTCTCGGCCAAGGCCCTGGCCGAGCAGGTCAACCGCACGGTCAAGGCGGGAGAACTGACCTCGGTGCGCATCCTGGGGCGGAGCGCCGCGGGCAACGCCGCCCGCATCGAGCTCTCGGGCACGCAGGGCAAGCTCACTCTCGACCGGGAGCACCTCATCCGGGGAGTGATGGGCCCCGGGGCGGTGCGCAGCACGATGTTCATCGTGGAGACCGAGACCTATGCCGGGACCCGCCCGGCGGAGTTCTACCTTCACGGCGGAGGCTGGGGCCACGGCGTGGGCATGTGCCAGGTCGGAGCCGCGGGCCGGGCGCAAGCCGGGCAGACCCATGTGGAGATAGTATCGCACTACTATCCCGGGACCGCTCTGAAGAAGATAACTGGGGTCAGACCTTTACATTAGGACCGAAATTTATGGGGTTAGG
>CAYHRV010000353.1:0-2430 GCA_964359165.1 uncultured Elusimicrobia bacterium
CCACCCCCCAACCCCCCCCCCCCCCCCGGGGGCCCCCGCGCGCGCCCCCCCCCCCGGCCCCCCGGCGTTTTTCCCCATGCAAAAGGCCCCTTTCGGGGCCTTTCGATATCTGGAGCGGGCGAGCGGAATCGAACCGCCGTCTCTACCTTGACAAGGTGTCCGATTGAGTTGGACGGTCTTTGACCGCGTGTGTTCCTCATCGAGAAATGGCCCTATCCCCCATCCGCTCTTTGACCGTGTTTGACCCTGTGGGACGGCCGATGGACACCATTTGGACACCAAGATCGCGGCGCATCCGTGACCGCGCGAAAAGGCTCTCCGGACAAGGACCCTTGGAAATCACCGGCGGCACCCTTTCCTGGCGGCCGTGAGCGTGGACCAATCTGGTAGAATGCGCTGACCGACAAACGTGCCCATGGATATCCAGGTTCTCCGGCGCAAGATCGTCTCGGCCAACTACGAGCTGACCCATCATGCAAAAGAGGAGGCCGCCTCCGACGATCTGGACACGGAAGACTTGGAGTCCATCATCCTGACGGGGCGTATCGTCAAGACGATGACAAAGGATGCCCGGGGCCCGCGCTTCGTGGTGACGGGGCTGACCCGTGACAAGCAGGAGGCTGAGATAGTCTGCCGTATCCTCCCCTCTGGCAGAATGCGGATTATCACGGTATACTCAAGGTAGATTATGACCTACGACAACTGCGAATACTGCGACGGCAAGGTGCGGGATCGGAAAGTCCGTGTGGATCACCGCTGGAAGGGCCTATTGATCGTGGTTGAGAAAGTCCCGGTCGGCGTCTGCATCCGTTGCGGAGAGCGGTATTACCCGGCGCCGGTGCTGCGGCAACTGGACCTCATCGCCCAGGGGAAGGTCGGCTCGGTGCGGGAGATCAGGGTCCCGGTCGCCGACTTCACCCGCGCCATCGCCGCGTAGACGTTTTCACCACCCCATCCCCAGCGACAGCCTCTGCACGTTGCCCAGTTCACCGAACGGCGTGAAGGTGTAGTCCGCGCGGTAGTTGCCGAGCTTGAGGTCGAATCCGCCGCCCAGCCCGGCCAGTGGCTTTCAAGGTCGCCACCCATCCAGTGGGGAGCGTGCGGGTCGTCGTGGACATGGGCCGGCTCGTAGGCCGGATAAGCCCGGTCCGACGGCCCAGAATGCAACACTTCGGATATTATCGTGAGTTCCTCCCTCCCGCCAGGGGAAATTCGGCGGAGCCGGGGGCGCGCACGGCATGGATGCTGAATCTAGGCGGGTTTCGGCGACGGCGGCCTACGCGGGGAGGAGTTCCTCGCCCGCAGGGTCATCGATGGCGTCGTTGAGGTCGGCTAGAGGGCTTGCCTGGGCCGCCTCCCAACAGATCTCGGAGGCGACACTTCCTCGGGTTATCCCTCAGTCGCTTTCAAAGTCGGCCTCTTCGAAGTCGAAGGGAGGGCTTCGGGCGGGCGCGGTCTTGGGGAGCTCCGTGGGGAGCTCCAAGTACGCGAGCAGGCGCTCGAGTTCGCGGTCGGCGAGTATCGCGGCCATGGGAACGAGTTCACCTGAGCATCCGACGAATGTATATACGCGTCAATAGTCAGAATACTGAGAAGATCCGCCCACATCTAATCCGCTCAGGTCGTCCCATCTCTAGTGAAACGACAAATCGATGTGGAATCCATATAGAAATGACTCTAGAGCCGTGAGGATAAGAATTAGCGGCCACATGAATATTGCGGTAAAGATAGACCCCGCCAAGACCGTGCCAGTGACAGCAATCTTCCAACCGCGATCAAGCTCCAGAGCGAACACGCGGATAACTCCCACAGCTCTCGCAAACAGAACTCCCACCAACAGTGCGAGTGATGACCCGGGAATAATATTCCCAGGATCTCTAGGATCAATATAAGGGAGAGCTCCTATGGCACCCAGTATGAAAAGGCCAAATCGAATCAAGAAGAACGAAGAAACCATGCAATACCACCAAGCTGCCAATTGATTTCCATTCCCAAGGCTCCTGAGCAATAAAAGCCGATAGAGCACAAGACAAAGCAGGAAGACAGACAGAGCAAATAAAGATATTCCATTCGCCATAAAGAGAGCGCCGAGAATTACATTCGCTCCTAGCACTCCCTTTTCCAGCAAGATCAATAATTCCAAGGAGACCTTCGATGTGCTCGTAGGATTTTCAAGCGGCATTTGTGCAATATATCAATCTGAGGCACACTTTTGCGTCCCATTTCGTCATGAGGACCAATGATATGGCCTCAGCCCAAATCCTCCTGGGCCATCAATCAGCCCGAATGACCCAGAGGTATGCTCACCTATCCAAGGGCCACCTGGGGGGGTATCCAGGTGTTCTCGGCTGGAATGGACACAAATTGGGTACAAATGCGTTTTTCGGACCAAATCCAGCCACCGTCTCGGAGCAAATCCAGCCACCGTCT
>CAYHRV010000354.1:0-2429 GCA_964359165.1 uncultured Elusimicrobia bacterium
CTAGGGAACGCGGATGTTGAGATCGAGCCTTTGTTCGGCAGGACGCTCTGCGATATAGGCCTCGAAGCTGGAGGTCACGCCTCGGTGGCGCATGACGACGGTGTAGATGTTGGGCATGATGGCGGGTATCTCGAAGGCGCCGTCGCCGCCGACAGCGACCTTCACGCGGCCGATGGAAAGTTCGGCGCCTTCAGCGGACAGGGGTCGATCCCGCCAGCCGCCCGTTTTCGCGATACTGGCATTGCCGCGGACCCGCACGGGCGCGGAGCTGTATGCCGTAGGGTCGCGATAGGACACCGCGAGGCTGTACTCGCCGTTGTTTTCCGAGAAGGCATCCGTGGTCTGGAGCACGATGAGATACGCGCCGTCTTCGGGAAGATTGAAGCGCATGTGGTGTTCGCCGGAGCCGAGGCCATCGGTGCGGATCTCGCCGGGGCTGCTCGCGCCTCGGATCTGGCGGCGCATGACCTGCCACAGGTTCAAGTCGTTTGCGTTGTTGGGTGCTGCGCCGCCCCACCAGATGCTCACGGCGATCGGGGCGAGGAGCGAGCCCTTCCCGCGGGGATGGGCTTCGAACTCGACTTGGCGGCCCTTTCTTCCGTGAAACCAATGGCCTTCGACGCGCGCACGGCTGAACGTCCCGAGGATCGACACCAAGCCGCTGCCCAGCGTGAAGGGGCCGCCGAGCTCAAGGCGCCGCGCGTCCTGGTTGGACTCTCCGCTCGGCATGAGAAGAGGCGAGACCTGCACGCCCCGGATCGCGTCGGCTGATAGGGCCGGAGAGGCGGGGTAAAGCCCCAATACCGCGAGGGCGCTCGTCGGGCTCCGGAGCGCCGAGGTCTCGCGGTCGTCGAAGAAGGACTCCAGGTCGCGGGCGTCGATGCGGGCGGGGACCTGCCCCAGGCCGGGCTGCGCCTCGACGCGACAGAAGGCCGCGGCGCCCGCAACGCCGAAGCAGATCAACGCCGACCGCCACGAACGGCTGACGCTACTCTCTTTCATGGTCATAGGGTCCCTGAGGTGCTGGTCATCCTGCCGGGTGCGGAGGTCAGGCCGATGATGAGGATCATGGCGGGGAAGCTCTCTGCGGGCACGGCGACGACGACCGGGACGCGATCTTGGCTGGACATATCCGAATGATGCGCTCCACGAATGGAATTGTCATGGGGCGTAGGTCCCCCTCATCCCTGGGGCCAAGGACCCAGGAAGCGGCGCAAAGACTCGGCAAGGACGGGGCCATGGTGGAACCGGCCCCCTCCCTGGGCGACCGGGGGCAATGGGGCCTGCGGGGAGGGCTGTCCAATATTCCGTTGTCCGAGGACGTCCGGGGGCGCTTCGGTTTGGAGGTTTGGAACCAGCGCGAGTCCGCGGAAGGTCGGGACAAGCGCTGGGGCGGCCTGGCAGGCGCCGGCCTGGACGTCCGCGTGGGAAAGAGGGCCGCCCTGGGCTTCGAGGGCGGCTGGAAGACGCAAGGGGCCTCCCTGGGAAAGGGTTTCGACGAGGGACCCTTCCTGAGGGCGGGGCTCAACATGGATTTCTGAGGCGGCGCCCCCGGGAGGTAGGTACTTCCCGAAGAAGGGCATCCCGGCTGCGGGCGTCGATGAGGCATGGGCTGCCTGTTTGAAGCGCGTCTTTTCGAGGTTGATCCGATAGCCTGCCCCAGATGCCTGGCCCCAATGACGGCCATCACGATCATCCTCGATGACGCCGAGCTCGACAGGCTCTTGCCGCATATCGGCGTCGAGGCCGACTTTCCCAAGACCAAGCACGCCCTCGGCGAAGCTGATTGCCCGCCAGATTTCAACGCGGGGTAGGCCGTTGGACCCACGCGCGACCGGGCCCTCTGCGCGCGCGGCGGGGGACCGAAAGTCTATCGCCTCCGGCCGCCGCCGGTGGTATACTGCTTGTCATGAACACGAACCTTCTCGCCCCCGCCGCCTTCGCCGCCGCCGTGCTCCTGGCCGCCCCCGCCGTCCGCGCCCAGGCCGCGCCGACCTCATCTTCCGCCTTGGAATCCGCCTCGAACCTCGCCGCCCAGGCGTCCGCTCTCGCCGAGCGGGGCGACCTGAGAGGCGCCTCCGAGAGCGCCGCCGCGGCGCTCGAAGGGATGAAAGCGGGCTCGTCCGACGGCGCGTCCCCGGTCTACGCCGGCGACGGAGGCGGCGGAGCGACCCGCTCGTGGCTGCACGCGACCTGGGGCGATCCCAAGAAGTCCGACATCGCCATCGACTGCGCGGGCCGGGGCCTGCGCTTTCAATGCGTGGAGAGCGTCCCGACCTCGCTGCTGACGGTCGCCGGCGACGACACCGCCCACCGCGGAGAGCCGCGCGGCGGCGTCGAGCGCGTCGTCGCGGGGGCCGCGGGCCTCGGCCTTGGAGCCCTCCTCTTCATCCCGGCCCTCCTGCTGCCCGTCCTGTCTCTGCCGTTCG
>CAYHRV010000355.1:0-2417 GCA_964359165.1 uncultured Elusimicrobia bacterium
ATCTGACCACGGTGCGCTCGGCCCTTTGGGACCGCTGGGCGGAGCGCATGCCTCCGGCGGGGGGGGAATGCCGGGTCGTGTTCACCATCCTGCGCGACGGGGGGGTCGTCGACCTGCGCGCCGAGTCCAGTTCCGGGGATGGAGGCCTGGACTACGCGGCCTTGAGCGCGGTCAAGGAGGCCTCTCCTTTCCCGCCTCTTCCGCGCGGCTTCAGGGACCCTTTTTTGAAAGTGCACGTATCTTTCCGATCGGAGTAAACATGCAAGAAGCCTGCGCCAAGTGCCGAAAGAACATGGTCTTCGCCAACCGGTGGTTCCAGTGCTCGAAGTGCAAGGTGTGGTTCTGCCCGAGCTGCATGGACCGCTACTGCCTCTTCTGCCGGGGCGAAGTGCTCCAACAGCCTAAGCCTGAGTAAGCGGCGATGGAGCCCATTCGGGCTCATCGCCGCCGCAGGACCTAGGGGTTCGTAGGTCTTAGGGCGCTGGCAAACGCATTCCCCAGGCACAAACCTATCGAGGTGAGGTCCTCCGCTAGTGGAATGACAGGGTTTGGATTCCGGCTTCCGCCGCAATGACGGCCCATTCTAATGTAAAGAAGCGTTGGAGACACTACACTAGGCTGTTTTCCGCACTCGCGCTGCCTCTTTCCCTCCTGCTCGAGACGCTTCTCCCGGCCCGGGCCCAGAACGCCGTTTCGCAAAGCGTCCCTCGCCCCTGGACCCCGGGCCTCGCGGTGCCCGCGGTTCCTTCCTCGCTCTCCCTGGCCCCGCTCTCCTCCTTGAGCCTCTCCCATCTGGAGCCCTCTCTTCCCTCGATCTCCTTGTCTCCGTCGGTCATGCCCGCGGGCATCGCTCCCGCGCAGGTCAAAGCCCCCCATGCCGCGGGAGGCTCGTCCTGGCAGTCCGCTCCCACGGTCCGCGCCGAAACCCGCCCCCTGCGGCTCATCCTCGCCGGCCCGCCGGGCTCCGGCAAGACCACCTACGGCAAGCGCATGGCTTCGGAACTGGGCTTGGTCCATATCTCGGTGGGGGAATTGCTCCGGGAGAAGGCCGCGCAAGAGCCCGCTTTGCGGGCTCTCATGACCCGCGGCGAGCTCGCCGATTCCGCCCTGGTCCTGGAAGTGGTGCGCAAGCGCCTCGACGCGGAGGACGTCCGCGCGCGCGGCTTCATCCTCGACGGATTTCCCCGGCGGATGGATGAGGCCTTGCCGCTGGAGGGCTGGTACAAGGCGGAGGGTCTCGACGCCGTGATACGCCTGGAGGTCCCGGAGGGCGAGCTGCGCCGGCGCATCTTCTCCCGGGGAAGGGCCGACGACACCGAGACCGCCTTCAAGGAAAGGATGGCTATCTACCGGGAGCAGACCGAGCCGGTGCTGGAGCATTTCGAGGGGAAGGTCCCGGTGCTCAGGCCAAGAGTCTCCGGGGCCGACGCGGACGCCAATTTCGCCGGGCTCCTCTCCACCGTCCTGGACTTCCTCAAGACCCGCCGGCGCGGCGGCTGATCAGCCCGAAAGCCCCAGCACGACCAGGGCCGCGATAAGCACCCCCACCAGACTCTCCCCGGCGATGAAGCCCGAGCTCACGGGCACCACCGCGCGCTCGGCCAGCTCCGGCTTGCGGCGCTCGAGCCAGAGCGCGAGGGCGGCCCCGGCGAACATGGCGATGGTGTTGTTGGCCGGGGTGGTGAAGGCGAGGCCCAGGCCGGTCGGGGAGGGGATGAACGCCCTTCGCTTGGGAAAAGCCTTCTCCAAGAGGACGAGTGCTATGCCCAGAACCGCGCCCGCCGCCAGCGCGGCTTGGGCCGTCGGGTGCAGGGTATGGAAGCCCTTGGCCAGGAGCTCGGCCACGCCTTTCCAGGTCTGGGCCCCGGGAGCGGGCCATTTATCGGTCCCCAGAAGGTCGGCGGTGGGGATGAGCAGGGTGTAGGCGGGAACCACGAAGAGCGAGCCCGCGGCCACGCCGAAGAACTGGGCCCAGAACTGCTGGCGCGGGTCCGCGTCGAGGAGATAGCCGCTCTTGAGGTCGGTGAGCAGGTCCGCGGCGTGAAGCCCCACCCCGCCGGTCACGTTCGCGGTCATGAGATTGGTGGTGATGTTGCCCGGATCGAGGGCTCCGAAGGTGATCTGCGTGATCTTGCCCAAAGCCCCGGTGGGCGTGGTGTCGGTCTCCCCGGTCGCCCTGCTGGCCACGATGGCGATGAAGAAGCTCATGCCCACCGAGAGCAGGCCCATCCAGACCTTGATGCCGAAGAGGAACCATTCGAGGAAGACGACCACGGGAGTGAGCG
Organism: uncultured Elusimicrobia bacterium; assembly: GCA_964359165.1. Lineage (GTDB taxonomy): Bacteria > Elusimicrobiota > Elusimicrobia > UBA1565 > UBA1565 > CAYHRV01. Next base: position 2,286 of record CAYHRV010000355.1, read on the forward strand.
CGATAAGCCCGATGAAGAACCAGTGCATGGGCACCTCGGCGGAGTCCTCGGGCTCGCCCATGCCGAAGGCCGCGCCGACGCTCTTGACCGCGCGGACCACGGTTCGCCATTGGAAGGCGAAGGCGAGCAGGC
>CAYHRV010000356.1:0-2333 GCA_964359165.1 uncultured Elusimicrobia bacterium
CGAGCTCGCGGTCGGCGAGTATCGCGGCCATGGGAACGAGCTCGCCTGAGCATCTACTTCGTCGAGGAGCGAAGGCAGCGGGGGATCGGAACTCCGGGTCGGGCGCATACGGAATAGGCGCCGGGCTCAAGCCGCCCGGACTGGACCCGGCGCGCCTGGTCGAAGCCGTGCGCTGGATCGCCTCTTCGAGGCTCCTCCTCTTGCTCACCCTCCTGGTCGCCTTCGAAAGGATGGTCCCGGACTTCTCCGACTTCATCTTCCAGTCGACCGCCAAGGCCTCCTTCTCGGCTCCGGAAGATTTCGCCGTCTTCTTCGCCGGATTCGAGAAATGGTGCAATGTCGCGGCCCTGTTCATCTCGCTTTTCCTGACCACCCCCATCCTCCGCTTGGCCGGCGTACGGGCGGCCGTGACGGCGCTCCCGGCCTCCGTATTGAGCCTGGCGTCGGCATTCATCCTCTCGCCCGGGCTCTTCGCCGTGGTCCTCATCAAAGGCTTCGAGGTGGTCCAAAGACATTCGTTCTTCCGGGCCGGGAAGGAGGTCATCTACGCGGCCACCGAGCGCGACGTCATTTACCGGATCAAAGGCTACATCGAGATGTTCGTTTACCGCTTCTCGCGCGGGATCGCCGGGCTCCTGATCCTGCTCATCACGGCGGCCGGAGGCGGCACCCGCGCCGTGGCCGCCGCGTCCATCCCCCTGGCCGCGCTCTGGCTCTGGGCCGCGTGGCGGCTCGGCGCGGAATACCGAAGACTCGAGGAGGCCGCAAAATGAGGAAAACGACTCTCCTATCCGCCCTGCTGCTGGCCGCGGCGGCGTCGGCCGCCGGCGCGGGGGAAGGGCCCAAGCTGACCCGGACCGACTTCAACCGGCTGGCCGCCTCCGCGCATCTCCCCCTCTTCTGGAAGCCCGTGGAGAGCGACACCGCGACTCTGAGGCCCTCGGACCTCGTCGCGGTCCGGGACGCGGCGGCCCTCGAACGCTATGTGTCCAAGGGCCGCTTCACCCCGGAGTTCGAGAGCGCCTACCGCGGTTTGGTCGAGACCCGGCGCCGCGAGGCGGTGCGCAAGGAGCTCGAACAGGGCCGCCCCAACCTCGCCGGCACTTGCTTCGTCGGGCGGTCTGATCCACGACCGCCAGCGTGCCGGTGCTCTCCCTTGCGTTATATTTGCCGTCACCGTCAAACCTCGCCCGCAGGCCATAAACAGCCCGCAGGGGCTGGGGAAGCGCGAATTCAAATCGGGCCACGCCGCTTGAAAGCTGTGTCCCACCAAGCGATTTCCAGGCGCCGCTATCCTGGTATTCCAGATATACTGTTTTGGGCTCGTCATCCTGATGGAGGATGGGATCGCCTTCATCGTCGGTCATGGTAACAAGCACCACGGCGGTGGACGGATAGATTGCAGTGGCCGAGAAGTTGGACAGGACGGCATCCTCCTTCTCCACCACCAGTTCCCCTCCGGACGAAGACGCCAGGTACAGGTAGCCGTCCCCGGGGAAATCCGCCCGCACAGTATACGTCCCAACGGCAAGGTCCACCAGGGCGGAGAGGCCCGCAACCCCGAAATCATCTGTAACAGCGGGCGCGCTGCCACCAGCCACCGTGAACACCACTTCCTTACCTGCAATGGGCTTGCCGAGCGATGTCAGCGTGGCGCTCAACCCCGCGAAGTCCGAGTAGCGCACCCGCTCGCTTCCATCGTAGGCAAGCTGAGTCGGAAGGGGGACAACGGACACGATCGGGTTGGTGGGGGTACGCTCCAGCGCCGTGGGGAAATAGACCACGGCTTGGTTCGTGATGAAAGTGCCGGGCGTTACATCGGATTTAAGCCGCGCTTCCAACACGAAGCGTCCTCCCTGCCTGGGGCCGGCCTCGTCTGCCAGGACCGTCAGAGTGCGCGTTAGGGGATCATAGGCGTGGGGGTAGATGGCCGGGATTGCGGTCCCGTTCGCGAAGTTGACGGCCTGAAAATCCCGGATCGAGAGCGTCGCGTCATCCAGGCTCTTGTCCAGCACGTCAGTGATGTAGACTCCGAAGGCCGTGCCCTCGCCCGTGTTCTCGAACTCTATCGCATAGGTCATAAGTTGCCCGGGCTGCACCTGCCCCTCGGGGCCGTACTTGGCATTGGGATCGTGAGGGAGAAGAACCTCGGAAGAAAAGGGGCCGGGCGGGGAAACTTTGGCGACCTTGATCGGAGGCTCCATCCAGCCGAAGCGAACCAGCCAAACTTCTGGATCTATGGGCTTCCCGTTGACTTTTACTTCGAAGTGCACATGCGGCCCGGTCGTTCTCTGGCCGGTGTTACCCATCGAGGCGATTCTCTGCCCCCTTTC
>CAYHRV010000357.1:0-2332 GCA_964359165.1 uncultured Elusimicrobia bacterium
CTCACCAACGCCTACCGTTTTTCGGGCGTGAGTCCGGACACGGTCCAGCTCGTGGAGGCCCATGGGACCGGGACCAAGGTCGGGGACGCGGCCGAGCTCCAGGCCCTGAGCGAGGTCTACCGCTCCTCCGGCCGCCCGGGGACCTGGTGCGCCTTGGGTTCGGTGAAATCGAACCTGGGCCACACCAAGGCCGCGGCCGGAGCCGCGGGCCTCATCAAGGCCGCGCTCGCGCTCAAGCACAAGGTGCTCCCTCCCACGATCAAGGTCTCCGAGCCCCTGCCCGGGCTGGCCGGCGGCGAGACCCCCTTCTACCTCAACACGGAGAAGCGCCCCTGGCTCCCGCCCGCCGGGCATCCCCGCCGCGCCGCGGTCAGCGCCTTCGGCTTCGGAGGGAGCAATTTCCACGCCGTGCTCGAGGAGCATCGGCCGGTCAAGGCCGGGACGGATTGGGACTCCACCGTGGAGCTGGCCGCGTTCTCCGCCCCCGATTTCGAATCCCTGCTCGAGTCCTTGGCGGCATGGGCCGTTCCCATGAATTGGGAGGAAGTCCGCCTCAAAGCCTTCGCTTCCCGCGCTTCTTTCGACCGCGCCCGGCCCTTGCGCCTATGCGTGGTCCTAGAGAAGGGGAAGACCGACACGGTCAAGCTCTTCACGGAACTCGGGGAGACCGTGCGCAAGAACCGGGAGAAGCGCTTCTGGAGCACCCGCGAGGGCGCGGCCTTCTTCCGCGGCGCGCCCCTGGGCCGCCTGGCCGCCCTCTTCCCGGGCCAGGGCGCCCAATACGTGGGCATGGGGCGCGACCTCGCCTGCCAGTTCGCGGCCATGCAGGAGGCGCTGGCGCAAGCCGACGCCGCGCTCGGCGAGCCTTTGAGCGACCTCCTCTATCCGCGCCCGGTCTTCACCCCGGAAGCCGCGGAGGCGGCCGAGGCCGCCCTGCGCGCCACCCAGGCGGCCCAGCCCGCCATCGGCGCGGTGAGCCTGGGAGCCCTGCGCGTGCTCTCCGCCTTCGGCGTGTCTCCGGAGTCCTGCGGCGGGCACAGCTATGGTGAATTGACCGCTCTGTGCTTCGCCGGGCGGCTCTCGCCCGAGGAACTCTTCACCCTCTCCAGACTGCGGGGACGCCTCATGGCCTCCGGCGGCGGAGATAAGGGGACGATGCTCGCCGCGTTGGCGCCCATCGCCCGGGTGCGTTCCGCCGTCGAGGAAGACAAGCTCGACGTGGTCCTGGCCAACAAGAACGCTCCGGAGCAGGTCGTGCTCTCGGGCGGCACCGAGGCCATCGGCCGCGCGGCGCTCGCGCTCGAGGCCCGCGGCATCCGGGTCACCCGCCTGAGCGTGGCCGCCGCCTTCCATAGCAGGCTCGTCTCCGACGCGGCCGAGCCCCTGCGGCGGTCCTTGAAGGACGCGGCCTTCCCCGAAGGGAGCATCCCGGTCTATTCCAATACCACGGCCGAGCCCTATCCGGCCGATGGAGGCGAGGCCAAGGACTTGCTCTCCGGCCAGTTGGCCCGCCCGGTGGAGTTCCTCTCCCAGATCGAGAACATGTACCGCGACGGGGCGCGCGTCTTCCTCGAGATCGGACCCGGAGCCAGGCTCACCGGTCTGGTGAGAGCCATCCTGGGGGAGCGCGAACACCTGGCCCTCGCGCTCGATTCCTCCTCGGGCAAGCGGAGCGGGACCGTGGACCTCGCCCGCGCGCTCGCCCAGCTCGCGGCCGCGGGAGTTCCCGTGGACCTCGCTCCCTGGGAGGGAGGAGAGGAAGGCGTGCGCGCCCTGCTCACGCGCCCCAAGCCCAAGGTCGTGGTCAAGATCTCCGGCGCCACGCCGCTCAATCCCAAGGCGAAGGACCCCGCCCCGGAGGGGCGCGGTCCCGCGCCTGTCGCGGAAGTCAGCGTGGGCGAGGGGGCCGCGCAATCGCTGCGCCTGCGGCAGGAAGGACTGCTCGCCCTGCAGAAACTCCAAGAGCAGGCCTCGGACCTTCATCGCCAGTATCTAGAGGGCCAGGAAACGGCCCAGAGGGCCCTGCTGAGCCTCATCGAAGCGCAGACCTTCCTGCACGGCGACGAAAGTCGCCGTGCGGTTCAAATGGATGCGCCCGTCGGGCGCGACCTTGAAGACGCGCCGCGCGCTTCGCGCGCCGCGTCTAGGGCCCCCGAAGGAGACTCCGCCGCGCCCCGAGCGGAGGCCGCATCCGCCCCTGCCGGCCTAGATTCCTCCCGCGTCCAGGGCGTCCTGCTGGCCGTGGTTTCGGAGAAGACCGGCTATCCGGCGGAGACCCTCAACCTGGACATGGGGCTCGAATCCGACCTGGGCATCGACTCGATCAAGCGCG
>CAYHRV010000358.1:0-2326 GCA_964359165.1 uncultured Elusimicrobia bacterium
GGGCATCGGTTTTCTTGCGCCCATAATCACCTGGGTTGTAACCCGGGCCCTAAAGTCAACGTCTGACCCCTGTTATGTCGCGCAGGCGCAGCGCGGTCTGGGCCAGGGAGTGGACGAAGAGGGCGAGGACGACGATGAACGCCGCGTGCACGCCGGCCATGGCCCAGGCCATCTCCCCGAGCTCGAGGCCCAGGGAGGAGGAGCGCTGATAGTAGACACCCAGCATCGTCGCGCCGGATATCCCGGCGGTGATAAGGGTCTGCCAGCGTCCCTGATAGAGCGCGGCCGTCACCGGAGGCATGACGAAGAGCAGCCACATGGGCGCCCAGTAGCCCACCAGGAGGTAGAAGAGAGGGATGGACCAGAGGAAGGTGAGCCAGACCTGGACGATCTTGAGGCGGTTCGACCAGCCGACGAATCGATAGGTGTTGCGCGTGAACCAGTGGTTGACGATCAGCGAGAGCAGGAGCACCCCGAACGCCTTGTTGCGCACCGACTTCTCGGGATCGGTGAAATAGATGGCCGCGAGGACCAGGACAGTGGCGAACGGGGTGAAGTAGAGGTTGAGAAGGTTCATGTCAGCGTCCCCCCCGCGGGGAGACGCTCGTTCCAGGGGCGAACCGTTGTTTCATCGGGAGTTTCCTCTTCATTCCTTGGTTGGATTAAAGCAATTCCGCTAGGCCCTGCGGAAGAACAGCAGATGCCGTTCCCGCTCCTCTCCAGGGAGGCGGTAGGCCAGGCTCCCCTCCCGCAAGCCCTTGAGCCGGGCCAGGAGGGGGTCGACGGAGTCCGGCGCGGGCGCGCTGGCATAGGCCATGAGAAGTCCCCCTTCCTTTAGTAAGGGGAATGCTTCCGCAAGCAGGTCCTCCAGGGGGGCCACGGCCCGGGCGAGCACCGCGTCATAGGTCTTTCCCGACTCGGCCCGTCCCCCCCTCTCGTTGCGCACATGCAGTCCGGGGAGGCCCAAGCGCAGGGCCTCCAGGTTCAGGAAGCTGAACTTGCGCGAGGAGGATTCGATGAGCGTCATGTCCGCCTCGGGCCAGGCGATCTTCACGCAGAAGCCCACAAACCCCCCTCCGGAGCCGAGATCCGCCAAGCGGGGCGAGGGCCCGAGGCGCCGCCGTAATTCGCCCACCGGCGCCAGGCCGTCGAGGAGGTGACGGCGGGAGATCTCGCGGCGCTCCCGCGCCGCGGTGAGATTGACCTTCTCGTTGTGCTCAAGGACGTCCTCCATGTAGCGGCCCAAAAGGGCCCACTGGTCCTTTCCCAACTCCAGTCCCCAAACGGCGAGCGCGCCCTCCATGAGGGCGCGCCACTCCCCCGGAGGGGCCGGGTCGTCCCCAGGCGTCATCGGGGCCTCCGCTTGAGCCACACCGAGAGTATCTGCATGTCCGCTGGAGTCACTCCCGGCACCCGCGAGGCTTGGCCCAGGTTCTCGGGACGCACCCGGGCAAGCTTCTGGCGCGCCTCGGTCAGGATGGGCACGGCCTCGTAGCGGAAGTCCGCGGGGATGGGCACGCCCGCCAGGGCGCTCAAGGCGCGGGCGGACTTCAGCTCGCGGCGTATGTAGCCCTCGTATCGGCGCTGGATGTCCGCCTGCTCGCGGGCGAGCGCCAGGGACCAAGGGAAAAGGGCGTCGTCGCCGTGAGGCGGCGAGGCCGAGGGGTAAGGAGCACGACTTTCCCCACGGTCCCTGGCCTTCCAATTATGGCCAGGGGCCAGGAAGCTTTCCACGCAGTCGCGGTAGCGGCGGAACCTCTCGTGCACCTCGGGTGCGATGAGGCCGAGCCTGCGGCCGGTGTCCATGAGCCGCAAGTCCGCGTTGTCGGCGCGCAAGTGAAGGCGATGCTCGGCCCTGGCGGTGAACATGCGGTAGGGTTCGTCGGTCCCCTTGGTGACGAGGTCGTCGACGAGGACGCCCAAGTAGGCCTCCTCGCGCCCGAGCACGAGGGGAGCCTCGCCGCGCAAGGCGAGCGCCGCGTTCACCCCGGCCAGGAAGCCCAGGGCCGCGGCCTCCTCGTAGCCCGTGGTCCCGTTCACCTGGCCGGCCAGGTAGAGCCCGCCCACGACCTTGGTCTCCAGCGTGGCCTTCAATTGCGTGGGCGGGCAGTAGTCGTACTCGATGGCGTAGCCGGGACGCATGATCTGCGCGCGCTCCAGACCGGGGACGGTGCGCAGAAATTCGAGCTGGACCTCCTCCGGCATGCTCGTGGAGAGGCCGTTGACGTAGACCTCCTGGGTGTCCCAGCCCTCCGGCTCCAGGAAGATCTGGTGCCGGGTCTTATCCGGGAATTTTACCACCTTGTCCTCGATGGAAAGGCAGTAG
>CAYHRV010000359.1:0-2325 GCA_964359165.1 uncultured Elusimicrobia bacterium
TTCCGATATCAGGCATTATGTTGCAGAGGACCGGGCTTATGTTTCTTACGAGCTCATCCAGAACGCGGACCAATACGCGAACAAGGGGTTTCGGCTTATGGGAGGGGCCTCAAGACGGTCCGGCGATAGGCCCAGGGCCGCGAGTTCCGCCGGCCAGAAGGAGCGCGTGGAGAAGCCTCGGCCTTGCAGGATGTTCCGCCCTATCTCCGCGTAATGGCAGAACTCGAAGGTCTGGCCTCCGGAGAAGTAGAGCGCGTGACAGATATGGGATAGCGCCAGGCTGAGGGCGAAGAGGATCAAGGCAGGACGCGGGCGCAAGGAACCCTCCGAGGCCCCGGCCCCGGCAGGCATCGGTTTATTCCGCCAGGAACAGATAGATGTGCTGGAGGAAATCCGAGAGGTCGAGATTGACCAGGCGCAGGTCAGCGGGGGAGTGGTTCATCGCGCCGGTGATGGTCCCTCGCACCGCGTCGTATTGGAGTTGGACCGGCGAGCCGGCGGCATGGCCGCGCACCCAGCCCTGCTCCAAGTCGAACTCCAGCAGGACCGGAGAATTGTTGCTGTGGCCTTCGAGGCGTCCCTTGATCCAGTCGAGCTCCAGCCGGACTGGGCTCCGGTTCGCCCCTCCCTCATAGACGATGCGTTCCGGGGTCCAGGTGAAGCGCAGTTCCACGGGCGAGTGATTGGCGCCTCCGGTGATAAGACCCTTTTGGTGGTCGATGGAGAGGCGCACGGGGCTCCGGTTCGCCCCGCCGGTGATCTCCCAGGTCCTGCGGTCGAAATAGAGCTCCACGAGGCTGTGGTTGGCCGCGCCCGTCACGGCTCCGACCGGGTTGCGCGAGGCGGCCCTGATCCGCAGGACCTCGGCGGTCTTGCGAAGACCTTGGTCCGGGATGCCGAGCGTCTGAAAATCCGCGAAGCCCGCCGCGAAGACGGCCTCGGCCGGACTCGCGGCGCGGGCAGGGTGGATCAAAGAGAGCGCGGCGAAGGCGAATAGGACGAAAAGGTTCATGATGTTTCCTCTTTTCTAGGTCAATTGTAGCACAAAGTCCCTTGACATGCGCGTCCGGGGAGCCTATGCTACGGTTGCGGCCCCACCATGCCCAAGCGGATACTGGTCATCGAGGATGATTCCGGCTACCAGGAGCTAATGCGCTTCGTGTTCTCCGGCTATGACCTCGCGGTCTGCGGCACCGTCAAGGAGGCGACGGAGAAGATCAAAGCCGCGCCCTTCGACCTCATCATCTCCGACATCAACCTGGGCGGGCCCTCCGGCTTGGACTTCCTGGAGGATTGGGGGAAGGAGGGGCTGACGGAGAAGGTCCCGCTCATCCTCTGGTCGAGCCAGAACGACCCGGACACCCGCCAGAAGGCCGCGGACCTCGGCGCCGCGGGATTCATCACCAAGCCCTTCAACACCGAAGCCGTCCGCAAACTAGTCGAGACCCTTCTAAAATAAGTCGGTGTCAGACGTTAACAAAGTTAACTTAGGCTAGGGATCATCCCAAAGGAGACCGTTCCAGGGATGCTCGCCTGGCCCAACTCGGGCTTCTCGCTTCACGCCAAGGTGGCCGTAAACCCCCAGGACCGGGAGGGCCTTGAGCGCCTGCTCAGATACTGCGCAAGGCCCGCCTTGTCCATCAAGAGGCTCAGCTATCATCCCGAGAAGAGCGTTGCCGTATATCGGACGGATGGCAGGGACACGGGCAAGCCCAGGACGCTCACCATAGAGCCCGTGGAATTTTTGAGGAGATTCGCCCTCTTGGCCCCTCCCCCAAACAAGAACACGGTGGGCTACTACGGAGCCTTGGCCCCCAACGCTCCCTTGAGGCCTCTCTTGGCCAAGGAAGCCCAAGAGCTCTCGGGAAAGGACAACCGTGCCGGCAAGATACCCGCCTTGAGGAAGGTCGCGGGGATAGAACGCGCGAAGGAGAAGCTCAGAGCCGCGACCCGTTCCTGGGCCGCCTGCTTAAGCCGCGTATTCGAGGTGGAGCCTGAAAGCCAGGTAAACCCTCTAGCCGACCTTAACGACGCCATCGATGATCCCGCGGGCGAGGAACTCACCCCCGCGTAGCCCGCTGACGCCCAAGCCCGCCCGGACTCTCTTTCCATCCAGCGTTCGCCCCTCCGATCGGCCATTTTCCCCTGGAAAGAGGGGGGAACTGGGGGTATCATAACTCTTGTGAAGGCCGAAGGAGCGGCGGACCGGGGTTCAACTCACGATGTCAGGCATTATGTTGCAGGGGCCGGGCTTATGCGGCTTACGAGCCGGATCGTTCATCACCTCTATCACGCTCCGGCGGCCTTGTGAGTGCTGGCGAAGAG
>CAYHRV010000360.1:0-2323 GCA_964359165.1 uncultured Elusimicrobia bacterium
GGGGGGCTTTTGTTAAAGGGCGGGGGGGGGGGGGGGGGGCCCCCTGGCCGCCCGCCGCCGCGCGGCTGGGGGCCACGCGGCCGGCGGCGACCTCGTAGCGGAGCGCTACCGTGGCGTCGGGCTTGCTGAAGCGGAAGGAATCCAAGGTCTGGCCGGTGCGGGAGGAAAGCGCCTCGAAGCGCACGGTCCGGTATACGCTTTGGGCCGGGTCCGCGGAGCCTTCCACGGCCCGAAGGGTGACATCCTCGAGGCCGTTTACCTCGCCCTTGAGCTCATCGGCCAGGTGCGGGGGTATCTGGAAGCGGGTCACCTGGTCCGGGGCGAAGAGGAAGATGTTCCCCGCCGTATCGACGGAGAGCGAGGTGCCGGTGGAGCCGAAGGCGTCCACGGACACGACTTTGTAGACATACTCGATGCCGGCGTTCGGGAGGGCGTCCGTGAATTCCTGGGCGGAGCTCGGCGCGGTCCCCACCTTCACCCAGTCTCCCCCCGCGACGGAGGTCGAGCGGTAGATGTCGTAGCGCGCCACCTCCAGGCTCTTGGGCGAGGCCGCCGAATCGAAACCGCTTCCGTCCGCGTTGCTGGTGACGGGCGTCCAGCGCACGGTGAAGCGGCTCCTGTCCGCGGTGATGGAGCCGGCGATTCCGGCCGGGGCCATGGGCGGCAGGTCGAGGAAGGCCCGGGTGCTGACGCTGAGGGAGTAGATGTTCCCCGCGCCTTGGGAGAAGAGGTGGTAGTAATAGGTCGTGTCCAGCGCGAGCCCGGAGTCCGCGAAGGATTCGGCGAGCGCCGTGGACTTGACCACCGAGCCGTCGCCCAGCGCCTGCCCGGGGAGGAGTTGCGTCCCGTCCGCGACCTGGGGGCCGGCCGGGTGGGTGCTCAGCAGGACCACGACCCCGGCCGGGTCCTCGTAGACGGGGTTCGACCAGCTCACGCGGACCGTGCGCGCCAGCGCATCGGCCCCGGCCAGGAGATTCTCGATCGGGAGGGGAGAGGAACTCCCCCGCGTGAACGCCGCGGCGACGGTCACGAAGTTCCGCTCTCCCTGCCAGTTGAGGCTGGCCAGCTTGAAATAGTAAGTGGTGCGCGCAGCGAGGCCGCGGAGGGTCAGGGAGAGCGTCCCCGGCGAAGAGGCGGAGGTGGAGACCGTGACGCCGCCGGGGAGAAGGGCTCCGAAGGCCGTGGTGGAGCCGAGGGCCTCGAAGCCCTCGGCTCCGGAGGCGGGCGCCTGCCACTGGAGGGTGATGCTCGTGGAGGAGACCGCCGAGACCGCGGGCGAGAGCGGCGTCCCGGCCAGGGTGGACTCCGCCGAAGCGCGGCAATCCCCGGCGAAGAAGCGCCGGGAGTCGGCCAGGTAGACGCGGGCGAAATAGGTGGTGTTGGGGAGCAGGCCGTCGACGGCGAGCGCGTGCGCCGTTCCCGGAACGGCCCGGGTGGAGAACTGCAGGCGGTAGACGGAGGGGCTGAAGACATGAGCGGGGTCCGAGGAGTAATCGACGCGATAGAGGCCTCCCTCCACCCGGCCTCGGAAGCCGTCGAGCCCGGGCGCCGTCCAGGCGAGCTCCAGGGAGCCGGAGGATTTCGAAAGGGCCGTGATGGCCCTCACGCTCCCCGGCTGGGCCGCCAAGGGGATGTAGCCGGTCTGGAGCTTGATGCCGCCTCCGGTGAAGGTCTCGACCGAGGCTTCCCCGATCGCGTGATGGAAGGCGACGCTCTGGGACTCGACGCGCAGCCCGCCCGCGTCCTCCACGCCGCGGGCGATCATGACCGAGCCTCCGGTCATGCGTTCGGCGCCCATCCCCCCTGAGGGGAGGAGGAGGAGAGAGAGGAGCGCCGCCGCTTCACGCCTGGACATGGACTTGGTCGCCTCTATAAGGGCTTGGTCGGTTTCTTGCCCGCGTCGAGTATCCGCCGGATGCGAGAGAGCAGTTCCTTGGTCCCTATCGTCTTGATCATGTAATCATCGGCGCCGGCCTCCAAGCCGGCGGTCCGGCAATCGATGGACACGGCTTCGCCGGTGAGCAGGAGGATGGGGATGTGCCGCAAGGCGGGCTGGGCCTTGACCTTGCGGCAGAGATCGATGCCGTCTCCGTCGGGCAGGTTCACGTCCATCAGAACGAGGTCAGGCCTTTCTTTCGCCGCGGCCGCCAATCCGGTCTCCGCGGTCGGGCTGAGCAGGCATTCGAAACCCGCGGAAGCGAGCGTCCGAGACATCAGCTTGCGGGAGATCGGGTCGTCATCTATCACTAGTATCTTGTGCATGATCATTCCCCTTAAATATTGTTCTCTTTAATACACTCACTATATGGATGATTTAGTTGAC
>CAYHRV010000361.1:0-2319 GCA_964359165.1 uncultured Elusimicrobia bacterium
GAGATACCCCTCGCCTTACTCCGAGATGCCCCTCGGCTTGGTCCGAAAAACGCATATAGGGCACGCAGTCTAGCAGCCTGGGCCGAGGGGATCGAAAGCCATTGCCCGCTTCCTTTCGGACATCCGCACCGGCTCCCCTGCGACCGGCTGCCCGAAGGCGACCCCATCCGGACCCTCGGGTGCTGGGCCTTCGGCGCGGGCAACTCCTGGATCACTTTAGACGAGATCGCTTGGGACGACGGCTCGGTCAGCCACCCTCAAGAGGAACATCGGCAGTGGCTCAAACGGCAGTCGGCCGCGCTCTTCACTAGCGGGACTTAATCCAGCCGGGCTACGGCTCTCTCGTCGATCCGGGGGGCGGCACGATCATATTCAACGACGATGGGACCCCGGGGCTCTTCCTCGGATCATACCCCGCCGGAAGGCAGACTCGGTCGCGCGTGCAGAGATTTTCCGGACCACAGCGGGAAGGGCCCTGGTAGCACCCGGCGGGACAAGGATGGCGGTTAGTGCAGGGGTCTTCCGGGGGAGTGGGGGCTTGGAGGACCTCCATGGGCGGCGGCGCCGCTGGGGGTTTGGGCCGCAGGAAAAAGACACAAAGGCCGAGACCGGACAAGAGGACGGCGATTAGGACCCACTTAGTATGAACTGAAGGCATTGCCGCGTAAGACCTGGGCGATATTCTGCCATTTCCAGCCTCGAAGAAAAAGAGTCCTTCCCGGAAGGCAGCGGAACCTTGCCAGGCTCCGGGACGTATTCGGACTGGAGGGAGACCTCGACCGGTATTTTCACAATTAAAAGAATATCGATTATCTTGTATGTAGTGCGACTTTAATTAAGGCCTTGCTAAGTTAAGGATAAGCATGTATCATTTAATTATGAAGGAGCTAGCTAAAGGGTCCACGCGGTCAGGCCGGTGGGAACGGCAACCCGGTCCGGAACCGTATAGGTGTTTCTTTCCCGCGCCGCTGCCCCCTAATCCTCCGCTCGATTTATCCGAGAGGCTCCTCATTGCCCAGGACCGGGCGACCAAGGCGCTCGCGCGCCTCGACGGCATGGCGGCGCTGCTGCCCAACCCCGGGCTTATCCTGTACGCCTACGTCCGGAAGGAGGCTGTGCTCTCCTCCCAGATCGAGGGCACGCAGTCCTCGCTCTCCGATCTGCTGCTCTACGAGAACAGACAAGCGCCCGGCGTTCCGACCTCCGACGTTCACGAGGTCTCTAATTACGTCGCCGCGCTCGAGCACGGACTCAAGAGGCTCAAAGGGGGCTTCCCAATGAGCCTGCGGCTCATCAAGGAGGTCCACGGCGTCCTGCTCAAAGGCACGCGCGGCGAGGATAAGCGGCCGGGCGAGTTTAGAACTTCGCAGAATTGGATCGGAGGCACCCGGCCGGGCAACGCGATCTACGTGCCGCCGCCCCCGCATGAGGTCCTTCCCGCGATGGGCGCGCTCGAGAAGTTCGTCCACGGCGAGCCCGTGCAGACGGCGACGCTCATCAAGACCGGCCTCGTCCACGCCCAGTTCGAGAGCATCCACCCCTTCCTGGACGGCAACGGCCGCGTCGGCCGGCTGCTCATCCCGCTGCTGCTCCACACCGAAGGAGCGCTGGCTTACCCTCTTCTATACCTCAGCCTCTATTTCAAGCAGCGCCGCGCCGAGTACTACGAGGCGCTCATGAACGTCAGACTGCGCGGCGCCTGGGAGGAGTGGCTCGCATTCTACCTGGCCGGCGTCGAGGAAGTGGCCAAGGAGTCCGCGGAGACCGCGGGTCGGGCCGTGAAAATCTTCGCCGCCGACCGGCGCAAGCTCGAGGCGCTGGGCAAGGCCTCAGTTTCGGCCCTGAAGCTCCATGGCCTCTTGGAGAAGCATTGCCTTTTGTCGCTCGCGCTCGCCCGAAAGGAACTCGGTCTTAGCCTACCCACCGTGACCCAAGCGATGGCGCGGCTGCAGAGACTCGGAATCGTCCAGGAGATCAGCGGCAAGCGCCGCAAGCAGGTCTTCTCTTACCACGCCTACTGGAAGCTCCTATCCAAGGGCATGGAAAAGGCGGGGTAGACCGCTCTCATGTCTCGGAGGAAAGAGCTCGCGCGACAACCCGTTGGAATGAAATTGGGGTGACCGACGGGATTTGAACCCGCGACCTCCTGGGCCACAGCCAGGCGCTCTAACCAGCTGATCTACGGCCACCGCTCAAGCCCATTGTAGCGAATTTGCGCGAAGAATTGTCATCGGATGCTGGTAGGCCCTAGGACCTACCTTGCACTGGGACCTGCGACCCTCGAAGGGGGAGCCGGCCGCGGGTATACTTTTGAGGAAT
>CAYHRV010000362.1:0-2312 GCA_964359165.1 uncultured Elusimicrobia bacterium
CCGCTGCGTTTAAGCCGGAGGGTACTTCAGATAGATGAGCTTCGCGATCAGGACGGCCAGGGAGGCGCCGTGGCCGCCCGCGGCAAGCAGGGGATTGAGGGTGGCCATCCCGGCGGCTCCCGCCACGCTCAGGGCGTTCTGCAGGACGTCGAGCGTCTTGACCACGCCATCCGAGCTCCGGTCGCGCAGGGCCTTGCCGATCTTATGCAGGCCATAGGCCGCCCCCAGGACGCCGAGCCCGGGGACCAAGCCCTTGAGTATCTCGCCGCCCAGCGCGGAGCCCAGGGTCTTGGCCAGGGCAGCGGCTCCCGCGGCGACCCCACCGCCCAGCATCCCCGCTTGCAGAAGATTGCCGGTCTTGTCGGGTCCTGAGAAGAGCCCCTTCCAGCCCGCGGCCAAGCGCTCCTTCAGGGAGAGCTTCTCCTCCTGGACCGGACCCAGGCGCAGTTTCTCCTCATCGACGAGTCCCTGGTAGGCTTGCGCCACGTGCAGTTGGAAGGCGCGGTACTGCTTGGCGGCTTCGTCGGCAGCTGTGGGATCATCGGCCGGGGAACCCTGGCCGGAGGCCAGGGCCGCCACCGAGGCCTCCGCGGCCTGCAGACGGGCCTTCTCCGGGTAGCCGTCGTAGAGTCGGAGAAGATCGGCTTCGGTGATCTCCCCCCGCGAGATGAGCGAGGCCAGCGCCCGCTGGTCGTCCTTTTTCTTCTGGACGGCCTTGCCGATGAGATGGAGCACGAGCGCTTCCGCGGGCAGGAGGGCGGTGTAGGCGAGCGCGGTCAGCGTGGGATTGACTCCGGTGGCCGCGGCGAAGGAGGCCCAGTCATGCCCGGTCGACGCGGCCTCGGCGAGCTCCCCGGCGGACATCCCGGCCGCGCTCCAGAGATAGAGGGAATTGCTCAGGTGCTGGACCGAGGAGGCGGCCATCAGGGTATAGCCGATGACCGGATGGTCCTTGCGCACGGCGTAGCCCACGGCGAACTGCGCCATGCTCGCCCCGGCCTGGGCCGCGGAGCCCGCGGCCGAGATCACGGCGCGAGAGGCGTTCGCCCCGATGCGGCCGCCCAACTCGGTGGGGCGGAGGTCCCCGTAGGAGACATAGCCCGCCGCGCCGTCGGCGTGGGTGTCGCGCATCGCGAGGAAGTCTTTGAGGCTCTGCCAGGAAGGGTTCTTGACGAACGCGCCGAGGTTCTCGAAGCCGTCGACTTGGAGCTTTAAATACCCGGGATCGACCAGGACCTGGGCCGCGGCGCGGTGCGACCCTTCGTGTATGAAAGTGCTTGCTCCGCTGATCTCGGAGCCATAGGTGGAGGCGATGCTCCCGACGAAGACGGCCGGCACCAGGGCGGGACCGCGGAAGAAGGCCTTGATGCGCTGCCAGAGGCCGGGCTTCTGGGCCGGGAAGGAAAGCCGCGCAGGGGCAGGAAGGCCGGTGTAGTGGGAAACCGGCTCGCGCGAGGGCGCGCTCAGGTCGGCGGGCATGGCCGAGGAAGGAGCCGCGGTTCCCGCCCAGGCTTCCGCGCCCACGGGAAAAGCTCCCGATGCCGACGGGCCTGACCCATCGAAGATGGACCCAAAGTCCGAGCTTTGCACCGCTTTCTCGGCCGCGTCCAGGGACGGCGTGCGCGAGATGCTCCCCCGTAGGTCCGCCAACTCCGCGAAGGCTTCCGGGCTTATCCCCAGGGAGGCGGGGTCCTGCGCCGCGTCGCCAAGGCTGGAGAGGAGGCGGAGCACGAACTCCTTCCCCGCTTGGGCTAGGCGCAGGCCGGCCGGAGACTGCTCGAATAGGGAGTCCGTATCCAGGGTCCGGGCGGCTTCGGGAAAACGGAGGGCGATGGCGCGGACGAGTTTTTCATCCTCGATGGTCAGGCCGCGTCCCTGGGCCAGTTGGAGCAGCCTGTGCGCGTTGCCGCGCGGGGAGGCCCAGGCCACCGGCCCTTGAAGAGCGGCGGGGGCGAAGGCGGCCATTCCCTGCGCGAAGGCGGGGTTTCCCAGCCAACCGGAGCAGGAAAGCGCCAGGACCAAGGCGGAGGCCAAGGCTTTCTTCGTTTGTCTTTCGATGGTTGAAAGGAACAACATGAGTTCTTGTTGTTCCCCTGGTGACTCCGGATTGGGTCCGGAGGTGGAGGCTCCCCGACCGATCTCAGGGATTACAAGGGTACCCCTGAAGGATACCCCCACCCCCCATCAAGAACACGGGCCCCCAGTCCCACCCCCCTCTAGGCCTTTAGTCCTACCTGGGGTCAGACGTTGACTTTCGGACCTAATTTTAGGGGGTTAGGTCCGAAAGTACGTCTGACCCCACCTGCCCCACC
>CAYHRV010000363.1:0-2309 GCA_964359165.1 uncultured Elusimicrobia bacterium
TCCGAGACGCGCGGCAGGCCGCCCGTGATGTCCTTGGACTTGGTGATCTCCTGCGGGATCTTGGCGAGCACGTCTCCCGGCACCACGGCCTGGTCGTTGTCGGCCAGGACGATAGTGTCGATGGGCAGAGGGTAGGAGGCGACCTCCTTGCCGTTCTTCTCCACCAGGATGCGGGGGTTGACCTTTTCCGCGCGGTGCTCGATGATGCGCCGCTCGATGATGCCGGTGACCCGATTGCGCTCCTCATGGAGCGTGACGCCTTCCTTGACGTCGCGCAGCACGACCTTGCCCTCGTGCTCGGTGATGATGGGCAGGGCGTAGGGATCCCACTCGGCCAGGAGGTCGCCGCGCGATACCTGCTTGCCGGCCTGGACCTTGACGCGGCCGCCGAAGGGGACCTTATACTCGTCCTCGGCCTCGCCGGTCTGGGAGTCGATCACCGCGATCTGTCCGTTCCTCGATACGCAGATGACCACTCCCTCGCGGTTCTTGAGCGTGCGCACCTCGCGGAACTCGACTTTCCCATCCGAGCCGGAGATCGCCTGCGAGCGCTTGGTCACGCGCGAGGCCGTTCCGCCGATGTGGAAAGTCCGCAGGGTCAGCTGGGTGCCGGGCTCGCCGATGGACTGCGCGGCGATGATGCCCACCGCCTCACCGGTCTCCACCATGCGGCCGGTGGCGTTGTTCATCCCGTAGCAGCGCGCGCATACCCCGTTGACCGTCTCGCAGGTGAGGACCGAACGGACGCGGATAAACTCCGGTCCGCCGGTGCGGATGGCCTCCAGCATGTCCCCGGTGACGACCACTCCGGACTTGGCCAGGACCTCCTCGACGATCTTGCCCTTGGCGCCCGGCTGGCTGACGACCAGGTCTTCTAGGATCACGCGGCCCAGTAGGCGCTCCTCCAGGGGCTCGATGACCTCTTCGCCGGAGGTCAGCGCGCCGATGCGGATGCCGTTGATCGTGCCGCAGTCCTCGTTGGTGACGACCACGTCGTGGGCCACGTCGACCAAGCGCCTGGTCAGATAGCCGGCGTCGGCCGTCTTGAGGGCGGTGTCGGCCAGACCCTTGCGTCCGCCGTGCGTGGAGATGAAGTATTCCAGGACGGTCAGCCCCTCCCGGAAGTTGGACAAGATGGGGGACTCGATGATCTCCCCGACGCCTCCGGTCAGCTTCTTCTGGGGCTTGGCCATCAAGCCTCTCATGCCCGCGATCTGGCGGACCTGCTGGCGGCTGCCGCGCGCGCCCGAGGAGGCCATGAGATAGATGGAGTTGAACCGCGAGTGACCCGGCTTGTAGTCCTGGGTCTCCTCGCTCTTCATCTCGTCGAACATCACATCCGATATCTTGTCGGTCACGTGCGTCCAGATGTCGATGATCTTGTTGTAGCGCTCGGACTCGGTGATGACCCCCATCTTGGACTGGCGCTCGATGTCCTTGACCTCGTGGCGCGCCTTGGCGATGAGCTCCTTCTTGATGGGAGGGATGCGCATGTCGGAGATGGAGATCGACAGTCCGGCGAGGGTCGCGTACCGGAACCCCAGGTTCTTGAGGGAATCCAGGAGCTGGACCGTCTCATAATGCCCCAATTCCTTGTAGCAGCGCTCCACGAGCTGGGAGAGCTCCTTTTTGCCCATGGCGTGATCGATGTAGCGCAGAGGCAGGGGGATCGCCTCGTTGAAGATGATCCGGCCCACGGTGGTGTAGTCCTTCCAGTGGAAGGCGCCCCCCTTCTCCTTCTTGGGCGCCTCCAATATCTCGTCGAGGGAGTTGACCCCGCGCACCTTCACCCGCGCGTGCAGGTCCACCTTCCCCCCCTGATGCGCCGAGAGAGCGTCGGCGGCGTCGGCGAACACCTTCCCCTCTCCCGGAGCGCGGGGCTTCTCCTTGGTGAGATAATGGATGCCCAGCACCATGTCGTGCGAGGGGGTCGCGATGGGGCGGCCGGAAGCGGGCGAGAGGATGTTGTTGGTGGCCATCATGAGGATGCGGGCCTCCAACTGCGCCTCCTGGGAAAGGGGCACGTGCACCGCCATCTGGTCGCCGTCGAAGTCGGCGTTGAAGGCGGCGCAGGTCAGGGGATGGAGCTGGATGCTCTTCCCCTCGATGAGCACGGGCTCGAAGGCCTGGATGCCCAGACGATGCAGGGTCGGGGCGCGGTTGAGGAGCACCGGATGCTTGCGGGTGACCTCCTCGAGGATGTCCCAGATCTCGGGCCGCACGCGTTCGAAGATGCGCTTGGCCGCCTTGAGGGTGAGGCTGTCGCGCTTCATGAGCTCGCGGATGATGAAGGGCTTGAAGAGCTCGAG
>CAYHRV010000364.1:0-2289 GCA_964359165.1 uncultured Elusimicrobia bacterium
ACAGGGGTCTAAGTCGGTGGGAGGTTGCGAAAAATCTGGCTATTCTTCAGGGCTGTTGTTACGGCATTTCGAGTATTTTACGAGGGCGAAGGATTTACTTGGGCGCGCTTTCGGGGGAGAGAGCCGCCGCGGGGACCGCGGAAACGGCCGGGTCCAAGGGAGGCTCGACAGCTTGCGGGAAGTAGCGGACTTCGATGCGGCATTTGAGCTGGAGGCCGCAGGCGTCCGGGGAGCCGGCGAACAGGGGGACCTTGCAGAGCCCGCTGCTCTCCGAGAGGGCCTGGCGCGTCTCCACCACCGCCTGGATCTTGGCGGCCAGGTCGAAGGCCCCGGTGCCGCAGCGGCCCGGGCAGGGCACGGAGAAGTCGCAGACGTCCGAGGGCCCGAAGACGCGGGTCTGCTGGTCGATGGGCTGGTTCTGCGCGCCGAGGAAGTTCAACTGCACGGAGAGGCGTTCGACGGAAGGGTGGTGCTGGCTGAGCGCGCCGTTGCGGCGGGCCCGGTCCGCGGCTTCCTGGCCCCGGCGCACCTTCTGCTCGTTCTTGTTGGGGCCTTGGGGTCCGCGCCGCTTCTTGAAGAATTGTGCCATGCCGGATTCTAGCAACTATTCGCGCCTTCTGAAATAGCCCGATGGCTTACAGGGCGGTGAGGAGCGCGGCGGCGTGGCCTTTGGGGGACACCTTGCGGATCGCCTCTGCGAGCTTGCCATCGGGTCCGATGACGAAGGTGGAGCGCTCCACGCCCATGTAGTTGCGGCCGTACATGGACTTCTCCTTCCAGACTCCGTAGGCCTTGCAGAGCGTCTTGTCCTCGTCGGCCAGGAGCGGGAAGGGGAGGTCGAATTTCTCCTTGAACTTCAGATGGGAGGCGGCGTCGTCGGGGCTCACGCCCAGGACCGCCGCGCCTTTCTTGAGGAAGGCCTTATGGTTGTCCCGGAAATCGCAGGCCTCGACGGTGCAGCCTGGGGTGTCGTCCTTGGGATAGAAATAGAGGACCACGGTCTTGCCGCGGTAGGCCTCGAGGGAATGCGTTTTCCCGGTCTCGTCAACCGCCGAGAAATCCGGGGCCGGGTCCCCGATGGCGAGTTCCGAGGGGGCCTTGGCCATCAATTGACCGAGATGGATTCCGCGCTTCCCGGGAGCGCCGGCGTCCGGGGGCTCAGGGTCCGCGGGGTGGCGGGCAGGAGGAAATGGAAGCGGGCGCCCTTGCCGGGCTCGCTCTCGACCCAGATGCGTCCTCCGTGCAGGTCCACGAGGCCCTTTACGATGCTCAGCCCCAAGCCGAGGCCGTCCTTGCGGCCCTGCTCCGAGGGGGTGACCTGGTAGAAGCGCTCGAAGATGAGGACCAGGTGAGCGGGCGCGATGCCCGGGCCGGTGTCGGCCACGCAGAAATGGGAATGCTCGCCCTCCCGGCGCACGCTGAGCGTGATCGTGCCGCCCGCGGGGGTGAACTTGAGGGCGTTGCCCAGGAGATTGCCCAGGATCTGGTGGAGGCGGCCGCGGTCCGCGAAGACCGGGGCGTCCTCGGGGGCGTCGGCCGTGACCGAGACCCCCTTCTCCTCGGCCTGCGGCGCGAGGGCGAAGACGCTCTCGCGCACCGCCTCGGCCGCCGGGAAGAGCGTGGGCTCCAGCTTGACCTTGCGCCCGGCCAGGCGGGTGGACTCCAGGAGCTCCTCGATGAGCGAGTGCAGGTGCCCGGCGTTGCGGTAGATGCTCTCCAGGGCCCGCTTGAGCTCGGCGGGGGTCCAGCCTTCCAGCGGCCTCTTGAGGAGGAAGCTGGTATACCCCCAGACCACGGAGAGGGGGTTCTTCAATTCGTGGGCCATGTCCTCCAGGAAGCGGGTGAGCGCCCCGTGTTCCTGGAGCAGGCGTCCCAGGTGCCGTTGGAGCTTCTCGTTGAGCGCGAAGATCTCGGCCGTGGCCGACTCCACGCGCCGATTGAGGTCGCGGTTGGCGCTCTCGAGCTCCCGGGTGCGCTCGGCCAGGGCGCGGGTGAGGGCGTAGCGCTCCGCGGCGCGGGACACGGCGGAGAGGACGATCTCCGGGGGGCAGGGCTTGGCGAGGTAATCGTAGGCGCCCTCGCGCAGAGCCTTGAGCGCGCTGTCGGTGGAGGTGAACGCGGTGAGGACCACGCCGACCGAGTGCGGGTCGATGGCATGGGCCTCATGCAATAGGTCGAGGCCTTCCCCATCGGGGAGGCGCAGGTCCAGGAGCAGGACCCCGTAGCCGCGCTCGGCGAGCCTCTTGCGGGCCTCGCCCATGCTCGCGGCCTGGTCCACGGGGTAGCCTT
>CAYHRV010000365.1:0-2279 GCA_964359165.1 uncultured Elusimicrobia bacterium
CTCGGCCGCGCTCACCATCGCCGAGACCGGACACCTGGTCTTCGCCACCCTGCATACCACCGACACCGCGCAGACCATCAACCGCATCATCGACGTCTTCCCGCCCCATCAGCAGGAGCAGATCCGGGTCCAGCTCTCCTTCGTCCTGCAGGCGGTGTTCTGCCAGGTCCTGGTCCCCCACGTCTCTGGGTCCGGCCGCGCCATGGCCTCCGAGGTGCTCATGGTGACCCCGGCGGTCCGCAACCTCGTGCGCGAACAGAAAGTCGAGCAGATCCTCATGACGATCCAGACCGGGGGGAAGTTCGGGATGCAGACGATGAACCAATCCCTCTCCGAGCTCTACAAGAAGCAGCGCATCTCCTACCAGGAAGCCCTGCTTCGTTCCACCGACCCGGAGGACCTCAAGAGGCTTATCCAGCGCGGGGGAGGGGCTCCGCCCGCCTAAGATGCCACTGTTCACCTATAAGGCCAAGGGCGCCGACGGGTCGGTGAGCACGGGCTCCATCGACGCGGGAAAACAGCAGGAGGCGGTGGCCAAGCTCCGGGCGCAGAAGCTCACCGTCATCGAGATCGCCGAGGGCTCCCAGAATCCCCTCCAGGCGCTCCAGGCGAAGCTCTTCGGCAAGGGCAGCGTCGGCTCCAAGGACCTGGTGCTCTTCTCGCGCCAGCTCTCGACGCTGGTCTCCGCCGGCGTGCCCATCGTGCAGGGCCTCTCCATCCTCGAGGAGCAGATGGAGAACCCCCGCTTCAAGGAGATCGTGGGGGAGGTCCGCACCGACATCGAATCCGGGCTCTCGATCTCCGACGCCCTCAAGAAGCATCCCGACGCCTTCCCGGAGATATATACCGCCATGATACGCGCCGGCGAGCTGGGCGGCATCCTGGACACCATCCTGGAACGCCTTTCCGGTTTTTTGGAGAGTTCCGAGGCGTTGAAGGCCAAGGTCAAGTCCGCGATGATGTACCCCGCGATCGTGCTCTCCATCTGCGGCATCGTGACCATTTTCCTCCTGACCTTCGTCATTCCGACCTTCGCGGCCATCTTCGAGAGCTTCGGCCGCGAGCTCCCCGCCCCCACGCGGGCGCTCATCGCCCTCTCTAGCGCTCTGCGCAGCTACTGGTACATGATATTCATCGTCCCCACAGCCGCCTGGTTCGGATTCAAGAAATTCTACGCCTCGCCGGCCGGCAAGAGATTCGTGGACGCCCAGACTCTCAAAGCCCCGATCTTCGGCATCATCCTAAAGAAGGTCGCGGTGGCCAAGTTCACCCGCACCCTGGGCACGCTGGTCAAGTCCGGCGTGCCGATCATGCAGGGCCTGGAGACGGTGGCGGCCACGGCGGGGAACGTGGTCATCGAGGAAGCGGTTTTGAGCACTCGGGAGTCCATCCGCGAGGGCGGCCGCTTGGCCGACCCGCTCAAGAAGTCCGGCATCTTCCCGCCCATGGTCACGCAGATGATCTCGGTCGGCGAGGAGACCGGCTGTCTGGACGTGATGCTCTCCAAGATCGCGGACTTCTACGACACCGAGGTGGACGCGGCGGTCAAGGGGCTCACCTCGATGATCGAGCCTCTGGTCATCGTGGTGATGGGCGTCCTCATCGGCGGCATCGTCATCGCGATGTTCATGCCCATGTTCGAGATGGGAAGTATGGCTGAATAACGCCGAGGGACCCGGAGCACTGCTACGGGGCCCTCGGCCGTTTTTGTTATGAATGATTCCGATCCTCTTTCGTCCTTCTTGCGTTCCCTCCGTTCGGTCCGTTTGCCTCCGTTTTTACGCAAGAACGCGCGGCTGATCGCCGCGTTCTTGGGCGGCCTCCTCATTGGAGCGTACCTCGCGGTCTGGATCCCCGCGGCCCTCTCAAATCGTTCGGACAAGTCGGAGATCCGCGAGCTCTCTCGCGCCGCGCTCGCCGAGGGGCTTGAATACGAGGATGTGCTCCGCGAGCCCAAGCTCGCCGCCGGGAGACTGGTGCTCTGGAGCGTGGCCAGGGCCGGGAACGCGGGCTGGCGCGTGGACGCGGACGCCAACAAGCCGGTCCTATGGGCGGGTCCGGAGCCCGCGGACGTCCCCCTCGCCGACAAGCACGGGGCGACGGTGCGCGTCGTGGCCGTGGTGCTGGAAGTGACTCCCCAGGGCGTGCTTCTCTCCTTGCAGGGAAAGCTCTGATTCATCCGCATCAATGATGCGGGATGCCTAGGATCAGGCGGAAAAGTCTGCCGATTTTTTACAAAACAATCCTTATTTTTAAAGCACTTTTCACATCGCCCGGGC
>CAYHRV010000366.1:0-2246 GCA_964359165.1 uncultured Elusimicrobia bacterium
TGACCCAATCGAAGAGCCTGAAGGTCTACATAGAGCGCTATCGCCCCCCGAGGGTGTACATCCTGAGCGCCAACAATATAAGCCAGAGAAACATCGTTCGTTATCTCCCACTCTATGCGGCCGGTCGTCTATAATTATAATTAGGGACAGCGCCCGATTAACTTCGCAACCTGTCGGAGATCCTGGCCATCGTCGGACCCCGCCGGGCGGGAAAAACCTTTGTCATGTATCCCGGAACGGGAACAGACGTGTCCCCGCTTCTGGATGTCGGGAGAAGTGGTACCAGGCCCACCGCAGTCACGTTTACCAGAGAATGACCGACCTCGGGATGACCTGCATCCCGGCCGGTCCTGCGGTTCGGATCGCTTTGGTGGTTTCCGTGACCGCTGGGATCGCCTGCGGAGGTCTTTGGGTATGGGGCAAGGAACGTGCAATGGCGGTGCGGCAGGAATAGATCCCCAGGGAGGGAAGACCGCAGAACAGGGACGTTCCTGCGAACTCCCGTTGAACCGGGACAGACCTGGGAATGTCCCTGTTGATCTCCATTGAAATTCCAGGCAAGTATGATTATCATACGTTCATGGGAAGCCCGCTGCCTGCGTCCATTCTCCCCCGCGTCGCCACGGCGGCGATCAAGCGCGCACTGCGCACGGCGCCCGTCGTCGTGCTGCTCGGCGCCCGGCAGACGGGGAAGACCACTCTGGTCCGTTCCCTCCCAAGCCTTGCTGGCCGGCCCTACCTCACGCTCGACGACTTCGACTTGCGGATGCAAGCGGAGGCCGATCCGGAGAGCGTGGTCCGGCGGGCGCCCACCCTGGTGCTCGACGAGGTCCAGCGCAGCCGCGACCTGCTGATCGCCGTCAAGCGCGTCGTGGATGATGATCCGGCACGCACCCCGGGCCGCTTCGTCCTTACCGGCTCGGCCAACCTGCTCATGACGGAGCGCGTGTCGGAGACCTTGGCCGGACGGGCGGTTTACGTCACCCTCTGGCCCTTCACCCGGCGAGAGCGCCTGGGCCTCGGGCGCACGGGCGTGTGGAGCGAGTTGCTATCCGCGCCGTTCGGTCGCTGGCGGGATCTCCTTGCCGCGGACGCGGGCCCAGAGGAGGACTGGCGCGCCGCCGCGCGTCTTGGCGGACTCCCCGTGCCGGCATGCGGTCTGCCCGACGACGAGGCACGCGCTCTTTGGTTCTCCGGATACGTCCAGACCTATCTGGAACGCGACCTGCAGGCGCTGCGCGCGGTGGAGAACCTCGCGGATTTCCGCCGCCTCATGCGGGCCGCCTGTCTGCGGATCGGCGGCCTGCTCAACCAGACCGAGATGGGGCGGGACGTGGGCATCGTGCAACCCCAGGTGCATCGGTTCCTGAACCTGATGGAGGCGAGCTACCAGGCCATCCGTCTGCCCGCGTTCGCCGTCAACCGCACCCGTCGGCTGATCAAGGCGCCGAAGCTCTACTGGAGCGACACCGCGCTGGCCCTGTTTCTCGCGGGGGAGACCGAACCGCGCGGGACCCATCTCGAGAATCTCGTGCTCATGGACCTGCTGGCCTGGCGCGACGTGCAGCCGCGGCGCCCGGAGGTGCTGTACTGGCGCACTGCCACCGGCATCGAGGTGGACTTCGTGATCGAAACGCCTCGACGGGTCCTGCCCATCGAGGTCAAAGCCGCTGCGCGGGTCGGGCCGTCCGACGCGAAGGGACTGGAGGCCTTCCTGGACGAGTATCCCGATCTTGCCGACGGGGCCCTGCTGCTCCACGGCGGAGCCGAGACCTTCCCGCTGACGCGCCGGGTCCTCGCCGTGCCGTGGTGGCGGGTGTGCTGAGGGACGTTCCTGCGGACTCCCGGTCCCTGGCTATGCAGACAGAGAAAAATTTTGGACGCACCCCCGACCTCGATCTCGCCGACGTTGATTCTCTGCAAAGAGCGAATCGCTTTCGGCACCGAAGAGACATCTTTCATCTTCCGCCGCATCCAGGGGGCGGAGAGGGTCAAAGTCCTGCGGTAAACAGATGGTGAAATAATTGTTTACTTAAGTGCCCTGCTCTGATATAACTCTTTGCCATGAATCAGGCTATCTTGAAGAACATGATTGCCGAGTGGCTGGAGGAATTCGCCCTCCCCATCCTCATCCCCAGGGATGCAGCCCCCGCCCCCGCAGACTTGCGCAACCTGTCGGAGATCCTGGCCATCGTCGGACCCCGCCGGGCGGGAAAAACCTTTGTCATGTATCAGATGATCGCCGG
>CAYHRV010000367.1:0-2219 GCA_964359165.1 uncultured Elusimicrobia bacterium
CGTGGCCCCGCGCGTGCGCGACGCCGCGGCTTTCAGTATGCGCGGGAGGCCGTGACCATAGAAGATGTTGTCCCCCAGGACCAGGGCCACCCGGTCCTTGCCCACGAAATCCCGGCCGATGAGGAAGGCCTGGGCCAGGCCCTTGGGCTCGGGTTGGACCGCGTAGCGGATGCGGATGCCCAGCCAGGACCCGTCCCCCAGGAGGCGGCGGAAGGACTCCTGCTCATGAGGGGTGGTGATGACCAGGATGTCCCGGATGCCGGCGAGCATCAAGGTCGAGAGCGGATAGTAGACCATCGGCTTGTCGTAGATGGGGACGAGCTGCTTGCTCACCGCCCGCGTGACGGGAAATAGCCTCGTCCCGGTGCCGCCGGCCAGGATGATGCCTTTCATGTCAGCGCACCCCCCACGGGGGTGTGCTTCCTTCGGGGGGTCCGTGCCGTTTTATCGAGAGCTTCATTTCTTACTAGACCGTATGCCCTTCCCTGAGAAGGTCGCTCAGGCGCTTGACCGGCTGGAACATCTCCAGGGGCATCTCCACGAATACCGTGTGCCAGCGCGACATGGAGCCGTTCCAGAGCCCGGGGTGCTCGACCACCTTGACCTTCTTGCCCTCCCAGGACTTCTCCGCGAGGAACACCGCGTCCTTGTCCACGAAACGCTCGAGGCGGAAGGGCTCGTCGAGATAATCGCGCAGGCCGCAGACCATGTCCACGGGGTTGAAATGGGTCGAGGCGGAGAACGCCTTCCCCTGCTCCTCGGAGGACGGGTCCACCTGGGCGCGCTCGACTATCTGCAGCGAGAGCCCCTCCTTCTCCCGCACCCAGAAGGGGCCTCCCCCGGGTTCGCCCGCGCTGGGGACCACGCCGCAGACGCGGATGGGCCTGTCGAGACGGTCGATGAGCCAGGAGCGCCGGTCCTCGCGGGTGAAGGCGTCCCACCCCGCGGGAGGGACGACGCCCAGGCGCTCCCGGCCGAAGCGCAGGGCCTCATCGAGAGCCGTCTCGTCGGCCGCCTTGGAGTAGACCCGCGGCAGGTAGGCGTAGAGCTCATCCTGCAGTTCGATGACCATGCCGGCCATGGCCAGGTCATGGCGGCAGCGCGCGGGCTTCAAACGGTCCGGGACCGCGTTGTCCACGTTGCGGATGAAGACGATGTCGGCGTGCAGGCGCTGGAGGTTGTGCAGGAGCGCGCCGTGCCCTCCCGCCCAGAATAGGAGCTTCCCTTCCGCGGAGCGGTAGGGCTCCTTGTCGAGGCCCATCGCCAGCGTGTCCGTCCCCTTGCCCTGGATGGAGAAGGAGACGGCGAACTTGACGCCGAGCCTGGGCTCGAGCTTGGGCAGCAGGGCGGCCAGATGCTGGTCGAAGCGCGTCTTATGCTCGGCCGAGATGGTGAAATGGAACCGGCAGACTCCGTTCTTGTCCTTGAGCTGGGCGGCGCCCTCGACTAAGTGTTCCTCGAAGGCGGTTCGTCCGCCCTCGGCGTACTCATGGAAGGGCAGCAGGGCTTTGGGGGAGTCGCTCAACTGCGTGGCCGCCCCTCCGGTGAGGGCCTGCGCGAGGTCCTTGGCGCGGCCTTCCTTCAGTATGCGGTCCAGCTCGAGGCCCGATCTGTGCAGGTCCGCCTTGAAGGACTTGTAGAAAGCGAACTTCTTGAAGCCTTCGAGGCAGGCCTTGACCTCCGACTCCTCCCCCGGCGCGAACTCCGTGCCCTCGCAGAGCGAGTGGAAGGCGTGGAACATCCGGCTGGCGCGCCCGGAGGCCGGGATGAAGCGCATCATACGGCCCAGCAGACGCGTGCGCTCCGCCCGGACGGCCAGACGCTCGAGCGCGGGCGCGTCCAGGGAGAGGATGCCGTCCCCCAGCGTGCAGGGCCGCTCCAGCTTCAAGAAGGGGGGCGGATCGGTCAGGATGGCGGCCTGGCGGAGGACCTCCTCGGTCTTGATGCCGTGCGAATGGACCTGCTCTAAGTCCCTTTCGGTGATCATCGCGCGGCGATAGTGTAACTTATTTTCAGATGGGGGCGTCAAAACCCGCCGGGTTTTGACGTCACCATCTTCATTTTGTCGGGCGCCCAAAAATTGCTAGATTTGCGGCCTGGGCGCGGTAGCTCAGTGGTAGAGCACCGGTCTGAAAAACCGGGTGTCGCTAGTTCGATCCTAGCCCGCGCCACATCTTGACGCGCAAGCTCGACCAATAATATTGTATAGGAGAGCGTGG
>CAYHRV010000368.1:0-2218 GCA_964359165.1 uncultured Elusimicrobia bacterium
GGGACTCGAACCCCCACGCCTTTCGGCACACGGTCCTAAGCCGTGCGCGTCTGCCGTTCCGCCACCCGCCCATTTGTCGCACCCCGCGCGCTATGCGCGCGGGGCTGATGCCTCGCTCCGAGAGGATGAGTCCTCCGCTCGGTGCTCCACGGGGGGCTTGCGCCCCCCTCGTCGCCCTCGGGCCGCTGCCGCGTCCCAGGACGGCTGACCCCTCACTAAGGTGCGGCGGGCCATGCCGCGCAGCTTAATATATTTGCGCCCCAGACGCTTCGCACTTTTCGTAGAGAGTTTCGGGAGCGATGTCCGCTCCGTTGGGCCAAGCGATGGTGCCGCCCTCTATCTTCGCCTTCCGGAAGAAGTCGCGGTCCTTGAGTGGATCGAAAATGGGGCCGCGCTGCAAGTACTCCGAGAAGTCGATGACCGCGCTGGTTCCGTCGTCAAATTCGATCAGGAACGAATAGCCTGTTTTGTACTCGATCCGTTTTACTTCATTGAGTTTCCACATGGCACACCTCAATCCAATGGCGCGATCTTCTTGATTTCCTTCCCCGCCTGGGCAAGCTCCCAATCCTCGCTCAATTCGGCAAGGTGCAGGTCGATCCATTCACGCACGAGCCTGACCGCGGTCCGCGACTTCAGGGTTCCCTGCGTGACATTTCCGCTCAGATCGAACACGGCCTTGTCGCCCTGATGCTCGACATGGATATGCGGGGGATTGTGTTCGTCAAAAAACATCCGAATGATGATCCCAAAGAACCTGCTGATCTCAGGCATCCATCAGCTCCTTAATGACTCCTTCCTAATTGAACGCCGGGGCCGAACGTCAGGGTCAGTGGCGGCTGCTGCCAGACTTCTTGATGCTGCGGCCCGCTGAATCCAATATTGAGGCGTCAGTTTTCTTGTTGCCAATGTCACTTCCCACGAAAAACAGAACGGCCGACAATGCTGGATATAAGTACGGACACTAGAATCATAACGACAATATACAATGTTGCCACGCCAGTGCTATTCTGCATAGGCGGAGGTGGTCCGGCCACCGAACTTATCCCTCCCATTGATTGCATTTGGCTCAAGAGAAATGGCTTCAAGACAACAAATTGTAGGGAGAAACTGAGCAGCCAAGTGCCGACGACGACCAGGGTTTTTATGATCGTCGGCGCCCTTTGTATGTTCTCCACAAAGGCCATTCTGTTCATTCAGTTATTCTCTGTCGGTTTCCGCTAATCGCTCTAGTAATGGAAGGAGCCGAACGGCTTTCGCGGGGCGAGGACTCGTTTGTCAAGCATCTCATTGAATCGATCATGTCGCGGGCTGCGCGGCCTTTTCCTCGGGCTTGGGCTCCGGCTTTTCCACGGGCTTCTCCTGGGGAGGAGCCGGGGAGGGCTTCCCTTCGACGGCCGGCCCGGCCGCCGGCTGGGGCGGCGGGGCGGGGAGCCGCGTGGGAGCGGTCGTCTCGAACATGAGCTTGGCGCCCTGCGGGAACTCGACATCCTGTTTTCCAGAAAGGACCTTGGATGCCCCTCCGGCAGCGGCGCCCGCGCCCGCGCCGATGACCGCGCCTTTCTCCCCGCCGAAGAGGACGCCGTAAAGCGCCCCTTGCAGGGCGCCGCCGAAGAGCGAGCCGAAGTTCGAGCCGGCGTGGCCTTCGCCCGCGTAGGAGAGCGTGTCGGTGCGAAGCGAGTAGGAGCTTCCGTCGAGGTCCAGGGTGGATAAGGTAAGCTCCAGCTTGGACCTCCCCCGAAGCCGGCCCGAAGGCACGGCTTCGACCACCGTGCCGCGCACCGTGGAGCCCGGAGGCAGGGCGAGGGCTCCGCGGACATAGACCCCTTCGTTGACCCGCGCGCGGAAAAGATCGCCGGACTTGCTTTTCCCGGAGGCGACGGGGTCCACGAGCTCCACGGAAAGGAGGGTGCCGGAAGGGAGTTCGAGGGTCTCCTCGCGGGCCGCAGGCGGAGACTTCGCGCTCGGGGCCGCCTCCGCCGCGTCGAGGGAGGGGGTGAGGAGCAGCGCGCCGATATATGTATATAGGAAGACCCCCGCGACACAAGCGCCCCCTCGTAGAACCTTAGGGCGCTGCGGGGGCTTTCGGGGGCAACGTTCGGTAATATCGAAGGTTGTCAGCAGGGACATGAGTCTAAATCGACTTGGGCCATACGGGATTCGAACCTGTAACCTTGCGCTTAAGAGGCGCCTGCTCTACCGTTGAGCTAATGGCCCG
>CAYHRV010000369.1:0-2172 GCA_964359165.1 uncultured Elusimicrobia bacterium
GGAGCATGGATTTCGCGGCTCACCCGGAGGGCGGGGAGGCTTCCGTTCCCGCGGCCCGCGCAGACAGACGGAGTCGGAGGCTCTGGGCCTCAAGGAGACCGTCGTGACGATCAACCGCGTCTCCAAGGTGGTCAAGGGAGGAAAGAGGTTCTCCTTCGGCGCGCTCGTCGTGGTGGGCGACGGGAAGGGCGGGGTCGGCTGCGGCCTGGGAAAAGCGAAGGACATCCAATTCTCCATCCAGAAAGGGGCCCAGCGCGCGCGCAAGAGCATGATCCAGTTCCCTCTCTACCATCAGACCATCCCGCACGAGGTCGTCGGGACTTTCGGCGCCGGGAAGGTCTGGATGA
Organism: uncultured Elusimicrobia bacterium; assembly: GCA_964359165.1. GTDB lineage: Bacteria > Elusimicrobiota > Elusimicrobia > UBA1565 > UBA1565 > CAYHRV01. The sequence goes on from CAYHRV010000369.1 coordinate 348, forward strand.
AGCCCGCGGCGCCCGGGACGGGCGTCATCGCGGGCGGCGGCGTCCGCGCGGTGCTGGAGGCCGCGGGGATCAAGAACATCCTGACCAAGAGCCTGGGCTCCTCGAACGCCTTCAGCATGATCTACGCCACGATGGAGGCTCTCAAGCAGTTGAGGACCAAGGATGACATCATGAAGCTCAGGGGGCGCGGATGACCGAGAATAAAAACGGCGCCGCGGCGCCCAACGGCCTGGCTTCCCTGCGCCCCGCGCCGGGGTCGCGCAAGAAGCGCAAGCGCATCGGCTGCGGGCTGGGGTCCGGACACGGCAAGACGGCGACGCGGGGACACAAGGGACAGCGGTCCCGTTCGGGCGCCGGGAAGATGATCGGTTTCGAGGGCGGCCAGACCCCGATGCTGCGGCGCATCCCCAAGCGCGGCTTTCGCAACACCGCCTTCCGCGATGCCTTCCAAGTCCTATCGGTCGGCGACCTGACCCGGGTGTTCAAGAACCAGAACGAGGTAACCTTGGAGGCCCTTCGGATGCACGGCCTCATCAAGGGCCGCTCCCCGGTCAAGATACTGGGAGACGGCGATCTCGTTCGCGCGCTCAAGGTCCAGGCGCACGCCTTCTCCAAGAGCGCCCAGGAGAAGATACAGAAAGCGGGCGGGACGGCGGAGATAGTGAAACGCTGAGCCGCGCATGATTCAAAAAATCGCCGACATATTCGACATCCCGGACCTGCGCCGGAGAGTCCTTTTCACCCTGGGCTGCCTCGCGGTCTACCGGGTGGGGGCGGCCATCCCCATCCCCGGGATCAACGGCGAGGCCCTGCGGGCGATCTTCCAGGCCCAGGCGAGCACCCTGCTGGGAATCCTCAACATCTTCTCCGGCGGAGCGCTGGGGCAGTTCTCCATCTTCTCCATGGGGGTCATGCCCTACATCAACGCCTCCATCATCATGAGCCTGCTCCAAGGGGCGCATGTCATCCCCTACCTGGACCGCCTCCATAAGGAAGGGGAGCTCGGGCGCAGGAAGCTCAACCAATTGACGCGCCACCTCACGCTCTTCTTGGCCGCCTTCCAGTCCTTCGGCTTGACCATCATGATCACCAAGATGCCCTCGCCCACCGGGGCCCCGGTGGTCATCAACTCGACCCCGTTCTTCTACATGGTCACCGTGCTCACCCTGACCGCGGGGACCATCTTCATCATGTGGCTGGGCGAGCAGATGACGGAGCAGGGCATCGGCAACGGGACCTCGCTGATCATCTTCGCCGGCATCGTCGAGCGCCTTCCGGGAAGCTCGCTGAGTCTCGTCCAGCTCGTCAAGGCCGAGGAGATCGGCCTCATCAAGGCCCTCCTCATCGTGGCGATGCTCCTGGCGGTGGTGCTCTCGGTGGTGTGGGTCGAGACGGCCCAGCGCAAGATCCCGGTGCAATACGCCAAGCGCGTGGTGGGGCGCAAGATGTACGGGGGGGCGTCGAGCTTCCTGCCCTTGAAGGTGGACCAGAGCGGCGTCATCGCGGTCATCTTCGCGGTCAGCCTCCTGGCCGTGCCCATGACCATACTCCAATTCAGCCCGGACTCGCCGTGGGCGCAGAAGATGTCGGGCTTCCTCAACGGCGGGAACGTCTTCTACGAGCTGATCTACGCGGGCCTGATCATCTTCTTCTGCTATTTCTACAACTCGGTGAGCATCAACCCCCAGGACCTGGCCGAGAACATGAAGAAATCCGGCGGCTTCGTGCCCGGCATCCGCCCGGGAGAGCCCACCTCCCGCTACATCGAATGGGTGCTCGAGCGGATCACGCTGGGCGGAGCCCTTTTCGTGGCCGCCATCGCGGT
>CAYHRV010000370.1:0-2168 GCA_964359165.1 uncultured Elusimicrobia bacterium
TTGTCCCACGCCAGACCGCGGCGCCGCTTCACCGTCGGCATCCGCGACGACGTCTCCCACTCCTCGCTGGAACAGGACGCCTCCTTCTCCACCGAGTCCCCCGGCACGCGCCGGGCGGTCTTCTTCGGCCTGGGAGCGGACGGGACCGTGAGCGCAAACAAGAACTCCATCAAGATCATCGCGGAGGAGACCCCACTCTACGCGCAGGGCTACTTCGTCTACGATTCGAAAAAATCCGGCTCCATGACCGTCTCCCACTTGCGTTTCGGGCCCGAACCCATCCGTTCCACCTATCTCATCTCCACCGCGGATTTCGTGGCCTGCCACCAGGAAGTCTTCCTGGATAAGATGGACATGCTCTCCCTGGCGGCCGAGAAGGCGACCTTCCTCCTCAATACCACCCGGCCCGAACGGGCGTGGGACATCCTTCCCCGCGAGGTCCAGGAGGCGCTCCTGGCCAAGAAGATGCGCTTCTTCGCCATCGACGCCTTGGGCGTGGCCAAGGAAGCCGGGCTCGGCGGCCGCATCAACACCGTGATGCAGGCCTGTTTCTTCCACATCACCGGCGTCCTGCCGGGCTGGGCGGAGAAGGTCAAAGAGGCCGCCCGCAAGACCTACGGGGCCAAGAGCGAGGAGCTGGTGCTCAAGAACGCCAAGGCCATCGACGGCTCCGTCGCCCGCCTCAGGGAGGTCCCCTTGGGAAAGGCGGACTCTAAACGCGCGATGAAACCCGCGGTCGCCACCGGAGCCCCGGAGTTCGTGCGCATGGTGCTCGGAGAGATCCTCGCGGGCAAGGGAGACGCCCTGCCCGTCTCCGCCATGCCGGTGGACGGGACTTTCCCCACCGCCACGGCGAAATGGGAGAAGCGCTGCATCGCCGACGAGATCCCGGTCTGGGACTCGCGCTGGTGCATCCAGTGCAACAAGTGCGCCCTGGTCTGCCCGCACACCGCCATCCGGGTCAAGGCCTATCCCCGCGCGGCGCTCGCCGGCGCGCCCTCCTCGTTCAAAGACATGGATTGGAAGGGCCGGGAATTCGGCGATGGGACCGCCTACACCGTCCAGGTCGCGCCCGAGGACTGCACCGGCTGCGGCCTCTGCGTGGAGGTCTGCCCGGCCAAGAACAAGACCGAGACCCGGCTCAAGGCCATCAACATGACCCCGCTTTCCGAGGAGCTCAAGACCGCCGAGCGCGCGGGCTTCGAGTTCTTCCTGGGCCTTCCCGAGGCGGACCGCCGCCTCGTCGCGCGGGCGAGCGTGAAGGGCTCCCAGCTCCTGGAGCCGCGCTTCGAGTTCTCCGGCGCCTGCGCCGGCTGCGGAGAGACGCCCTACCTCAAGCTCCTGACCCAGCTCTTCGGCGACAGGCTCCTGGTGGCCAACGCCACGGGCTGTTCCTCCATCTACGGCGGCAACCTGCCCACGACCCCCTGGAGCACGGGCAAGGACGGCCGCGGCCCGGCCTGGTCGAACTCGCTCTTCGAGAACAACGCGGAGTTCGGCCTGGGACTGCGCCTGAGCGCGGACAAGCAGACGGAGCACGCGCTCATGCTCCTGGGGCGCCTGGCCCCCACGCTCGGCCAAGACCTGGTCCAAGCCGTCCTCTCCGCCTCGCAGGAGGACGAGGCAGGCATCGCGGCGCAGAGGGAGCGCGTCGCGCAGGTCAAGGGCAAGCTCGAGGGGAACGCCAGTCCCGACGCCCGGGACCTCGGCCGCCTGGCCGACTCCCTGGTCCGGCGCAGCGTCTGGATCGTGGGCGGGGACGGCTGGGCCTACGACATCGGTTACGGCGGCCTCGACCATGTCCTGCGCTCCACCGCCCGGGTCCGCCTCCTGGTGCTCGACACCGAGGTCTACTCCAACACCGGCGGCCAAGCCTCCAAGGCCACGCCCCGCGGTGCGGTGGCCAAATTCGCCTCCGCCGGGAAGAACACGGCGCGCAAGGACCTCGCCCTGCAGGCGGCCGGCTACGGGAACGCGTATGTCGCGCGCATCGCCATGGGCGCAGACGACACGCAGACCGTGAAGTCCTTCGTGGAGGCGGAATCCTTCCCCGGGCCCGCCATTCTCGTCGCCTACAGCCATTGCATCGCGCATGGCTTCGATCTTAAGCTCGGCATGCAGCAGCAGAAGCTCGCCGTGGACACCGGCTACTGGCCGCTCTTCCGCTA
>CAYHRV010000371.1:0-2168 GCA_964359165.1 uncultured Elusimicrobia bacterium
CCGATCCGGCCTGGCAGACGGAATTCCTCAAGGAAGTCGGGGATCCGGTCAAGGATGAGGCCCTGCTCAAGGAGCGCTCCCCATTCTTCCACGCCGACCAGGTCGCCGTCCCCTTGAAGATCTGGCAGGCGGAGAACGATGTCCGGACCGTCAAGGCTGAGATGGACGCGTTCACCGCACGGCTCAAGGAACTGGGCATCCCGGTGGACTATGCGGTCCTGCCCGATGAAGGCCACGGGCTCTCCCGCAAGGAGAGCCTGCGCCAGATCATGGAAGGGACCGTCGAGTTCTTTCGGAAGAGCCTTTAAGGCAGTCGGGCGTTTCGTCCCGGAGGCCGCCCAGGAGCTTGCAGGGAGGGATCTCTAGGGCCCGCGCGATACGGTCGAGGACGACCAGGCTCGGGAGCTTGGTCCCTCGCTCGATGTGTCCTACGAAGGTGTAGTGGATGTCCGCGAACTCGCCAAGCTGCTCCTGCGTCAACTGCTTGCGCAGGCGCTGAATCCGGACATTCTGTCCCAGACGCTTTGAGAGCATCTCCCCCTCCGCCCTTATGATAGCAACAATTATGCCGGCGAAGTTCACGAAAAGCTCACTATTTTTCAGAAGGCCTGATAAGACTGTCTGACTCTGGCGTTTTTCCGGGAAGGGAGTATGATGGGCTCATGTCCCCTCATTCGGGCCATTCAGCCGCGAGCAAGCGCATCCTCGCCGTGGACGACGAGAAGGGCACACTCGCGGTCGTGCGCCGGATACTCCAGAATGCCGGCGTGGAGACGGATACGGCGTCGAGCCGGGAAGAGGCCCTGCAGAGGCTTCGGGAGCGCGCGTACGACCTCGTGCTCCTCGATATGAGGATGCTGGGCGTCACTTTGGAGGAGGCCATCGGCGTAATCCGCCGGCAGGCTCCCCGGATCGTGGTGCTCCTTATGACCGGCGGGGCCGAGCAGGTCGAGGTGGATAAAGCGCGAGCCCTGGGGGCCGTGGGACCGGTGCTCAAGCCCTTCGAGCCGAAGACCTTGGTGGAAGCCGTCCGGAACCATCTCTGAGGGTTCAGGAGAGCGGGTGAAGGGCGAGCCAGACCCGCTCGAAGAACAACCCCGCCGCGAACCAGGCCGGAGCGAAATCCAGGCGTATGAGGCCGCGCACATTCCAGCGGCTCTTCCGGTAGCCTTCTTCCGAGGGTGAGGAACCGAGCAGTCCGCGCAGGGCCAGCATCCCGAAATACTCGACGAGATAGATCGCCAGGGTGTAGAGGACGCCCCGGAGCGCCCAGTGCAGGCCGAAGACCTGGGGCCCGAGGAAGCGGAAGGCGGGCGGAGCCAGGGCGTATAGGGGGATATACCAGAGCGAGCTGAAGCCCAGCAGATGGCGGTCCCGCTTGGACGGCCACTCGCTTGCCGCGGTGAAGCAGGTCTCTAGTCCCAGGCCCAGCATGGAGAAGAGGGCCATATCGAAGAATAGACGGGCGCTCACGACGGGGCCCATCATGGCGCGTGCTTTTTTAGAAAAGCCGCGAAGGCCTGCGCGTAGTCCGGCGTTTCCAGGAAGCCGTCGTTGTGTCCCCCGCGTAGTTGGAAGAATTCCTTGGGCTCCGGAGCGGCATCGAAGAGTGCGTGCCCCATGGCGAAGGGGATGATCTGGTCCTCGGGGCTGTGCGCCACGAGCAAGGGGGTCTTGAGCTTGGGGGCTTTGGCGAGGTTGTCGTATCGGGCGCGCAGGAAGTATTTGGCGGGGAGCCAGGGGTAGATCGCCTTGGCCATCTCCAGCACCGAGGTAAATCCGCTGTCGAAGATGAAGGCCGCCGGCGGATGATGAAGGGCCGTCTCCATCGCCACGGCGCAGCCCAGGGACTCGCCGTAGTAGACGAGCGCCCCTTCCTCGAGCCCTTTGTTCTCCTTGAGCCAGCGCACGGCCGCGGCGCCGTCGAGATAGGTGCCCTGTTCGCTCGGGGAGCCGTTGCTGTGGCCATACCCCCGGTAGTCGAACATGAAGACCGAAAGGCCGAGGCCGCGAAAGATGCGAAGCTTGTCGACGCGGTGGCTGATGTTCCCCCCGTTCCCGTGGAACATCACCAGGGTCCGGGCCGTGGGAGAGCCCTTGGTCGGAGCGGTGGATGCCGGAACGAACCAGGCGTGCAGGCGCACCCCGTCCTCGGCCGTGAAGTCCAC
>CAYHRV010000372.1:0-2167 GCA_964359165.1 uncultured Elusimicrobia bacterium
GTTGGTGTCTATAGTCCTGGTTCCGTCTTGATGATCTTGAACTTTTGGGGTCCGGCCGGGAGATCCACGATGACCTCTTCCTTGACCTTCTTGCCGAGTATGCCCTGGGCCAGGGGGGAGAAAACGGAGAGCATGCCTTTGGCGGGGTCGGCTTCTTCCGCGCCGACCAGGGTCCAGACGTATTCGTCACCGTCGGAGTCCTTGAGAGTGACCTTGACCCCGATCTGGACCATCCCAGCCTTGATCTGGATGTTGTCGATGAGTTGGGCGCTGGCGAGCTTCGTCTCGATGATCTGGATGCGGTTCATCAGTTCCGCCAGCCTGTCCTTCGCGGTGTGGTACTCCGCGTTCTCGCGCAGATCGCCTTTCTCCCGGGCCTCGGCGATCTCCTGGGAGAGCCCCGGCTTGCGCTTCTTGAGCTCCTCTAAGTCCTTGATGAGCTTCTCATGGCCTGCGCGCGTCATGTATTCCGTCATCGATCACCTCGAAAACACCCGTACCCCCCGCCAGAACGCGTTTCCTAGACCGGCCGGCACAAGAGTCCGATGGGAAAACCGCAACCAGGGCTTTCTTGTCCGCCGGTCCGAATCCGGCGGTCGGGGGGGTGTCTCTCGCGCCTAGGACTCCCGAAAATAACGACCCCCCCGTAAGGGGGGTAGGGATAGTATAGCAGGCCTATCCCCGGCGTCAAGAGGATTAAAGTCTCATCTTCGCCAATTCGGCCAGGACGCGGCGGAGGACTTCCTCCACGGAGAATCCCCGTCCGGCCAGGTCCTGGAGGCTGGCCGCCTGGGGGAGGGAGCGCGGAATGCGGTTGTTGACGTTGATCCCGATGCCCGCCGCCAGCCAATGGACGCTCTTGGAGTCGCCCGCGGCTTCCAGGAGTATGCCGCACACCTTGCGGTAGCCAAGCCTCCTCGCCCCCCCCACGGGGCGGCCTCGAGCCCGGAGGGCGGCCGTCCCGCGCCCGATTGGGAAATGCGTTCGGGAGGCGGGGCGGGCGAGGACGTCGTTGGGGGGCTTGATGCGGGTCTTGAGGCCGGTGCAGCGTACGATGGCCCTGGAGCAGGCCTTGGCGAAGAGGCGGCTGAGGCCCGCCAGGCGCGCGGGAGCGACCTTGGGCCTAAGGATGAGGGAGAGATAGAGGCCGCCTTTGGGAGAGGACCAGCGTCTGTCCATGCGCCCTCGGCCCCGCGTCTGCCGGTCGGCCCACACCAAGGTCCTGTGCTCGGCCCCTTCCTCGGCGAGCTTCCGAGCGATGGATTGGGTCGAAGCGGCGGAGCGAAGGTGCAGGAGGACGCGGACCCCAGGGAGAGCGGGCGTCATATCGCGCGGACTTCGAGGCTGATGTCGAGGGCGGGAGCGGAATGGGTGAGGCGCCCCACGGAGATCCGGTCCGGGCCCAGCCGGGCGAGGCGGCGCACGGATGGAAGGTCGACTCCTCCGGAGACTTCGATGCGGACGGCGGGAGCCGAGCGGCGCAGGAAGCCGATCTCCGCCTTCAGGCGGGAGGGGGGCATGTTGTCGAGGAGGATGATGTCCGCGCCGAGCCTCAGGGCCAGGAGCGCCTCCCGATGGGTCTTCGCCTCGACGAGCACGCCGACGCGCGGGTCAGAGCGCCGGAGGCGGGCAAGAGGGGAGGAGACCGCGTCCTTTCCTGTAAGCGCGGCAAGGTGGTTGTCTTTCAGCATCACCATATCATGGAGGCCCATGCGGTGGTTGAGGCCGCCCCCGCAGCGCACTGCGTATTTCTCCAGGCCGCGCCAGCCCGGCGTGGTCTTGCGGGTGTCGTAGACGCGCGCGCGCGTGCCGCGGACCCGCCGGACGAAGGCGCGCGTCAGCGTCGCCACACCGGAGAGCCTCTGCAGGAAATTGAGGGCCGTGCGCTCCGCGGTGAGGATGCCCCGTCCTCCCTCGACGCGGCAGATGAGCGTCCCGGGCCGGAGCGTGCCCCCGTCTTTGACGAGCCAGCGCAGGCGGGCGCGGGGGGCCAGGAGGCGGAATACCTCGGAGGCGGCCGCCGTGCCGCAGAGCACTCCCCCGCGGCGGGCGATGAAGCGTCCGCGCAGGCGCAGGCTTTTGGGGAGGAAGGGGTTGGTGGAGAGGTCGCGATAGAGCGCGGAGCGGGTGGGCCTGGGGAGAACGGCTAGGCCAAGATCCTCGGCCC
>CAYHRV010000373.1:0-2165 GCA_964359165.1 uncultured Elusimicrobia bacterium
CCCCCATTCCGCAGTTCGCGCAGGGGCCTATCCGCGAATTTCCACCGTCGATGGTCAGCGTTTGAGGCGCCGCCGAACCTCGATGGTTTTGACCGTTTCTTCCTCCCATCCGCGTAGCAACTCCCTGGCCTCGCGGTAGTTCTTGATCCCCCGGGCCACAATCTCGGCTTGCTCTCGGGACAGCACCCGCTGGACGACCTTTCCCGCGAGCAGACGGCTCCAGTAGTAATACGGGCCGTGGGGCTCGGGCGGCTGCGCCTTGCATCGGCAGTTCTGCGTCCCGCAGACAGTGTAACGCTGCCGCAGGCTGCCAGAGCACATGTAATCAAAGTCGACGATCCGGCCCCGTAGGGCCGCGATGCGCTTGCTGAAATCTACGCTTGACCTATACATACCATAATAGTATGGTATGTCTATGGCGCCTGTCAAGTCCGAGTTCCAAATCCAACGTCTGGGACCCCTCCCCATCGTCAACCACTTCCTGCGTCGCCTGAGCCTCGACGCCGCCCTGGCCGACTTCGTCCCCAGCCAGGACCGGGACACCGGGCTCCCCTATGCGAAGGCGTTGGGCGTGCTCCTGCGCTCCATCATCGTGGAACGCGAGCCTATCTACCGCCAGCAAGAAGTGGTCGACACCTTCGCCCCCGGCGCCTTCGGCGTCGGGCCGGAGGAGGTCGAGCACCTCTCCGATGACCGGATCGGCCGCGCCCTGGACCGGCTCTTCGACGCCGACCGGGCGGGGCTCCTGACCAAGGTCGTCGTGGCCATGGGCAAGTCTTTCGGGGTCCGGTTCGACGAACTTCATAACGACTCGACCAGCATCCGGCTAACCGGCCAGTATCGCGAGGCCCGCGGCCGCTCCATGCGGGGCCGCCGCGCTCCCTGGATCACCTACGGCTACTCGAAGGACCACCGCCCCGACCTCAAGCAACTCCTATTCATCCTGACTACCAGCGCCGACGGCGGGGTCCCCGTCCAGTTCCGCTGCGAGGATGGCAACCGTTCCGACGTCGACACCCACATCGAGACTTGGGAGGCGCTCCGGCGGGTGGCCGGCAAGCCCGATTTCCTCTACGTCGCCGACTCCAAGCTCTGCGTCACCGAGACCCTCGACTACATCAACGACAGGAAGGGACGTTTCGTGACGGTCATGCCCCGCTCGCGCGGGGAGGATGCGCATTTCCGCAAATGGATCCAGACCAACGACCCGCAATGGGAGCCGGTCTGGGACCGGCCCAATCCGCGCCGTGAACACGGCCCGCGCGACCGCTGGTGGGTCTTCCGCGATCCGACGCTCTCTAGCGAGGCCTGGCCCATCGTCTGGGTCTTCAGCGCGCTCTTGCGCCTCAAGCAGGACCATGGGCGGCGGGAACGCTTGGCCGCGGCGAAGGAGGCGCTCAAGGATTTGAAGCAGCGCCTGGCGAGCCCGAAGACCCGGTTGCGCAAGCCGACGGTGCTCGAGGACCACGTCGAGCGCATCCTCCAACGCCACTCGGTCAAACGCTACTTGAAGGTCCGCAAGTTCTTGCTCGAAGACCACCGCTACAAGCAGAGCCGCCGCGGCCGCCCGGGCAAGCAGACGACCTATCGCCGGATCACGCGCCGGCGCTGGGATGTCGAATGGGAGGAAGACCAGGCGGTCATCGAGTACGATCGCAAGAGCGACGGGATGTATCCCTTGATGAGCAACGACAAGAAGCTCACCCCGGCCCAGGTCCTCGAAGCCCATAAGGGGCAGCCGACCATCGAGAAGCGCTTTCGTCAGTGCAAGTCGGTCCTCGAGATCGCGCCCGTGCTCCTCCACAACGAGGGGCGAATCGAGGCGCTGTTCTTCCTTTACTTCCTGGCCCTGCTGGCGCAAGGCCTCATCGAGCGCGAGCTGCGGAGGGCGATGCGGCGCGACGGGATCGAGAAACTGGCGCTCTACCCTGAGGAGCGGCGCTGCAAGGCGCCGACGGCGGAGCAGGTCTTGAGCCTATTCGCCCTCGCACAGCGGAACGTCCTCTCGCGGCGGGGGCAGGTCGCCGAGGTCTTCGAGCCCCGGTTCACGCCCCTACAGCGCGAAGTATTGCGCTTGCTCGGGGTCCCGGGCCGCGCCTACAGATGCGGCTGAGGCGCCCAGCGAAATTCGCGGATAGCCCTGTCCGTCGACTGCGGAATGGGGG
>CAYHRV010000374.1:0-2137 GCA_964359165.1 uncultured Elusimicrobia bacterium
GCGGCAAATTCCGGTGGAATTTGCCGCGAATCCGGGATAAGCTTGATTGATTCCCATCATTGATCCAAATCAACAGTCCGCCTTGACCATGCTCATCAGGGGTCCTGGGCCTTCGGGGCTATACTATATCCATGATCCAGCTTATCCTGATGCTCTCGCTGAGCCCGGCGCTCCAGGCGCCCGTTCAGACGGCAGCGGTGAAGCCTTGCGTATTCCCCAACACCTGCGGAGCCGCGCAGACTCGGACGATCACGATCGCCGAGTTCCGTCCCTGCGTGTTCCCCAACCGGTGCGGCGGAAGCAACGGCTGAGCTTTAAAGCATACCACCACCACCGACGGCCCCCTCTCCCGGAGGGGGCCGTTTTTTGCTAGTCTCTCCTGATGCAGAAACCGCGGGTATTGATTTCCCGCCAGATCCCGCAGGAAGCCATAACGCTTCTGGAACAGTCCTGCGAGCTCGAATTAAACCCCTCTGAACGGCCTTTATCAAAATTAACCCTTATTCGAAGACTTAAAGGGTGCTCAGGGCTGGTCTGTCTACTGACAGATGACCAGATAGATGATGCTGTTTTGTCAGTTCCTGGCCTGCGCATCGTCAGCAATGTGGCCGTGGGGTACAACAACATAGACCTCGCCTCGGCCACACGCAGAGGAGTGCTGGTGACGAACACCCCCGGCGTCCTTACCGAGACCACCGCGGACTTCGCTTGGGCGCTCATGATGGCCGCCTCCAGGCGGGTCGGGGAGGGGGAAAGGCTCGTCCGCGCGGGTCGATTCAAGGGGTGGGGGATCATGACGCTCCTGGGCCGGGACATGCATGGGAAGACCCTGGGCCTTGTGGGCTTCGGCCGCATCGGCCAAGCCGTGGCTCGCCGCGCCCTGGGCTTCGGCATGAAGGTGCTCTATACCGAGAGCCAGCCCGTGCCCGCGGAGCTCGACCAGGAACTCCGCGCGGAGGGGGCGCCCCTGGAGCGCCTGCTGCGCGAGAGCGATTTCGTGAGCCTGCACGTCCCCCTGCTCCCTGAGACCCGCCATCTGATCGACGACAAGGCCTTCTCGCTGATGAAACCCACCGCCGTGCTGGTCAACACCTCCCGCGGCCCGGTGATCGACGAGGGCGCGCTGGTGCGCGCGCTCAAGGATGGACGCATCTTCGCCGCCGGTCTCGACGTTTACGAAGACGAGCCGGACCTGGCGCCTGGGCTCGCCCGCCTGGAAAACGTGGTCCTCGCCCCGCACATCGCCAGCGCTTCCGTGGAAACGCGCACCCGCATGGCCGTGCTGGCCGCTGAGAACATGCTCGCCGGACTCTCCGGCAAGCGCCCGCCCAGCCTCGTCAACCCCGAAGCCTGGAAAGGCTGAGACTACTTCTTCGACTGCGGCGTCCTGAACACGTAGCCCAGCTTTGAGACGGTCACCACGCAGGTCCCCGCGCGGCCGAGGGCCTTGCGCAGGCGGCTGACCGCCATGTCCACCGCCCGGAGCCCGGCCGTGGTGTTCCCTCCCCAGACGGCGTCCAATAGATAAGGCCTCGTCAGCACGCGGCCGGCCTTTCGCATCAGGATCTCCAGCACCTCGAACTCGCGGGGCCGCAGGTCGATGACGCGCTCTCCCACCTGGGTCCGCCTCTGGCTAGGTTCTATCTCGATCCCTCCGCCGCTGAGCGGTCCGCCCCAGTGCTCGGCGCGCTCGTATCTCCGCCTGAGCGCCACCATCAGCCGGGCATGGAGCTCCCGAAGGTCGAAAGGCTTGGCCAGGCAATCGTCCGCCCCGGCCGCGAAAGCCTCGACCGCGGCCTCCTCGCTCTTTCCCTCGTGGACGAAGAGGACCGGGATGCTCCTGGACCGGTCCATGGCGCGCGCCATGCGCAGGAAAGTCAGGGAGGGGATGTCCGGCAAGTCGGCGTCCAGGACCAGGATGTCCGGCTCCCAGGAGCGGATGCGTTCGAGGGCATGATGCCCCAATTCACACACATCCACCTGAAAATCCTTTCCCAGAAGTTCGATCAGGCCCGTCTCATTCTTGGCGCCTTCATCGATGATCAGGAGCTTGAAAGCCATTCGAACCTGATTATACATGATGTTTGTGAATTCTCTGTTACAAATATGTCTCTAATCAGTGATATATCTGTCAACT
>CAYHRV010000375.1:0-2113 GCA_964359165.1 uncultured Elusimicrobia bacterium
TTCCGCAACGTTACGCTACATCGCTTCCTCCTCTCCCAGGCTTGGCCTGGCGCTCGTCGAGGTAGGGGAAGGGGATTGCTCCCCTCCCCCCCTCACAGACCCGGACGTGCAGAATTCCCGCATCCGGTTCCTCGGGCCATAGGTTCGCTACGTGACCAGGATGGAGTGGACACAGCGCGCCGGCGGCAGCTGGTATCGCAGCAGGAGCCGGTTGAACTCTGCCCATGACATTCTGGCGCGTTGCGAGCGGCGGATAAGCCACCGTCGCCACGTGCGGCCGACGTGCCACGCAAAGCTACTGATCGCAGACGAGTTTCCGGTAATCCCGTAATACCCGTAGTGACCTTGCAGCTTCCGTGACAACTGTCTGCTCTGCTCCCTGATCGGCAGGTGGTAATTCCGGCGACACCAGTCGTTGATCCGCCTTAGCGCTCGGCGGAGGCGACCGGGAGCGGTCTTGCGCTTGATCACCCAGTAACCCTGGCGGGACCGTCCCCAGAAGTGGGTAAAGCCCAGCAGCTCGAAGCTGCCCGGCTTCCCCCCCTGGGGATCCAGTCCCTTCCCTGGGCTTGACAGCCTGGGCCGGTAAAACCGGACCAGCCTGGTCTTCTCTGGATGGAGCATCAGTCCGAATCTCCCGAACCGCTTGGGCAATGCCTCGTACACGCGGCGCGCATCGCTCTCCAGAGCGAAGCCGATGACGAAGTCGTCGGCGTACCGGACCACAAAGGCTTTCCCTTGCAGCCTCGGCTTCACCGTCTCCTCGAACCATCGATCCAGCACCTCGTGCAGGTAAATGTTTGCCAAAAGCGGCGAGATGACGCCTCCCTGCGGGCTCCCGGCCTCCGGGTACGAAAGCTCCCCGTCCTCCAGGACGCCCGCCTTCAGCCACTTATCGATCATGCGACGCAGAACGCCGTCGCGTACCCGCTGGTCGAGGAAAGCCCGCAGGTGGCCGTGGTCAAGCGTATCGAAGAAACTCTTGATGTCCACTTCCAGCACCCATCCGCCCTGCATTCCCATCAGTTCGTTCCGCAGGTATTCCAGCGCTTGGTGGGCATCCCGCTGGGGACGGAAGCCGAACGAGAAGTGATGGAAGTCCTCCTCGTAGACCGACCCGAGCACCATCGACACCGCCCGCTGAAGAACCTTGTCTTCAAAGGTGGGAATGCCGATCGGTCGCGTCTTCTTCCCGTCGCCTTTCGGAATATGCACCCGCCGCACGGGCGGTGCCCGGTACGTGCCCGACTTGAACCGCTCGAGGAGCGAGCGGAGGTTGTCCTCCAGATTCTTCTCGTACTCCTCGGCCGTCTGGCCGTCCACGCCCCTGGCCCCGTCTTTGCGCGTGCGCCGGTACGCCTCACGGAGGAACTCGACGTCGATGTGGTGGGCTAACGTGGTGAGCGCCCGCTTCGAATCCTCCCTCGCCAGTTTTGCTATCCGCAAAAGTTTCGTTGAGATGTCTCCCGGCCCCGGTGTGCCGTCCATCTGTCCCTCCTACGATCCATGGGTCCGGCTGGTCCCGCCAGCCGGACTGCTTCCCGGCACCCCCCTTCCCTCCGCAGGCTCCCCTCGGGTCGGTTTCCCTGCTTCTTGGGTACTATGAAGGTGCTACGACCACTGCCGCCCGTCCCGCCCGCTCGGTTTCCCTCGCTGCGCGGTACCGCGCCCGCAGCCACTTGCTTCGCTCCCTCCAGGCGCGTGGTGCGGCGCCCGGGGGCCTGGGGTTGTTGAACCGGCCCCCGCCGGTGACTTTTGGCGCGGAGACGACAGTGCCTCCCAGGTTCCTGGGGAACCCCCATAAGCGTATGCCGTGTTCTCCGACCCCGCCCAGATCGCCACGCTTTATCCGGCTCCCAGCGTGTCAGTACTATCCTCGACAATGAGAGGCCGAGGGCTCCAGGGTTTAAAATTTCGGGGCTCAATCGCACGGCTCGCGCTCTCCCTGTCTACGCTTCGTGGGCCGGGTCACCCCGGCTCCATGCAAGACTCGGTTCCGGCGGTCGCCAACTTTGCCGGGTGGGATTGGTTACCCACTGGGTTCCATCGAAAGGTTTCCGCAACGTTACGCTACATCGCTTCCTCCTCTCCCAGGCTTGGCCTGGCGCTCCCC
>CAYHRV010000376.1:0-2104 GCA_964359165.1 uncultured Elusimicrobia bacterium
GGCCTGCGAGTCGGCGAAATTCTCGGCGGTGGCGCGGGGGCCGGCCGCGTGTTCTTTCTGCTCGTACACCGCGGCGGCGGCCGCGGCCTGGGCCTCCTCTACATGGCGAGCCTCTTCGCGGCACCCGGCGAGCTCGACCCTGAGCCCCAGGATGCGCTCCTTGGCGTCCGCGATGCCGGCCAATTCCCGGGCGGCCTGGCCGCAGAGCAGGGAGGCCTCCTCCGCCAGGCTATGGGCCAGCCCCTCGCTCTCCGTACGCCGCCGCTCGAGCCCATCGAGCCGCGCTTCCTCTTGGATGAGCCCCATCCCGGCGGCTTCCACGCCGTGTTCGAGCGCCGAGAGTCCCGCCTCCGACTTCGACCGGGCCTCGGCCAGCGCCGACGCCCCGGCCCCGGCCTGGGCGAGGGCGCGGCGCAGGGACTCGAGGTCCGAGAGCTTCGGTTTTCCCGCCGTTTGATCGAGGGCGCCCCCGCAGACCCAATGGTCTCCGTATAACGCGCCTTCCGCGGAGTAGGCTTCCGCCAGCAGGTAGCGCACCGCCCGGGCGTGCGCGGGTTCGAAGCTGAGGCTCTGGAGCAGGGGCTTGGCCTGGGGCGGCAGGCCCGAGGTGGGACCCTCGCGCTCCGGCAGAGAGCTGAGGACCAGGAAGCGCGCGCGTCCCTTGCCGCTGTCCCGCAGGAAACGGATCGCGGATTCCGCCGCCGAGAGCGTCTCGCAGAGCACCGCGTGGAGGCGGTCTCCCAACGCGTCCTCGACGAGGGGCCGCGCCGGCTCCGGCACGCGCAGGAGGGATTGCACCGTGCCGAGCACGCCCGGGATGCCCGAAGCGCAGGCGGCTTGAGCCCCGGTCCAGTAGGGGTCGCTCCCGCCCTGGATCTCGAGAGCCTCGATCTGGGCCTTTAAGCGCACCGTCTCTTCCTGAAGCGCTTTCTCCTTGAGGGACGCCTCGGCCGCGGAGCGCCTCCCTTCCTCGCGCTTCTCCTTGAGCGCGGCGAGGGCCTCGCGGGCCCGTTCGATCCGGAGCGTCTGTTCCTCGAAATCGGCGCGCCGCCGGGCGGACTCCTCGAGCAGGGCGGAGGCATCCGACTCCTTCTTCTCCAAGGTCTTCAGGGTGATGCGCACCTGGTACTCCAGGCGCCCGAGGTCGCTCTCCGCGGCGGACTCGCGGCGGGAGGCCTCCTGCTGTCTCCCCGCCGCGGCGAGGGCCTGCGACCTCAGGGAGTCCGATTGCTTGAGGGCGAGGTCGAGGGAGGCCTGGAGCTTGTCGAACTCCGACTGGAAGGCGTCCCGCCGGGCCCGCAGTCCTTGGAGCGCCTGGGCCGCCGCCTCCGCGTCCAGCCGGGCCTTCGCCAGGGCGGGCTCCATTTCCGCGACCTTCTTCTTCTCGGCCTCCAGCAGAGGCATCGACGCCGCCAGTTCCCTGGAGGCGTCGCCGCGCGCCTGCTCGGCGTACTCCCGGCGAGAGCCCAGGCTCTGGATGTCCGCCCGCACCGCGGAGATCCGTCCGTTGAGCTCGATGACCGACCCTTCCTGGTGCGTCTTCTGGAGGTTGAGCGCCGCGAGACGTCCTTCCTCGGCTTCGAGGGCAACCTTCAGGTCGGCGGCCCGGGCGAGCATCGGGGCCGCTTCCTCGTGCTTGCGCGCCTTCTCGGCCTCCAGCCACGCGGCTTCCTCCACGATCTGGCGCGTCTCCAGGCCGGAGAGCTCGGTCTTATACTTCTGGCAGAGCTGGGCCTTGCGCGCGTCCGCCTCCAGCTTCTTGATCTGCTGGTCGATGAGCCCGGTGGAGTCGAGCAGGCGCATGAGGTCGGCCTGCACCCGGTCGAGTTTTCGCAGGGCCTCCTCGCGCTTGGCTTTGTATTTCGACACGCCCGCGGCCTCCTCGAAGAGGGAGCGTCTTTCCTCGGGCTTGGCGCGCATGACGAAATCCACCCCGCCCTGGTCGATGATGGCGTAGCCGTCGGAGCCGATGCCCGTGTCCAGGAAAAGCTCGCGGATGTCGCGCAGGCGGCACTGCGTCCTGTTCATCCAGTACTCGGACTCGCCCGAGCGGAAGATGCGGCGCGTCACCGACACCTCGGAGTACTGGACCGGGAGCATGCTC
>CAYHRV010000377.1:0-2087 GCA_964359165.1 uncultured Elusimicrobia bacterium
GGATGCTCCAGTCGGACCTCCTGGTCATCCTCAACGACAACCAGATGTTCATCTCCAACCGCGTCGGCGCGCTCGGGACCTTCCTGACCCGCCTGCTCACCCTCGGCGCCGTCAAGAAGGCCGAGGGGTCCGTGGAAAAGTTCCTGGCCCGCTTCAAGTTCTGGGGCTCCGTCATCCTGCGCCTAGCCAAGCGCACGAAGGTGCTCCTTTTCCCGAGCATGCTCTTCGAGGAGTTGGGGTTCTCTTATTTCGGCCCCATTGACGGCCACGACGTAGTCCGGCTGGCCTCCATCTTCCGGCATGTCAAGCAGCTCAAAGGGCCCATCATGCTCCATTGCGTGACCAAGAAAGGGAAAGGCTGGAACCTCGCGGAACAGGACCCCATCACCTGGCACGGCCCGGGGAAGTTCGACCTCGAGACCGGCAAGATGGTCCGGCCCTCGATTCAGCCGCCGCCGACCTATACCTCGGTGTTCGGGAAAACGCTGGTGCGCCTGGCCGAGGAGGACCCGCGGATCGTGGCCATCACCGCGGCCATGCCCGAGGGGACGGGCACCGACCTCTTCCGCGACCGTTTCCCCAAGCGCTACTACGACGTCGGGCTGGCCGAGCAGCACGCCGTCACCTTCGCCGCCGGCCTGGCCTGCGAGGGGATCAAGCCCGTGGTCGCCATCTATTCGACCTTCCTCCAGCGCGGCTACGACCAGATCGAGCATGATGTCTGCCTCCAGGGGCTCCCGGTCGTGTTCTGCCTGGACCGCGGCGGCTTGGTCGGGGAGGACGGCCCGACGCATCATGGCGTCTTCGACTTCTCCTACCTCCGGATGATCCCGGGCATGGCCATCATGGCCCCGGCCGAAGAGAACGAGCTCCAACACATGCTCAAGACCGCCCTCGACCATGCCGGGCCCTGCGCCCTGCGCTATCCTCGCGGCTCGGGGATGGGACGGCCCATGGACCCCGCCCCCGCGTCCCTTCCCTGGGGGCGCGGCGTCCGGCTGCGCGCCGGGCGCGACCTCACCTTCCTAGCCGTGGGCGGCCGGGTCCAAGCCTGCCTGGAAGCCGCCGAGCTCCTGGAGGGCAAAGGCGTCTTGGCAGGCGTCCTCAACATGCGCTTCATCAAGCCCCTGGACCTCGACCTCCTCAAAGAAGCCGCCTCCCAGACGGAAAAGCTGGTGACCGTGGAGGACAACGCGCTGGCCGGGGGCTTCGGCTCAGCGGTCCTGGAGGCCCTCTCCGACGCCTCCCTGAGGGAGAACTCCGTCCTGCGCCTGGGCATCCCCGACTCCTTCGTCATGCACGGGGCTCCCGGCCTGCTCTACGAATCGGTGGGCTTGGACCCTGCGGGCATCGCCCAGCGCGTCTTGGAATGGTCCAGAGCCGGGCTTTCCGAGGCCGCGCGATGACGCCGAAGAAAACGGCGGTTCCCGAGGAAACCGCATCCACCCCCCGGGTCGAGACGCTCGTACTGGCCCAACTGCGGGGCTTCTGCGCCGGTGTCGTGCGCGCCATCGACATCGTGGAGCGCGCGCTGGAGGTCTGCGGCCGCCCGGTCTACGTCCGCCATGAGATCATCCACAACCGGCACGTCGTCGACGAATTGCGCGCCAAGGGCGCGGTCTTCGTCGAGGACCTCGCCGAGGTCCCCTCCGGCTCCTGGCTCATCTTCTCCGCGCACGGCGTGAGCCCCCAAGTCCGCGCCGAGGCCGTTTCCCGAAAGCTCAAGGCCATCGACGCGACCTGCCCCCTGGTCACGAAGGTCCATCTCGAGGCCATCGCTTTCGCCAAGCGGGGCTATTCCATCATCCTCATCGGCCATATCGACCATGTCGAGACGATCGGGACCATGGGAGAGGCCCTCGACGCCATCCGGGTGGTCGGGTCGGTGCCGGAGGCCGAGTCCGTCTCGGTGCCGGACCCCCGGAAAGTCGCCTACCTCACCCAGACCACGCTGAGCCTCGACGACACCGCGGACATAGTCTCCGTGCTCAAGCGGCGCTTCCCGGCCCTCGTCTGCCCCTCCAAGGACGACATCTGCTCCGCCACCCAGAACCGGCAGAACGCGGTGAAGTCCCTAGTCCCCCGCG
>CAYHRV010000378.1:0-2087 GCA_964359165.1 uncultured Elusimicrobia bacterium
TACCCGCGCGAACTCAGGGAGAACCCGAGCCAGCTCAAGCGCGTGCTCGTGCCCACCATGGGAGGCGCGCAGGTTCCGCTGGCCCAGCTCGCCGACATCGGCTTGAAGCTCGGCCCCTCCATGATCCGCAACGAGAACGGCCTGCTTGCCGGCTATGTCTATGTGGATGTGGCCGGGCGCGACATCGGGGGCTACGTCGAGGAGGCCAAGACCAAGATCGCGGAAAGCCTGCGGCTTCCCGCGGGCTACTCCCTCCAGTGGAGCGGGCAGTACGAGAACATGGCCCGGGTGCGCGAACGCCTCAAAGTGGTGCTTCCGCTGACGGTGTTCATCATCCTGGTCCTGCTCTACATGAACACCGGCTCCTGGGCCAAGACCGGCATCGTGATGTTGGCCGTGCCCTTCTCCGCGATCGGGGCCGTGTGGCTGCTCTACGCGCTGGACTACAATCTTTCCATCGCGGTGTGGGTGGGCATCATCGCCCTCCTGGGCCTCGACGCGGAGACGGGAGTGTTCATGCTCTTGTTCCTGGACATGGCCTATCATGACAGAGTGCGCGAGGGTAAGATGCGCACGGCGGTCGACTTGGAGGAGGCCGTGCTGCACGGGGCGGTCAAGCGAGTTCGGCCCAAGGCCATGACCGTGGCCACCACCTTTATCGCCCTGCTCCCGGTGATGTGGTCCTTGGGGACGGGCGCGGACCTCATGAAGCGCATCGCCGCGCCCATGGTGGGCGGCCTCTTCACCAGCTTCATCCTGGAACTGCTCGTCTACCCCCCGGTCTTCTACCTGTGGAAATGGCATTTCGAGATGCGAAAGGGGACCGTGGACGTCGCCCAGCTTCCGATCCCTGGATTGAGAGGGCACTGACATGACTTTTCGAGGAGCGGCGGTTCTCATAGCATTCGCGCTGTCGTTTCCCGCATATGCGTGGTCCCAGCACGGAGGCCACGGCGGCGAGGCGCCTCCACGCGGGGACCAAGGGGCCGCCGTGCCCTCGGCTCCGCATGAGGGCCATGATGTCCCCGCTTCCCCCCGGGATGGGGAGGCGGAGTCGGCGGCCAAGGAATTCGGGCTGGAGTTGGAGGTCTGGAAGGGGCTGACCCGTCTGGGGCACACGGCGGTCTCCTGGCCTGGGCCGGCTTGGCCGCCTCGGCCGGGATTTTGCTCGGAGTCTATCTATGGGCAAAGAAAGGAGGTTCGTCATGACTGGGATCGCGGGACTCGTTTTCGGACTGGCCGTTTCCGGGTGGGCCCATGGCCCGGGGGAACACGGGCGTGTGGAGAAGAAGGACACGGCCCGGGAAGCGGCATTCCTGGAGGTAGAGGGGACGCTTTCGCGCTATCGGGCGGCGTTCGAGGCGCGCAGCACGGAGAAGCTCGCCGAGGTGGTGGACAAGGACCTGCTGGTCCTGGAAGGGACCGCCAAGAACGTCGGCTGGGCCGACTACCGGGACAGCCATATCGGTCCGGAAATGAAGGAGTGGGAAAGCCTCTCCTACGCCGACCCGGTGGCCGTGGACTGGCAGATCGAGGGAGACCTGGGCTGGGCGGCGGTGCAGTCCACGGTGACGATAGTCTCGGGGGGCAAGCCCATGACCATCGACGCCGCAGAGACCTTCGTCCTGCGCAGGTCGGCGGGCCGCTGGCTCATCCGGCACATCCACTGGTCCGGCAAGCGCCGGCCCGAATCCAAGCCGCCGGAGGCTAAATGACTGTGGGGATGATCGTATTGGCGGGGGCGATGATGTTGGGCATGATGTTCTTCATGCACGGCGGGCACAAGGGCTGCGGCGCGGACGAGAAGCCCGCCGCGAGCTCGACGGGAACCGTCCCCGGGGCCGAAGCGGCCCCGGCGGAACATGCTCACTGAAATGCCCTTCAGGGGGCGAAATCGGCTGTGTTTGAGGAGGAATGGAAAAGATGACTAGAACGATGACGGCGTTGGCTCTGGCGGCGGTGCTCTCGGCTGGAGCGTACGCGGCGTGGGGGCACGACCACGGCAAGATGGAGAAGGGCCATGATAATGGGGGAATGGCCGCGGTGGGGGGGACGGTGATCCTGCAAGGGGAAGTGCTGGACATGGC
>CAYHRV010000379.1:0-2076 GCA_964359165.1 uncultured Elusimicrobia bacterium
GAACAACTCGTGGGCGACCTGCTGACCGAGGCCCAGGCCGACGGTCTCCAGGACCGGCCCGCGCTTCTGGACCACCTGCTCAAGACCATGGCGTGCAGGGCCGCGGTCAAGGCCGGCGACGTGCTCAACCCCGAGCTGGTCTGGGAACTGCTATCCCTGCGCGAGCAAGTGGAGGGCAGCACCTCCTGCCCGCACGGCCGGCCAACCAGCGTGTTCGTGGCCAGGGCCGACCTGGAGCGGTGGTTCCTGCGGCGGTAACGGGTACCTGTTTCCAAAAATCACCGTGAACCCAGATTATTCACAGGCGCTGCGTAGATTGGCAGCGGCCTGATTGGCATGCGCCGATGGCGCTGGGACTGCACCGGAGGCAATGCGCGGGCATACCTCCCCCTTTCCCCCACGGCGACGCGGCCGTGGGCGGTGACCCGACGCGGGTGGCGTCGTTCAGGAGGAGTTGTGGCAGGGGGTTGTTACGGGCCGCAGGCCGTCGAGTCCGTGCCAGAAGATCGTCCAGAGTTCGGCGACGTGCTCCTGGAGGATGACCGTGGCGCGGCGGGCGGACACCACGACGCGTGCGGCCACGGCCAGCAGGCACTCGCGCAGGCTCACCAGGTGCCAGCCGTCGCCGTTCTTGCGGGGTGCTTCGCGGTTGAGGATGCCGCGGGCCGCGTTGGCGAGGTTGTAGGCCAGGCCGTAGAGCAGGAAGGTGGCCGCGTTGGCAGCTTCGCCATCGCGAGGCTCGGTCGTTTTTTGGGGAGGTCGGCCCCGGACATGGCTCTTGGGCCGCGACGTGCAGGAGAGTGCCGGGGCGAGCACGCTGGAGAACTCGCCGAGGTGGCCTTCCAGGGTGCCGCGTCGGCGGTAGAACGCCAGCACGTCCACACCGGCACGTTCTTCGGCGGTCCAGCCGGTGACGAGGCAGAAGTAGTCCAGGAAGAGTTCCCCCTGCCCGCGGTCGAAGCGTTCGACCACGACCAGGACCACGCGGCGTGGCTTGCTCCAGGACTCGGCCCGGTAGGAAAGTTCGTGGACCCACTCGCGCAGTTCGTTCGTCGGCCGGCCGACGGGCCGTTTGAAGTACGGCTCGGCCAGGCGGGCGAGGACCTCGTTGTTTTTGATGCGGAAGGCGTAGCGGATGCCCTTGGCTTCGAGGGCGGCAAGGAGGGGCTCCGCGGGGAAGCCCGCGTCCCCACGGATGGCTTCGACGGGCGCGATGTGCCGTTGAACGCGGTCGATCAAGGGCAGGAGGTGTTCGATCACGCCGTGGGCGGTGTGGACGTTGCCGGGACGGAGTTCGGCAGCGAGCCAGTCGGCGGTTTCGGCCAGCATGGTGGCGATGGGGTGGTAGCCGCGGACTTCGTAGTGGCCGTTGTAGGCGGAGCCCTTCTGGTAGCCGTAGACCTCGAAGGCTTTGGAGTCCACGTCCAGGGTGACGGCCTTGGGAACGCCTCCGGGTCGCGCCAGGACGTGGCGCCTGGCCGACTCGAAGAGCGATTCCTGGAGGACCGCGAGGTTCGGAGCCAAGGCGAGGGTCTTGATGAGGCGGCTCTGGGTCGGCTGCGACGCCAGGCCGTCGGGTGTTTCCAGCGGGGAGAGTCCCCGGCGCGTGGATACCGCAAGACGGCAGGCGGCATCCTGGCGCAAGCGGTCGGCGTGGTCCTGGTGGCGCCGTCCGCAGGCCATGAGGTAGAGTCGTGCGCGCAGGAGTTCGGCGATCGGGTGGGTGATGAGCGCAGGGTTGCGCGGATCGACCACGCGCTCGGCCACCCACGCGGAGATCCCGAGCCGCTCGTCGAGTTCCCGCAGGGCCAGGACGCCGGCGTCGGAGGTCAGGCGGTCGGCGCGGCCCTCGATCCGGACCGAGCCGTTGAAGGAACCGCAAAGCACGACGTCTTGCGAGTTGGACATGGGACCCTCTTTGGATGCCGATGTGGCAGACGGACATAAGACATTCGGCTTGCCTGCATCTGCGATGCCAGAGAGGGTCCTTCCTTGTGAAAACAGGCTGGTTGATTGGCTCTTGACCCGTCTTCAACACCCTCACGCCGGTGACGGCCCGCAAACGTTGAATGGACG
>CAYHRV010000380.1:0-2073 GCA_964359165.1 uncultured Elusimicrobia bacterium
AGAACCCCATCGAGCAGGAAGGGACCTATCCCCTGCCCGAGGCCCAGCTCGACCGGTTCTTCCTCCAGGTCAACATCGGCTACCCGGACCTGGCGCAGGAGAAGCGCATCGTGCTGGAGACCACCGGGGACCGCGCCGTCGCGCTGAGCAAGGTCCTCGGCGCCGCGGAAGTGCTCGACCTCCAGGAGGTCGTGCGCCGGGTCCCGGCCCCCCCCTCCGTGGTGGACCTGGCCGTGGGTCTCGCCCGTTCGACCCGGCCCCTGGATGGGGCGCCGGATTTCATCAAGAAATGGGTCGCCTGGGGAGCCGGCCCGCGCGCGAGCCAGGCTCTGGTGCTCGGCGCCAAGGCCCGAGCCCTCCTGGAGGGCCGTCTGGCGGTGGATGCTTCGGACGTCCTGCGCATCGCTCGGCCCATCCTGCGCCACCGCGTGGTGCTCAATTTCCAGGCCGAGGCCGAGGGCGTGCGGGTCGACGAAGTCATCGGCAAGCTCATCTCTTCCTAGCTCAAGGGCGCGATCCGATGCGCTATCTCGACGCCGTCGCCCTGGCAAAACTCCGCAACCTCCGTCTCGACCTGCGTCGAGGCTCGGCCGAGGGGCATCTGGCCGGGCGTCACCGCAGCCTGCGCCACGGCCACGCCCAGGAGTTCGCCCAGCACCGCGCCTATGTCCCGGGCGATGAGATCAAGCGCCTGGACTGGAAGGTCTACGCGCGCAGGGACCGTTGGTTCGTCAAGGAGCATCAGGAGGAGAAAAGCCTCAAGACCTGCCTCCTCCTCGACGCCTCCGGCTCCATGGCCTTCTCGGCCGGGTCCCGGCCCTCCAAGTGGGAGCACGCCTGCCGCTGGGCCATGGCCCTGGCCTACCTCGTGCTCGGCGAGGGCGACGCGGCGGGCCTGCGCCTCTTCGACGACCGGCCGCGGGAATCCCTCGCGCCGCGCCGGGGCTTCGGACATCTCGAGCTCATGGACGCGACGCTCTCCTCCCGGGGCCCCGGAGGCGAGACGGACTTGGCCGGCGCCCTGCGCCGGACCGCGGCGGACCTGCCTCGACGCTCGGTGCTCTTCCTGATCTCGGACCTCCTCTGCGACCCCCGGAGCGTGCTCGAGCTCGTCGGCGGTCTCCGCTCCCGGCGCCACGAGCTCTTAGTGCTCCAGGTGCTCGATCCCTTCGAGCGGGACTTCGACCTCCAAGGCCCGGCCCACTTCGAGTCCCTCGAGGACGGCTCCCGCCTGCGGGCGGAAGCCTCCCTGCTGGCTCCGTCCTACCGGGAGCTTTTCCGCCGACGCCAGCGGCTCTATGAGGCGTCCTTCAGCGGCTCCGGCATCCGCTACGCGGAGTTCTACACCGACTCCCCCTGGGACAAGGCGCTCGAGCGCCTCTTGGCATAAATGACGTTCCTGGACCCCGGCGTCCTCTGGGCCCTGCCCCTGTCGGCCTTCCCCCTCCTGCTTCACATGGTCTTCCTGCGCAAGGCGCGCAGATTCCCTTTCTCCGACCTGGAGCTCCTGCACGAAGCCTATCTGCGTTCCCTGCCGGCCTCGCGCCTGAGGCAATGGCTCTTGGCCCTTCTGCGCGCCCTCGCCCTCGCCTTGCTGACCCTGGCCTTCGCCCGGCCCGTTCTCCGGCCGGAGGGCTCTTGGGCCTCGGGCGGGGAGGGAGGGCTCGACGCGGTCCTCCTCGTCGACGTGTCCTGGTCCATGGGCGCCCAGGACCGCGGGAAGAGCCGCCTGGAGTGGGCGCGCGCGGCCGGGGATTCCTTCTTGAAGCTGCTCAAACCCTCCGACCGAGCGGCCGTGGCGCCGTTCTCGGAGGGAACGGGATCCACCCGGGCGTGGAACGACCCCGCGGCCGCGGGCGAGGCGCTCTCGCGCCTGCGCGTCGGATGGCGCGGCACCGACCTAGGCTCGGCCCTGAGGGACGCCTACTCCTTCCTGGGCCGGGAGCCGGCCGCCCCCAAGACCTCGGAGGCGGCGCTTCCTCGGGTTATCCCTCGGTCGCCCGCAAAGAAGCGGCGCAAGGTGATCCTCGTGCTCTCGGATAATTCCCGGCATCTGGGCCGCAGCCTCCCTTC
>CAYHRV010000381.1:0-2048 GCA_964359165.1 uncultured Elusimicrobia bacterium
CGCCGCGGCCAGGGCGAGGACCACGGCCGCGTCCTCCTCCCAATAGACCCTCTTCTTGAGGATGCCCTGCCGGATCTGGATCGCGTCCACCGCGCGGCTGATGACGATGACGCTCGCGCGCATGATGACCATGGCGACCATCACGGAGATGGGCAGCATGTACATCAGCGTCGTGGTGGGGATGACCACCGCGGTGCAGAGCCCCGAGGGGACGATGTAGAGGCATTCCGAGGGCAGGTGCAGGGGGCCCAGCCGGATCATCTTGTTGGACTTGAGCTTCCACCAGCCCAGGAACACGGCCGCGCCCAAGGGGATGATGGCCCCGCCCCAGGTGCTGTAGACCAGGAACTCCAGCTCCTTCATGGCCGGCATGCCCGGGGCCGTGGAGAGGAAGTACTTGACCGTCACGCCGGTCACCACATAGAAGAAGAAATACCCCGCGCAGAGCTCGATGAGACGGCCCGTGCTGCCTTCCTCGCTTTTGCCGAACATCATTGGGCTTCCTTACGCTTGCGCTTGGGGTAATAGACCTCGGGCCTGGCGTCGCGTTTGAGGTTCCAGCCCGCGGGGTCCGGAGCGTCCAGTTCGTGGAGGTCGAGGTCCGCGACCACGAGGTTGGGATGGCGGCTGAGGTTCTCGAGGCGGCGGTTGGGCGTCACGAAGTAGGAAGCCCCGAAGAAATTCTGGCCCCAGGGCTTCTCGGCGCCGAAACGGTTGGAGCCGCCGATGATGACGTTGTGGCGGGCGGCGTCGACGGGGAACTCCAAGCACCACATGCGCCGGGACTTCGTGCCGAAGGTCACGGCCGGGCTGAAGACGATCTGCGCGCCCGCGTCCGCCAGGCTCCCGGTGACCCCCTCGAAGTGGCGGTCGTAGCAGATGGAGACCCCGACGCGCCCGACCGAAGTCTGGAAGACGGGGAAGAGAGGGTTCTCGGCGGCGACCCTCGCGGCGCCCTCGTTCAGAGGGCCGTCGCTCTGGCCGTAGTAGAACTTCTCCATGAACTCGCCCTTGTCGTTCTTGCCTTGCGGGATATGGAGCTTGCGGAACTTGCCCAGAACGCCGCCATGCTCGTCGATGACCACGGCGGTGTTGTAGCGCTTTCCTCCGGGAGCGAGCTCGTAGATGGGGGCGATGACGATGATGGAAAATTCCTTGGCCGCGTGGCGCATGGCCCGCACACTCTCCCCCGCCGCCGCGTCCTCGGCCATGTCGAGCCATAGGGCGTCGAGCGTCAAGGCGAAGTAGGGCGCCGAGAAGAGTTCTCCCAGGCAGAGGACCCGCGCGCCCATGCCCGCGGCGCGGCCGATGAGGTCCCGATTGTGCTCCAGGTTCGCCTCGCGCACCTTGTCGAGGCGGCCCCGGAGCGTCCCGATCTTGTCGAGAGACGCGGGCATGTCCGGGTAGGCGTTTACGGTCTGGGTCAACGCCGCCCGGATGAGCTTCCCCTCCCGGCCTTTCACTCCCCCCCCTCCCGCGCGAGCGCCAGCACGGTGCGCAGCAGGCAGCGCACCCCGTCGGCGCATTGCTTGGGGGTGGAGAATTCGCGGGGGTTGTGGCTGATGCCGTCATACTCCCCCGGCACGAAGATCATCGCGGTCTTGCACAAGCGCGACCACTCCTGGGCGTCGTGCCCCGCTCCGGAGAGGATGCTCGCGCGCTCGAGTCCCAGGCCCCCGGCCGTTTCGTCGATGAGCGCCTGCACCGAGGGGTCGAAGCGGACGGCCGGAGTGCCGGCGGTCCTGCGCCAGGCGATGGAGACCCCCTCCTCCCTCTCGACCTTCTTGGCATAGGCGAAGAGCGCCTTTTCCGCGCGGCGCATCATCGAGTCCGCCGGGTTGCGCAAGTCCACGGAACAGGCCAGGCGGCCCGGGACCACGTTCACCATGCCCGGATGCGGCCGGAACACGCCCATGGTGGCCCGGAAATCCTTGCCGAAGAGGCCCGAGCGAGTCCAATCCCGGAGTTTGAGATTGAGCTTCGCGGCCGCGACCCCCGCGTCGCGGCGGTAGTCCATGGGAGTGGTCCCGGCGTGGCAGGACTTCCCC
>CAYHRV010000382.1:0-2038 GCA_964359165.1 uncultured Elusimicrobia bacterium
ACCCGCCAGTAGTAAGTCGTCTCGAAAAGGGGCTCCAAGACGAAAGACGTCGAGCCGCCTAGTTCGGCCGCGGGCCAGTCGCCGGTGCTGGTTCTAACGTTGAGCCGGTACGTCACCGGGTCCCCGTCCTGGTCAGTGGAGGCCTGCCAAGTCAGGGCTAGGGTGGGAGAGCTGGTGTGGAGGTTATAGGTCGAAGCCGTACTGAGATACACCAGCGGCGCCGGGTTGGAGTTCTTGAAGGCCAGAAAGAAGCTCTGCGTTCCGCCGTTGACCGTGGTGATCGCGCCCAGGCCATCATAGGCCTCCACCCGCCAGTAATAGCTCGTCCCGAAGGATAGTCCTGTCAGGAGAGCCGTCGTCTGGGTTGTGTCCAACAAGGGCTTCAAACCCGATGAGGAAGTGCCAAGGGTGACCCGGTAGGCTACGGGGTCCGCGTCCGGGTCCTGGGAGGAGGTCCAAGAGAGAGTCTGGTTGGCATCCCGCGTGACGACCTGCCCCGAGGGTCCCATAGGATCGAACACCCGCGGCGCGCTGTTCGTGAACTGAAAGTAGACCCAGTACAGGGGCGAAGCCGATGCCGCGCCGTAAATATCGGTGGCCAGGATGCGGTAGTAGTAAGCGGTGTTGAGAGCCACGCCGGATAGCGCATAACCCAGCGAGACGCCGTTCAAAGGATTCAGGCGCGCGCTGTCCGTGCCGAAATAGATGCTGTAGGTGAACGGGTCCCCCTCCGGGTCGGAAGACTCCCCCCAGAAGAAGGAGAGTGAAGGGGTAAGGCCGTGGTATGGAATCGTGCCGCTCTTGGTGAGGTTCATCGGTACAGTGGGCGGCGAGTTGCGAAACGCCGGAGAGAAGGTCTGCAGCCCGGAGACTGCCGAGCCGCCGAAGCCGTCTTTAGCAGTAATCTGCCAGTAGTAGGTAGTCCCGAATTGGAAGTCCAGGGCATAGGCGGTCGAGCTGGAATTCTGGATGATCGCGAGCTGTGCGGGGTTCGTCGAAAGGGCCAAGAGGTAAGTCACAGGATCGCCGTCAGAGTCATATGAAGCTCCCCAGGAAAGGACCTGGCTCGTCTCCCTCGTGGCCAGTGATCCGGTTCCCGAGAGCGGGGCGGGCGCCGAGGGTGGGCTGTTTTGAAGTTGGAGGAGCAGGCTCTGGGCGGGAGTAGAGCTGATGCCCTCATGGGGATCATACGCCGCGACCTGCCAGTAATACGTTGTCCCGAACTGAGGGCTCGGCAGGGCATACGATGTGAGAAACCCGTCCTGGACCGTGGGCATTGATTGCGGCACGGTACCGACGGCGAGCCGGTAGGCGATGGAGTCTCCATCCGCGTCGCTGACCGCCGACCACGCCAATGTAGCCTGGGGAGAGAGCGTGTGTTGGCTGCTGATGCCACTTCCAGCCAAAATCGCGGGAATTGGAGGGACGGAGTTCCTGAAGAGAGGTAGAAAGGTCTGAAGAGCGCCCGCAGCCTGGCCTCCGTAGGCATCCGTGGCAGTGACTTTCCAGTAGTACGTCGTGCCATACTGGAATGCCAGGTCGTAGGCGCCGGCAGTTGAGGTCTGCACTGCGCCCAGTTGGTAGGGATTGCTCGAGACGGCGAGGATATAAGTGATGGGATCGCCGTCAGGATCGTATGAGGCGCTCCAAGAGAGGATTTGGCCCGTGTCCCGCGTCGAGAGTGTGCCGGTCCCCGAAAGCGGCGCTGGAGCCGATGGCGCCCCATTCTGCAGTTGGATTAGGAGGGTCTGAGTGGCCGCGGAGTTGACCCCACCATACGCATCGTAAGCCGCAACCTGCCAATAGTAAGTAGTCCCGAACTGCGGATTCGGCAGGTTGTAGGACGTGAGGCTTCCGTTCTGGACCGGGGACATGGCCTGCGCCGATACCCCGACTGAGAGCCGATAGCTCACCATATCGCCATCCGGGTCATTGACTGAGGACCAGACGATACTGGCCCGGGGAGTGAGCGTATGCTGGTTGCTGATGCCGCTTCCCGCCAGGATGAGCGGCGGGGGCGGCGTGGAGTTTCGGAATG
>CAYHRV010000383.1:0-2020 GCA_964359165.1 uncultured Elusimicrobia bacterium
AAACCATTCTACCAATCAGACGGAGGATTCCCTATTTTTATTGGGACACGTCTGCTATTGTACCAAAAAACGGCCCCGGAGTCCTCGCGGACTCCGGGGCTTGGCCGGGGCTCTGCGTTCGCCTACAGGTCCCACGCCCAGAGGGCCTGGGGGATCTGCACGCGGCCGGTCTCGCCGCGGTTGACCTGCTTGGGCTTGGAGACCTGGCCCACGCGCTTGAAGCTCCACTGGACGTAGTATTTCTTGCCCGGCCTGAGCTGGCGCTGGAACTCGGAGCGGAACTGGGCGAAGTCCACGGCGTAGGTGTCCGCCGGGTCGAAGCTCAGCTCCTTCTCCACCACCTTGCCGTCGAACCAGCCCGGGACCTCCTCGATGAGGGCGGCCTTGAGCACGGTCTTCTCGCCCTGATAATAGGAAGCCCAGCGGTCGGCGAATTCGATGGAGACGCCGCCTCCGGCGTAGACCGGGTCCTTGGCGGCGATCCCGGCCTCATCGGGGTCCATGGGGATGCGGCGGCCCGGGACGAGGGTCACATGGCCCCCGTTCTCGCGGACCTTGTACTCGTGGGCGCCCGCGATCACATAAGCGCTCACCCAGGGACCGTCGAGGCAGACTTCCACCACCTCGCGCTCCCAGGGGCGGAGCTCCTCGCGGCTCAAGATCTCCACCTGGACTCTCTCCTGGTAGGTGCGGCCGGGCCGCTCCCAGCAGGTCTGCCCGCCGCCGTAGCGCGGGTCGCCGGTGGGGTGGCACTCCTCGATATACTCGGTGCTCCGCAGCCACACGGGCTCCGATACCCCGCGCAAGTCGCCGGGCTCGAAGGACAAGCGCGCGCAGTCGCGGATCGTGCGCCAGGAGGAACCGTAGACGCTCTTCGCCTCGATCTTCTCCTTCGACTCGGCGGCCTGCTCCTTGGCCTGGCCGAGGACGGCCGAGACATCGAGGCTCTGGTCGAAGTCCAACGACGGTGCTTCAGCCCGGGCCGACGCGGCGAGCGCGAAGGCAAGGGCGCAAACGGTCATCAAACGGGCGTGCTTCATCCTGGGTCCACCTCCTGAATGATTGCGGCTCACGGCGATCCCACTCATCATGGGTCTTTCGTACCTAAACGATAGTACGCGCAAGGCCCAAAGGTCTAGGCGCTTTGGGCCCAGCTCCTTCTGCGCCCGAAGTCCTAGGTTGTTCAACACGGCGACGAAAGTCGCTGTGCGTTGAGATGTGGAAGCGCCCGCCGGGCGCGGCCTTGGAACCGCGCGGCGCACTTTGTGCGCCGCGTACAACCCCGGCGGTCGGGCAAAATTCGCTATGATAGGCCAATGGACCGGAAGCTGATGGACAAATACCTTCGGGAGACCCGGCTGGTGCGCGCGCCCAAGAGGATGCTCTCCACCTTCGGCGCCACGCGCATCCAGTACCATCTCGTCTCCCCGGTCGACGAACTCCCCGACCGCGCGCGCCTGAGGGAGGGCTTCGTGGTCTCCGAGAAGCCCCTGGTGCTCACCCCGCAGGCCCTGCGCGAGCGCTTCGAGGGCTTCGGCCCGGACTCCCGCGAGTTCTTCGGCTGGCTCGAAGGACGCTACAGCCATCTCCTGCGCGCCCTGGAGTACCGCTTCAAGAACCAGGACTTCAACGCCCGGGTGGTGAGCCAGGACCCGCTCTCCACGGCCGAGCGCATCCGCGACGACATGGATTCCCGCGACGTGCGGGAAGCCGCGGTCATCGCCTGCCCGGACGGAGCCTGGTCGCTGGCCCTCATGAAGTTCACGCTCGATGAAGCCGAGCGCGCCTTCCCGGTCAATGTCAAAGACCTCGAGCGCCGCGGGATGTTCCCCGGATGAAGCTGCTCCTCGCGCTCCCCCTCCTCTCAGGCCTTCTCCTCCTTTCCTGCAAAAAAGCTCCCGAGCCCACGACCGCGGCCCAAGCCGCGCGTGTCTCCCCCTCCTCAGTCCCCACCTCTAAGTCTCCAAAACCCGCGGCCCAAGCCGCTCGTCTTTCCCCTTCCCCCAACCCCCTCACCCTA
>CAYHRV010000384.1:0-1062 GCA_964359165.1 uncultured Elusimicrobia bacterium
TCAGCGCCGCGCCGATCATGGACTACCGGCTCTACTCCCTTCGCGACCTGGCCTCGATGGACGCGGCCTTGGCCCTGCTCTCAAAAGCCTGGCAGCAGTTCAACCGCTCCTTAAGCGACCTGCCGGGCATGTGGAACCTGGAATTGCTCTTCCCCTTCTCCGCGGCCGCGATCCTCTTCGCGTCGGGGGCGCAGAAGCGCTTCGCCCTGCTGGCCCTCGCCTTCTTCGGCTGGCAGCTCGCGGCTTTCTCCTTCCTCCACTACGAGAATCTGATCTTCTTCGGGCACCGCTATTCGCTCTGGTTCTCCCCGATCCTCCTGCTCTTCGCCGCGGACTTCCTCCTTAAATGGACCGAGAAGCACGGCAAGGTCCTGGCGCTCGCCGTCCTGTTCCTGCAAGTCCAGCTCATGGGCTCTCTCTATGCCTTGAGATTCATGGACATGCGCTCCGTCGTCCCCGGACTCGACGTGTCCGCGCTCCCTGAGCTCCGCTACGCCAGGGAGCACCTGCCCCCCGGCGCCCGGCTCCTCACCAATCTCCCCACCCAAGCCGCCTGGTACGCCGACAGGCCCGCGGTGAACATCCCCAACGGCCTCGAAGACGCCCTGGCCATGATGCGGCGCCACCGCCTCGACCATCTCCTGCTCTCCGCCCACCCCAGCGGCGAGCTGAACCGTTTCCCGGCCTGGATCCCGGTGCTGCGCGAGGATCCGCGCGCCCTGGCCGTGCTGGGGGCCGAGGTCGCGGCGCGCTTCCCCTCCGGGGTGGTCTTCAAGCTGAAGACGGAATAACCCTCCAAAAGAGCTGAACACGGGATTCCTTACAGGAATCCCGTGTTCAGCGATACCCGTCGCAAGTGTGGACCTGAGCGGGATCGAACCGCAGGCTCGGCGCGCCCTTCGGGCCACGGCAGGGCGCCGACCCTTCCCCTGAATACCGGTCAGCGAACCGATCCCGCCGCCCTGTCCCCAAAGAGCGAAATGCGGAATTCCTCGCAGGAATCACGCATTTCGCGATACTCGTCGAAAGTTTGGACCTGAGCGGGATCGAACCGCTGACCTC
>CAYHRV010000384.1:1072-2001 GCA_964359165.1 uncultured Elusimicrobia bacterium
GACCTCCTGCATGCCATGCAGGCGCTCTCCCAGCTGAGCTACAGGCCCGTTGCCCGCAGCGCACTGCGTGCGCTGCGCGTCTTCAAGGTCGCGCCCGACGGGCGCCACCATTCCTGACGGTTATTCTACAATAACTCGACCCTAGCGCGACAGGTCCGATCTCCCCGGAGCGTCGAAGGAGCGCTAAATCGAGAGAGACGCCCTGCGTTTCTCTCGATTTAGCTAGAATACCCGTCCATG
Source organism: uncultured Elusimicrobia bacterium (assembly GCA_964359165.1). Lineage (GTDB taxonomy): Bacteria > Elusimicrobiota > Elusimicrobia > UBA1565 > UBA1565 > CAYHRV01. Next base: position 1,313 of record CAYHRV010000384.1, read on the forward strand.
CCGATCCCTCTGCGAAGCCGGCCTTTCGCGGGACTGCTCCTGGCGCAGTCCTTGGGCTCCTTCAACGACAACGCGGCCAAGACCCTGGTCGCCCTCCTCGCCGCCGCCGCCCTTCCCCCCGAGCGCTCCGCCCAGGTCGTGGCCCTGGCCGGCGCCGCGTTCTCCATCCCCTTCCTGCTCTTCTCGCCCCTGGCCGGCTCGCTCGCCGACAGGTTCTCCAAGAGGGATTTGCTCTTGGCCTGCAAGAGCGCGGAGGTCCTGTTGATGGCCCTGGGCGTCACCCTTCTGCATGCGCGAAGCCTCCCGCTCCTCCTGGGGCTCATGCTCCTGCTGGGCGCTCGGGCCGCCTTCTTCGGCCCGGTCAAGCTCTCCATCATCCCGGAACTGGTGGAGGACAAGGACCTCTCCCAAGGCAACGGCCTCCTTCAGATGACCGCCTTCCTGGGCATACTCCTGGGCATGGCGGCCGCGGGCCCGCTCATGGAAAGGTTCCGGGATTCTTTGCACCTGGCGGGCCTCGTGCTCCTGGCCATCTCCATCCTGGGCCTGCTCTCGGCCATGGCCGTCCCGAAGACTCCCGCCGCGGGCGGGAGCGCGCCCCTGCGCTGGAATTTCCTGGGCCAGGCCTTGGGGGATCTGGCCGCGGTCCGGGAGCACCGCTCCATCCATCTGGCCGTGGCGGGCTGCGC
>CAYHRV010000385.1:0-1990 GCA_964359165.1 uncultured Elusimicrobia bacterium
TGAACGCGTCGCAGAAGCGCACGAACCGCGCGCCTTTCTCCGAGGCGGATATGTCCAAGGCCCCGGAGAGATGCTTGGGGTTGTTGGCCACCACCCCGACGGCCTGGCCGCCCAGGCGGATGAAGCCGACGCTCATGTTGCGCGCGAAGCCGCGATGGACCTCGAGGAAGCTCTTGTCGTCGGCGAGCTCCCAGATGACGTCGTGGATCTTATAGGGCCGGTTCGACTCCAGCCGGGCGATCCTCTCCAGGCGGGAGCAGTCGCGCGCGGCGTCCTCGCCCGCGGGCTTGTCCAAGGGCCGCTCGAAGCAGTTCTGGGGCAGGAACTCCATGAGCTCGCGGATCTGGCGGAAGCAGTCGTGCTCGGAGTTGGCCACGAAGTGGCAGACCCCCGAGCGCGTGCTGTGGGCCTCGGCCCCTCCCAGCTCCTCGAAGTCCGTGACCTCGCCGGTGGCGGCCTTGATGACCTCCGGGCCCGTGATGAACATGTGGCTGGTGCCCTCGACCATGAAGACGAAATCCGTGATCGCCGGGGAGTACACCGCCCCGCCCGCGCAGGGACCGAGGATGGCCGAGATCTGGGGGATGCGCCCCGAGGCGCTCACGTTGCGGTAGAAGATCTCCGCGTAGCCGCCCAGAGCGTCGACCCCCTCCTGGATGCGCGCCCCGCCCGAATCGCAGAGGCCGATGACCGGCGTGCCGCTCTCCATGGCCAGGTCCATGATCTTGCAGATCTTCATGGCGTGGGCGAGTCCCAGGGAACCGCCCAGCACCGTGAAATCCTGGCTGAACACGCAGACGCTGCGCCCGTGGATGCGGCCGATCCCGGTCACGACGCCGTCGGCGGGGATGCGTCGATCGCCCAACCCGAACTCCCGGGAGCGGGTCTCCACGAGCATGTCGAGCTCCTGGAAGCTCTCGTCGTCGAGCAGGGCCTCGATGCGCTCGCGGGCGAGGAGCTTGCCCGACGCCTTCTGGGCCTCGTTCCTCTCCGGGCCTCCCCCGGCCATGGCCTCTTCGGCGCGGCGGCGCAGAGCCGCGGTCTTATCGCTTGTTAATTTCATTGTCGCACCTTCTCAGGCCCGATCGCCGGATCACGGCTGGCCGACCAACTCTACGAGCACTCCGTGGCAGAGCTTGGGGTGGAGGAAGCAGACCTGATGGCCGCGCGCGCCCGGGCGGGGAGCCTCCTCCAGAGGAGGCTTGCCGCCCTGCCTGAGCTTCTTCATCGCGGCCCCGACGCTCGGCGCGCGGAAGGCCAGATGATGCAGGCCCGGACCCCGCTCGGATAGGAATTTCGCGACGGCTCCGGCCCCGGCGATGGGCTCCAGAAGCTCCACCTGGCACCCCTCCGGGTCCTTGGGGTCGACGAGGAAGGCCACACGCACACCCTGTCCCGGGACCTCCTCGCGGTGCACTACTTCCAGGTTCAAGGCCTGCCGGTAGAAATCCGCGGCCTCCGACAGGACGCGCACCGCGACCCCGATATGATCGAGTTTCATCTCGACCTCGACGCAGTCGAGGTCCGCCGTTTATCGGTGTTCGTCCGGTTCCGCCGAGTCGTCGGCTTTGTCGCTGTGATTTCCTCGACGAGCGCATCCGGATCCGTCTTGCCCGATGCAAGCCGTTCGATGTGCCTGTCTTCGATCAGAGAAAGGGTCTCCCGGAAGATGCGGCGCGAGAGCAGGAGGGAGAGTTCCCGGCGCAGCTGGGCCCGGAGGCGGATCTCTCCTTCGCCCGTGGCGGCCAGATGCTCGCGGTGGGCATCCGCCCCGTCGAGAAGCTCCTTGATCCCGGTAGCCTTGAGCGCGGAGACGGCCAGGACCGGGGGTTTCCAGGCTTTCTCCTCCTGGGGGCCGAGGCTCAGGGCGTCGCGCAGGCTCGCCAGGGCCTTCTCGATGTCGGCCAAGTCCGCCTTGTTGACGACGAAGATGTCGGCGATCTCCATGGCGCCGGCTTTCATCGCCTGGAACTCGTCTCCTTGATAGGGA
>CAYHRV010000386.1:0-1989 GCA_964359165.1 uncultured Elusimicrobia bacterium
ATGACTGGAGGTGGTAGGACGCCGGCGGGTTCCAAGGAGCCTTGCTGATGGCCCCTGTCATCGACCCCGACGAGCATGCCGTCTGATGTCACTTAAGGCCCAATAGTGCCGGACTTTAGAACTCGGTCCTGGACCAGTGATTGGAACTTTTTCGGCCGATATCCGTACTTGAAGGCATGGAGGATAGAATGGCGATACCCGCCCCGACTCCCAGGTCCGCGCAGGCGCGCATCCTGAACTCGATGACGGATATAAAGATCGAGAGAAGGCTCCATGCCTTGGCATGGGGGGAGAAGCATGTCCTGACGGCGTTTCTGCGCCACCTGGATGAATTCGATCAGCGCAGGGCTTTCGTACCCCGGGGCTACCCCTCGCTCTTCAGGTATTGCACGATGGAACTGGGGCTCTCAGAAGATGAGGCCTATCTCCGGATCCAGGCCGCGCGGCTCTCCCGTGAGCATCCTGAAATATTGGAGATGCTGGCCAAAGGGGAGACCCACCTCAGCAGCCTGGCTAAGATATCCGCCCATATCCATACCTGCAATGCCGCCGGGATATTGGCGGAGTTGAAGGGAAAATCCAAAAGAGAGGTGGAGCGCATCGCGGCCAGGTTTCAGGAGAAATCATCTTCCAGGGATGTCGTGCGGGCCCTGCCCTCACCGGCACGGGAGCCCCATCAGGATGACGCCCCGGCGGTTATCCAATCGTCCCTGCGCTTCGATGGGCCCGAGAGCGACGGGGAAGCATCCCAGCCGATGAATCGATCGGAAACCTCCAGGACTCGATCCGGTCCGGGCATTGCGGGCGTTCCGTCTCCGGAGCCCCGTCTGCTGAGGATCGCGTTCACCGCCTCGGAAGGGTTGATGGAGAAGATCGAGCGAGCGAAAGCTCTGCTCCGGCATAAGCACCCCTCGGGGCGGCTTGAAGAGATCGTCGACGCGGCTTTCAATGCTCTCCTGGCGCGCAAAGACCCGTCTCTCCGCCCGTTGCTCACCGCGCCCCGAGCGGCGCCCCGAAAAGACGCTCTCGGCCGGTCAAGATACATTCCGCGATGGGTCCGGGACTCGGTCTGGCGGCGGGACGGCGGGCGATGCGCGTTCATGTCCCCCGAGGGCAAACGCTGCGGCTCCGAAGAATGGCTGGAATTCGACCATATCATCCCCTGGGCGCTCGGGGGCGGTTCTTCCGATCCCGGGCAGATCCGCCTCTTATGCAGAACGCACAATCAGCATGCCGCTGAACAAGCGTTAGGGAAGGAGCGTGCCTCCAAGCGTCGGACTGCTTCCCCGATCGCCCCTGGAGGGCCCCCGCCTGAGCTTGCCCGAGGGTGAAGGGTGCCGGACTTTAGAACTCGGTCCTGGACCAGAGGATCTCAACCTTGCCGCAGTCGCTCGTAGAGCCGGCGGGGGGAGAGGATGTCGCTCTCGTGGTAGCGCGCAAGGACCAGCAGGTCTTTATCGCCGCTCACCAAACAGTCGGCATGAGCGGCCGCCGCCAGTCCCAGGATCGCGGCGTCCTTGGGATCGCGACACGCCTCCGCCGGGACCGGCACGGGGCGGTCCAAGAGGCAGTGCTTCTTAAGATAGGAGAGGATATCCCGGGTCATCGGCGGAGGAACCTTGAGCTTGCGGAGCAGTTTTTGCTCCACCTCCTGGAGTATGAAGTCGCTGAGCACGATCTGATGCCCCCGAAGGCAAAGCTCGAATAGGGAATGGCACAGTCCATGCGTCGCGAAGGCCGCGATGAGGACGTTGGAGTCAAAAACCACCCGCATCAGAGGCTCTTGAAGACATCCTCGTCGGTAAGAAGGCCCTGCGTCTCCGCAAAGGGGAGTGTCTTGCCCCGCAGGCGCCGGAAGCGCCGGATGGCCAGGAATTCGCGCAGCGATTCCCGGACGAGGCTGCTGAAGGGAACATTCTCCTCTTTGCTCAAGGCCACGAGTTCCGAGCGGACTTCCTCCGGGACCCGGATGTTCAATATGCGGTCCAT
>CAYHRV010000387.1:0-1986 GCA_964359165.1 uncultured Elusimicrobia bacterium
TGGAATTTGCCGCGAATCCGGTCAGCTATATTGGCCGCCGAGGCTTTTGAGCTTCTCCGCGTCGAGGATGGCGATGTCTTTTCCCTTGCGTTGGACCAGGCCTTTGGTCTCGAAGTCCTTGAGCAGGCGCACCGTGGTCTCGATGGTCAATCCCGACATCTCGGCGAGCTCCTTGCGCTTGATCGCCTTGACCATGAGATTCTTCTTGGCCAGGTCCCCGGCCATGCGCAATAGAGTCCCGGCGAGTCGTCCTCGAGCGGGTTTGAAGGCGATGTCCCGGGCGCGCGCCTCGCCGCGGCGCACGTCCTTGGAGACCTCGCGCAGGAGGGCCAGGGCGGAATCGGGATGCTTGAGCAGGAATCCGCGGAACTCCTCTTCCTCGACCATCGAGACCACGGACTCTTCCTGGGCTTCGGCGCTGCCCGCGTAATTCCACCCCGAGAGAAGAGAGATGTGTCCGACGAGGTCTCCGGGGGATTCGAAGCGCATGAGGAGCTGTTGGCCGGTGCGGCTCGCTTTATAGATCTTGACCTTGCCCGTGCAGACCACATAGACGCCCGAGGGCTTCTCCCCCTCGTAGAAGAGGGTCTCTCCGGGCCGGAACCGATTTGCGATGCGCATCTCCCGCCATTCCTTCTTGGACTGCTTGTCGTCGAGGAGCTCGTAGAAGCAGTTCTTCTTGGCCGGGCACCAGTCGCAGTTGGGCGCTTCTTTTTTTGAGAATCCCATGATTATTGACTTATTATATCAAATAGGGACGGAAAACGCGATAAACATGCTCTTTTGAGCTTGTTTAACGCGATTCCAGAAAAAAACGGAGGGTCAGCGCTTGGCCGAGAGCTTCTGAGAGTGCGCTGAAAGAGCCTGCGCGAATTCCGGGAGCGTCCGCAGGGCTTGGAAGTCCGGTTCCGTGCGCGCGCTCAGGAGCAGCTTGCGCAGGTCCGCGGGCGTGGACGCGTTCTTGAGGGAATCCTCGAGGGAATCGAGGGCTGAGCCGAGTTTCCCGCCCGCGGCGAAGGAGAGCGCCAGTTGGAAATGAGCCTCGGAGTTCTGGGGCATCTGAGCGACTGCTTTCTCCAGGAAACGCACGGCTTCCCCCACGAGGCCGAGTTGGCGGTAGGAGGCGCCGATGCGCTCATAGACCAGCGACTTGCGCGCGAGGTCCAGCGTTCCCTTGCCTTTGTCCGCGGAGAGCGTTTCCTTGTAGGCCTCGATGGCCGCCCGGTACTTCTGCTGTTGGAAGGCGTAGTCCGCCTGGGAGAGGGGCTGGCTCACCCGGGGGTCGAGTTCCACGGCCGCCGGGGGCGTGCGCATGGCCTCGACCGGGATGTCGCGCAGGGAGTCGCGCAGGTCCGTGGGCGCTTGCGCCGCCTCGTCTTCCCGAAGCTTCCCGGCGTGGACCGCGTCATAGACGTCGAGCACCGCCTGGTTGCTCGGGCTCGAGAGCAGTCCCGAGAAAGCCGCGTCCGAGCGGATGAGACGCGCGATGGAGGGGTAGGCGTTGATCTTGCGCGCCCGCCGTATCCCGGCCGAGAGATTGGAAGCGGAGAGTTCGGTGTCTCCCATCTTGTAGCGCAGGGAGGCCGCGTACAGGTACGGGATCGGGTTGCTCGGGGAGGCTTTGGCCGCCTTCTTCCAGGTTTCCAGAGCCGAGGAAGGCTTGCCGACCACCTCATAGCTGAGCGCCAGCCCGTGATAGAGAAGATAAGAGCCCTTCACCTTGCCTTTTTCAAGGGCGAGCGCCTTTTCATAGGCCGAGACCGCCCGCGCGGCGGACTTCTTGTCCGCCTTCTCGGGACCTTTGCGGAAAGCCTTCTGAAAATGAGCGTCTCCGATCCGGGAGAAAAGTTCGGCCGACTCGGGGTCCATCGCCGCCGCCTGGTTCAAGAGCGCGATGGCCTTGGCGTAGCGCAATCTCTTCATGAGCCCGGAGGCTTGCTTGGCCAATGCCGCGGCGGCCGAAGCGCCGCCGCCGTTTTTAGGTTG
>CAYHRV010000388.1:0-1984 GCA_964359165.1 uncultured Elusimicrobia bacterium
TTCCCCCCCTACTGCGAGAGCACTTTCTGGAACAGGGGCCGTTCGGGCAGGGGCCCCAGGTCCGCATGCGCAGGCGAAGGCGCGGCGTCCTCGGGCGCGCCGCCGACATCCTTTCCGAGCACGGCGGGCCCGGCGGAACGGGGCCGCTCTCCGCTCACGGGCAGGGAGCTCAACTGCGCGTCGACGTCGAGCTTGCCCATGGAACCGGCGAGCACCGCCTCGGCATGACCGTCCGGAGAGAACACCTCGCGCAGCATGAGGTCCACCCCGGTCTTGGGGGGCATGAACTCCACGCCCTGGGATTTGAGGAAAGCCTCCACGCTCCCGCGCGCGGCCATCCCGATTTCGGAGAAGGCGGTCAGGTCCACGGCCACCGCGGTCTTGCCTTTGGACCGGAGGCCGGAGGCGAGCTTTCCGAGCAGGTCGCTGGCCGCCGCGTAATCGCCTTGGCCCGCGTTCCCGAAACGCCCGACCACCGAGGAGAGGAAGAGCCAGGTCTGAGCTCCGGTCGGCGGCACGCTGTTGAGGAGGTGGATAGCCCCGTGGGCCTTGGCCCGGAACACCCGGTCGAAATCCGCGACGCGCTTGTCGGCGAGGAGTTTCGATTCCTCCAGGCCCGCGGCGTGGATGACCAGGTCGATGGCCTTGTGCGTGCGTCCCGCTTCCCTCAGGGCTTGCGCGACCGAGGAGGCGTCGCCGGTGTCGCCGCTCGCGTAGACGACCTTGGAGCCTAGGCGGCAGAGCTCCTCGATGGTGAGCTGGAGGGCCGCGGCCTTGGTGACCTTCGAGAATTCCCTCTCCAAGAGGGCCGGGGTGGCCTTGCGGGTCGCGTCCTTCTTGAGCTCTTCCCAGAGGTCCTTCTTCATCTGAGAGAGTTCGGCCGGGGTCAGGCGCGCCCAGGTCGCGGCCTCCTTGGCTAGGGCCGTGCGCCCCAGGAGGATGAGGGAGCACCTCGTCCGGCGCGCTAATTCCTTGGCCAGTTCCGCGCCGAGGCCCTGCCCGCCGCCCGTGATGAGCACGACGGAACGCGAGCCGATCCGCCTCCGCTTGCCCGTGGGCGCGGCCGGAAGGTCCTTGCGCGCCAGGCTGAGGGCGTGTCTGCGGCCGCCGAGGAAGCCCACTTCCACGCGTCCGTCCAAGCAGCCCAGTTCGGCCAACGCCGAGGCGGCCATGTCCTTGGGAGAGGTCTCCGGCTGGAAATCCACGGCTTTGACCCGGATGTCGAGCTCCTTGCGCATGGCCTTGGCCAGGCCCGTGAGCGCCCCGGCGAGGGGATGGAACCAGGAGGACTTGGAGGCGCCATGAGAGCCGTCCATGCGGGTGAGGACGAGGAGGAAGGAGGCCTGCTTGTCCGTTGAAAGGTCCGCGTGCACGGCCTGCATCGCGAGGAAGAGGGCCCTCGCGGTCTTCTTGTACGCCTTATCGAAGGATGCGGGCGTGAGTCTCTCCGGAGACTCCAACTCCAAGCCGCTGAGATCCACGATCCCCTGGACCGGGCGGTCCTTGAGCGCGCCGCGGACCGCGGCCGAGGCGGCGTGGGCGTCCTCCCAATCGGAGGGCTTGAGCACCGCGCTTTCGCCTCCGGCCTTCTTGATGGCGTTTGCGAAGGGCTCGGCGTTCTTCGGGTCGCCCGCGAGGATGAGGATGGACTTCTCCGGGGCGAACGCCGGGATCTTTCCCTCGGCGTCGCAGGGGACGGCTTCGAGGACCCAGCGGTGGAACGGCGAGGGCGGCGGCTCGTCCGCCGCCGGTTGGACGGGCGGCGTTGACGCCGCCGTTTGAACGGGCGGCTCCGGGGCCGCCGGGAGTACGGCTTGAGAAGGAGGGTCCTTGGAAACGACGGGCACGGCCGGGATAGGGGAAGCCGTGGTTTCCCCGGCCGCGCCGGGGCCGCCCGCCAGAACAAATCCTACGACGTGGCGTAGGGTGGGGTAGTCCTTTAGCGAAAGGTTCTCCGAGCGGGGGATGGAGTACTTGTCGCGGA
>CAYHRV010000389.1:0-1963 GCA_964359165.1 uncultured Elusimicrobia bacterium
CTGCGTCCTCTATGGCTCCCTCAAACGGCCGCATGAAACTGGGGTCCGGTCAGCACATGCCGGAGACGGCCTGGGCCGCCCCGAGGAGGCCCGCCTCGCCGCCCAAGCGCGCCGGGTGGATGGTGGTCGGTAGCGGGAGGGCGACGGCCTCGCGGAAGGCGGCGGTGAGCGGGGAAAAGAGAAGGTCCCCTGCAGAGGCGATTCCTCCGCCGATTACGATCCGGTCGAGGTCCAGTAATAAGGACGCCTGCGCGAGGGCCCCGGCTAGGTTTCGGGCGGCGCAGGAGAAGACCTCGACGGCGGCGGAGTCGCCCATGCCGGCCATCCGCGCGAGGGCCTCGGGCGAGTCGGCGGAAAGCCCCGCCTCGCGGGCGGACTGGATGAACCCGTCCCGACCCAGATACCGTTCGAGGCATCCTCGACCACCGCAGGGACACGGACGCCCTCCCGGGCCGACCGGCGCGTGTCCGATCTCCCCCGCCCATCCACGCGGGCCGGTGGGGATCTTTCCGCCCATGAAAAACTGATCAGGAAATTCCTTCCCAGCCACGCCTTCGGATCGCTCGCCATCCGCTCGAAACCCCCTCTCCACTGACGCCATCATCCTCCGCCGCCGTCCCGAAACGCCCTATCTCGCCCACTCCCGAAGGGTAGCACGCCCCGCGAAGTCCCGAAAGCCGCCTCCCGGCCATACCAGCGCGGTCTCTCCCCTCGACCCTCTACTCTCGGAGGGGGCTACTCTTCGAAGTCTGGGTCCGGCGCGATGTCCTCCCAGGGAAGAAAGGACCGCACCGGGGGCGGCGCGCGGGGCGGGCCGCGCACGGACGCGGGCGGGGCGGGCTCGAGCAGGTCGAGATGCATGAGGATCCGGGTCACGGCCTTCTCCTGGGTGATGAAGGCGATGATCGACATCTTGCCGCCGCACTTCTCGCACACGAGCGGGTCCACCTCGTAGACTTTTTTGATGAGCGCGGCCCATCGGCTACGGGCCTGCATCCGCAGTCGAACGAGGTCGGGGGGATCGGGAGGCGCGGGCAGGGCGGCGGGAAGTCCGGCGGATTCCGCGGCCCCTGCCGCGAGTCGGCGCTTGCCGCGCGAGCGGTTCGAATACCAACCGTAATACCGAACGAGGTGCTGGCCGCCGTCGGGAATGTGCTGGGTTACCTGCGCGAGAAACTCGAGGGGATCAAAGACCTCGAAGTTGATTCCATGAAAGCGAACAGGATCTAGAGCAAGACCCTGGGCTATATCTATTCATGGAGGTGACGCGCATGGACATCGAGTATCTGGCGAGCGACGGGCACAAGGAGTACTCCATCTTCGTGGGGATGGACCGGGCCGGGAAGTTCACGAAACCCGTGAGAATCGAGCATGACCGGGAGGCCTACCGCTCCTACCTGCGCTCCCTGCCCCCGGGTCTACCTATCGCAGTGGAAGCGACCGGGTTCTACTATTGGATGGTCGATGAGATGGAGGCGGCGGGGCACCGGCCGGTTCTCACGAACGCCGGAAAAGCCAAGCTCATGATGGGCGAGGTCAATAAGACCGACAAACTTGACGCCCGCGGTCTGGTGACACTCCTAAAGAACGGCACGATCCCCGAGGTCTGGATCCCGACCACCGAGGTTCGCGATGAGCGGGAACTTCACCGGTCGAGGATGTCTTTCACGAATATCCGCACGCGGATCAAGAACCGAATCCATGCCTCTTTTGCGAAATACCTGATCGAACTCCCCGACGTGAGCGATATCTTCGGCAAGAAGGGCTTGGCGCAACTGCGGGAGTGTGCGGAGCAACTTCCCCCAGAGACGAGGAAGTCTCTACTTCAGCAACTAGAACTCCTCGCCGCGGTGGAGGAGCAGATGAAGACCTGCGAGAAGCGGATCAAAGCGGTCATCAAGGTAGACGCCTCGGTCCGAAATCTCATGACGATCCCGGGCATTGGCGAGATTCTCGCGATCGT
>CAYHRV010000390.1:0-1944 GCA_964359165.1 uncultured Elusimicrobia bacterium
TCCGATATCAGGCATTATGTTGCAGAGGACCGGGCTTATGTTTCTTACGAGCAGCAGAGCGCGCGCGATGCTGTTTTGGGCTTGGTTTCAGCGAGCATCTTGCTGATCACAGCGCCATATTTAGGGCCTATCGCCCCACCTTTGCTTGACGCCGGAGCTGCCTATGGCATCGTTTCGGGCGCGGCACAGCTTGGCAATTTACTAACGGGGACGGACTTGGGAACAGGGAGGCTGCTGTCCAAGGATGAAAAGGATTCTCTATTGGTGGGGGCATTGGTCTACGCAGCGCCCTTGCCCTTCAGCGGGCCGAAGGGGCCCTTGTTTGGGCGGGCACATTGGCGAGGACAAGGCAACGCAGGTGTGTTTAATCGAGGCGAGAAATTTAGATTTGGATGGTCCGGGAATAAAACTCTCAAAGTCCAGGAATTTGGTCCCCATGGAGGGAAACGGGGAAAGGATGGTCATTGGCATGAACCATGGTTCTCGGGATATGGATGGTAAAAAGGAGCTTGCTATGAGCTTGTTTAAGACATTGGAATATCTCTTGACGACTCATCCTGAGTGGTATTTCAAATTTAGGTTGCGTATTGAATTGGACGATGAGGGATTCTGTGTCTATAAGAGGCCCCATTGGGGCCCCCCGCCATTTTGTTGGATTTTGAGGCTCATCTTTAGGACCGATGAACGTTTGGAGAAAATCAGATGGAAGGAAATTAAGGAGATCGTGGCCTACATAAGGGTTTGGGAATACGATTATGACTCCACCGTTTGCGTCGCTTTCAGGATATCTGATGCGGATAGCTATTTTGAGATTGACGGAGAAAGCCAAGGGTTCAAAGAATGGAGTAATACATTGGATGAGAAGTTTTCAACCGACTTTCAGAAATGGGAGCAGACAATCATTGAATGGGAAGAAGGGCATTGGGATGAAAGGAGCCCCGAACCGCCCAGGCTAATTAGATTGCATGGCCAAGCGTTTGGGGAGAGCGGCGATCTCTCCCAGTGGCGTATCTCTGAAGATGGCAGCGGCACCTGGAGAAGAATATCGCACGGAGATAAGTCCAGCATGGAAGACAAGCCCGAGGAAAAACAGTGAAGGCCCTGCAAGTCGGGGCGAATCCGCTTGGGCCCAAACGGCCTTGAGACGGAGTTGGGGGTCCCCCTCCCGAAGTATCTTCAGCAGGGCGGGGAGGGCGTCGCGAGCTCTCGGCCCCAGGACCCCCAGCAGCCAGGCGGCGGCGGAGCGCGATCCTGTCGCTTGGGAACACGGGGTCGGGCGCGCAGGCCGCCCTTGAGCAGCTTCAAGCCGCCCTTCGCGACGAAGAGCCGGACGTGCGCGCCGGAGCCGCCTCGGCGCTTGGGAACCTGGGACCCGGGGCGGCGCGCGCGGAGCCGGAACTCCGCTCCGCCCTCGCCGACAAGGACCCGGCCGTGCGCCGCGAAGCCGCGCGCGCCCTGGGCGAGCTGGGGAGCGCCGGGCAGGGGTCCATCCCGAATCTGACGCGCGCCCTGCATGACGAGGACCCTTTCGTGCGCGCCGGAGCCGCCGCGGCGCTAGGGAGGCTGGGGGGGGAAGCGGTCCGAGCCGCGGCCGAACTCGCCGCCTTGCTCGGCGACAAGGAACCCGCGGTGCGTCTGAGCGCCCTGCGCGCCCTGGGGGAATTCGGGGGCGCGGCGCGAGACTCCATCCCGGACCTCGTGCGCGCCCTCGGGGACGAGGAAGTCCCCGTCCGCGTCGAGGCGGCCCGGACCTTGGGAGGCCTCGGCCGCCTAGCGGAGTCCTCCCTCGCCGCCCTCGAGGAAGCCTCCGGGGCGCCCGAACCCCGCGCCCGCTCAAGCGCGGCCGAGGCGCTCGAGATGGTGCAGGCGCCGTCGGGGGAGAACGGGGAGGGATAAACCCCTTAGCCGACCTCCACGACGCCATCGACGCGCCCGCGGGCGAGG
>CAYHRV010000391.1:0-1942 GCA_964359165.1 uncultured Elusimicrobia bacterium
AGCTCGTCCTGGAAGGCGGAGAGCATGAGTATCTTGGTCTTGGGGCAGAGCTTGGTGATGGACGCCGTCGCGTGGATGCCGTCGAGCTTGGGCAGTCCGATGTCCATGAGGATGACGTCGGGCTTGAGCGTCTTGGCCAGCTTGACGGCCTCTTCCCCGTCGCCGGCCTCCCCCACGACCTCCACGCCTTTCTCCTGGGAGAGCAGGTCCTTGATGACGTCGCGAAAAAGGGTCTCGTCATCGGCCAGCATGACCCGGAGCCTGGGCGGTCTCATGCCGCGGCACCCGCACCCGCGGCGGCGCGTTTGGCGCAGTAGAGCAGGTTCACGAATGTCATGGCTCTTGTCATTCTGCCGATGCCGTTGCTGCCGGAGGGACAGATCAGGGACGCCCTTCCCTCCATCGCGCCCGCCTCCCAGTTCCCCTCGTATGAGACGTCGATGACGGCGGCTCCCGGGCGGACCCACGACGCGTCCAGCCGGAAAGCGGGGTCCGGGACCGCGGTCACGACGATGTCCGCCCTGCGCAGGGCCGCTTCCAGATCCGCGGCGCGCGTCTTATCATAGCAATTGACCACCGTCGCGCCCAGGTTCTCCAACATCAGCCCCAGAGGCTTGCCCACGCGCAGAGAGTTGTTCACGATGACGGAGAAGGCTCCCTCGATCCCCACCCCCGGAGATGACTGCAACGTCTTGACCACGGCCTTGGCCGTGGCCGGCACTACGCACTTGATCCCGCGCGGTTCATCGAGGTAGATTCGGTACTTGACCAGGTAGCCGAGGTTGACCGCGTGCAGGCCCTCGACATCCTTCTCCGGGGCCACCCAATCCATCACTTCCTCATCGGGGACGGTCAGGCCCAGGGGATGGAAGACCATGATCCCATGCACGGAGGGGTCCGCGTTGAGCCCGGCCACGGCGTCGGCGAGCTCGTCCTGCGAGCCCGGCTCCAGGCTCATGACCCGCGCGCCCAGGCGCGCGGCATCCTTGAGTATCAAGTCCCGGTAGCGCCGGCTATCCTCGGGCGCCGGGCACAGGAGCACGCAGGCCAGGCAGGGGGGGGAACCCGCCGCCGCGATCGCGGCGGCGGTCTGATCCATGTGTTTTTGAACCAACAGCCGGGTGTCGATGCGCCGGGTCATCCTGCTCACATTATAACTGAATTTGCTAGGATAATTCCCTCACGCCGCTGAGGATGGAAGAAACGATGCATGAAAGGATAGGGGTGTATTGGTTTTACACGCGACCCGCGCGCACAAAGAGGATGATATGACCACGACCACGCCGGCCTCGACTACGGGAATGAAAGCCGTACTGCAGGTGGATGGGAAGAGCTTCGAATTGCCGATCGTGGAGGGCTCCGAGGGAGAACGCGGCATAGACATCGGGAACCTGCGCGCCACCACCGGCCTCATCACCCTCGACCCCGGCTACATGAACACCGGGTCCTGCAAGAGCGCGATCGCCTTCATCGACGGGGAACGGGGCATCCTGCGCTACCGCGGCATCCCCATCGAGGAATTGGCGGAGAAATCCAACTTCCTGGAGACTTCCTATCTCCTCATCTACGGCCGCCTCCCGACGAAGCTCGAGCTCGACGCCTTCCGCACCTCGCTCTCGCGCCACTCCATGATCCATGAGGACATGATCCGCTTCTACGACGGATTCCCGCGCGACGCGCACCCCATGGCGACGCTCTCCTCGGCGGTCAACACCCTCTCGACCTTCTACCAGAAGCCCGACTCCGGAGACAAGGCCGGAGTGGACCTCGACATCCACCGCCTCCTGGCCAAGCTCCCCACCATCGCGGCCTACGCGTACAAGAAATCCATCGGACGCCCGCACATGTACCCCAAGAACTCGCTGGACTACGCCTCCAACTTCCTGTGGATGATGTTCGGCCTCCCCACCGAGCCCTATGAGCCCCACCCCCTCTCGGCCAA
>CAYHRV010000392.1:0-1932 GCA_964359165.1 uncultured Elusimicrobia bacterium
CTTCGGTTTCGCCCTGAGCAAGGAGGACTCGGCTCTTCGCCGCGTCCCGGCCTCGGAAGTCTACTCCTGCGCCTTCCTGGTCGGCCACGAGGCCGAGGCCAAGGGCGCGGACTGGGCCGTGGTCCGCCTCGACCGGCCCGTGAGAGGGCACCGGCCCTTGAAGATCGAGCGCCGGAAAGTCGCCCGGGGCATGCCGCTCATGGTCGTCGGCTACCCCAGCGGCCTACCGGTCAAGCTCGCGGGCGGCGCGAGCGTCACCGACAACGGCCCCGAGGAATACTTTAAGACGGACCTCGACACCTTCCACGGCAATTCCGGAAGCCCGGTCTTCAACGCCCGGACGAAGGGGATCGTGGGCGTGCTGGTCCGGGGCGAGGACGATTTCGAGCTCGTCGACCTTCCCGGCGGCAAGCAATGCATGAAGACCCGGCGCTGCGCCGGCGCGGACTGCCGCGGTGAGGACGTCACCCGGGCCTCCCGCTTCGCGCACCTCATCCCCAACGGCATCCAGACCCGCTTCCAGGATTCCGCCTCCGAGAGCTCTTCGTTCTCCGACCTCGAGGACCTGGCCGGGAAGTAGGGGCCCGCGGTGAGGCTCCATGTCTGTCAGCCGGGCTACGAGTCCTTCCTGGCCAAGGAGTTGGAGGGAGCGGCCGAGCGCTCGGGTCCGGGCTGGGTGCTGGGGCCCAGGGGCAAGGGCGAGCTCTGCTTCGCCCACCTTTCCTTGACTTCTCCCCAGGAGTTCGCCGGCGCCTCGGTCAACGCGCTCGCCGGCGCGGTCGCGGATTTTTTCACGAGTTCGACCCAGGGGGAGCGTTTCGAGGGCCCCTGGCCTTTCTGTCTGGAATCAGCCGGGCTCCCGGGCCTGGCCCGCAGGGCCAAGACCGTCGAGGAGGAGGCCTTCGCCAAGATCCGCTCGAGGATGTCGCGCGTGGCCAAGCTGGCGGCCCCGGGCCGCCCCGAGATCGGAGCGCGGCGCGGCTTGTTCGCCTACCTGCACGGCTTCGACCGGGTCTTCGCGTCCCGGGAAGCCCTGGCCGGCGGACAGCGCCGCATGGCCGATGACCCGCAGGCCCCCTCGCGCTCTTATCTCAAGGTGGAGGAGGCCTACGGCCTGCTCGGACGCGAGCCGGCCGCGGGCGAAACCGTGGCCGACCTGGGCGCGGCGCCGGGCGGTTGGAGCTACAGCGCGGCCCGCCGCGGAGCCCTCGTGTGCGCGGTCGATAACGGCCCGCTCAAGGCCGGAGCCCTGCACCCGGGCATCGAGCACCGCGCCGAGGACGCCTTTAAGTTCGCTCCCGAGGCTCCGGTCGATTGGCTCTTCTGCGACATGGTCGAGGACCCCGATAGGATACTCGCCTTGACCGAGCGCTGGCTCTCGCAGGGCTGGTGCCGCCGCTTCATCGTGAACCTGAAATTCGGACGCCGCGACCCCTTGCGCCTGCTGGAGGCGGCGCAGTCCCTGCGCCGCCTCTCTTCGACGCTCAAGGCCCGGCATCTCTTCCACGACCGCGAGGAACTCACCCTGGCGGGCGAGGTTTAGCGGCTCAGCATATCCGGGGGAGCTGTTCTCCGGTGAGCATGTCCAGGACGCGGTCGACGCCCAGGCGCGTCTTTAGTACCACCTCCCCCTTCGCCGCGCCGTTCCAATTATCGGACGCGGCACGGCGCCCCTTCCGGGGCCGCCAGACAGCGCCCGCGATATGTCCGAGCAGGGCGGGGCTTTGACCCGGGGCCGCCTTGGCGAGCGTCTTGAGCGCCAGGTCCGCCTGGGCTTGGGGCACGAAGGCGATGAAGCGGCCCTCGCAGGCCATGTAGAGAGGGTCGAGGCCCAGGAGCTCGCAGGCCGCGGCCACCTCGCGGCGCACGGGCACGGCCTCCTCCGAGACGGCGATGCGCAGGCCCGCGGTCTCGGCGATCTCGTTGAGCGCC
>CAYHRV010000393.1:0-1929 GCA_964359165.1 uncultured Elusimicrobia bacterium
CAGGCGCGCGTTCTTGTTGCGCGCGGGATCGTCGGTGTAGACTCCGTCCACCTTGGTGGCCTTGAGCACCTCGTCGGCCTCGATCTCAACGGCGCGCAGGGCGGCCGCGGTGTCCGTCGTGAAATAGGGGTTCCCAGTCCCACCCGCGAAGATGACCACCCGCCCCTTCTCCAGGTGGCGGATGGCGCGCCGGCGGATGTAGGCCTCGGCGAGCTTGGATATCTCGATGGCGGTCTGGACCCGGGTGGGCACGCCCATGCCCTCGAGGGAGTCCTGCAGGGCGAGGGAGTTGATGATGGTGGCCAGCATGCCCATGTAATCCGCCGTGACCCGGTCGATGGCCTCTCCCCGGTCCTGGCCGCGCCAGATGTTCCCGGCGCCGATGACCACTGCGAGCTGGACGCCTTTCTTGTACGCGCTGCGGATCTCGGCGCAGATGTGGGTCAGGGAGGCGGAGTCTATCCCGTGAGGCTCCTTGCCCAGGAGGGCTTCGCCGGAGAGCTTGAGCAGGACCCGCTTGAAGCGGCCGCCCCCACGGACGCGGATGCGGCACTCCCTCGGGTTATCCCTCGGTCGGCGTTTCACTTCTTACTCTCCGCCGAGCTGGTAGCGGACGAAGCGCGTCACCTCGATCTTGCCCCCGGCCTTGGCCGAGGCGTCGTCAACGAGCTTGCTCATGGGCGTCTTGTTGTCGCGCATGCTGACCTGTTCGAGCAGGCAGAAGGCCTGGAAGAAGAGCTTGTTGAGCTTGCCTTCGACGATCTTGGCCACCGCCGCCTCGGGCTTGCCTTCCTGCCGGACGACCGTGGCGTAGATGTCCCGCTCCTTGTCCACCTCGGAGGGGGGGACCGCGGCCCGGGAGAGCCAGCGGGGGCTCATGGCCGTGATCTGCAGGGCGAGCTCCTTGCCCAGCTCCGCGGCCGCCGGGCTCTTGGCCGAGTCATCGGAGGTGCAGGAGAGCTGGACCATCGCGCCCTTCTTCCCGCCGGAGGTGTGGATGTAGTGCGCGAGGAGGCCCGGGCCCGGGAGCTCGAAACGCTCCAGGCGCTTGAACACGATGTTCTCCCCGAGCTTGGTGATGGCGGCCGTAATCAGCGGGGCTCCGGCTTCGACGGAGGAGAGGCTCCCCTGCGCGGCCTTCTCGGCCAGGCCGGCGGCGAGCTTCTGGAACTCCTCGGTCTTGGCCACGAAATCCGTCTCGCAGTCGAGTTCGATGAGAGCGCCCGCGCGGCCATCGGCGCTCGTGAAGGCGGCGACGAGCCCTTCCTTGGTGGTCCGCGCGCCCTTCTTGGCCGCGTCCGCGAGGCCTTTCTTGCGCAGGACCTCGACGGCTTTCTCGTAATCGCCCAAGGCCTCGCCCAAGGCGCGCTTGCAGTCCATCATGCCCGCGCCGGTCTTCTCGCGGAGCTTGAGGATGAGTTCGTTGGAACCGACCGCGGCGGGGCCCATGCTATTTCTCCTCCGCGACCGCGGCCGTGTCGGCCTCGGCCGCGTCGTTGGCGAGCAGGGCTTCCACCGGAGCGGCTCCTTCGGCCGCGGGGGCCGCCGCGCCCTCCGCGGGCGCCTCGGCCTCCAGCCCCTCGATGGAGAGCCCTCCCTCCGTGGAGAGCTCCTGGGTCGGCTGGGCGGCCGCGGCCTTGGACTTCTCGTAGGCGGTCTTCCCTTCCAGGATGGCCTCCGCGATCACGTTGACGAAGAGCTTGATCGCCCGGGCCGCGTCGTCGTTGCCCGGGATGGGATGGTCGATGAGGTCCGGGTCGCAGTTGGTGTCGCAGACGGCCACGACGGGGATGGAGAGCTTGCGGGCCTCGGCCACGGCCATGTACTCCTCGGCCGGGTCGATGACGAAGACGACGTCGGGCAAGCGCTCGAGGGTGCGCACTCCTGTCAGCACCCGGCGGAGCCTTGCCAGCTCCTTGATGAGCCGTG
>CAYHRV010000394.1:0-1912 GCA_964359165.1 uncultured Elusimicrobia bacterium
CTACGCCTTACCGTCAACGTCCTTCAGGCTCATTCTCGGATTGGAAAATGCTGCCCCCGGGGCGCCCCTGATCCTCCAGCAAGGAGGCGTTCTCGATCCGCCGGGTTCTGCGGATACCTCGTGGATCAGCGGCGAGAGGGCCTGTCTCTAAGTCCGTTTTCTGCGCACCGAAGCGGGTATTAGAATGCGGGATGTGCCTGCGATTTTCAAAAAAATAGTGCTGGAAATATATGCGCAATCAGCATCGCCCGGGCGATGGGGAATCGCTATATAAATTCAGGATTATTTTTTGGAAAATGAACGGATTTAATCGTGTCGCCGCCGGGGAGCCGCTCCTTACTGGAGTATTTGGGCGGCGGGTGAGGCCCCGGAAAGCAAGGAGCTCTCGGCGAGCTCGGTGTTGGGGTTCTCTCCCTCGGGCACGCCGACCGTGGTCTTGACCCGCCCGACCCCGGGGCAATAGTAGTCGAAGACCCAAGCCGGGTCCCCGGCGGCGGAGGACTTGACCTTGAGACAGCCGGTGAAGGAGCCCGCCTTCACGCTCACCGCGACGCCCGCCGCGTCGATGCGGTAGGTGAAGAGCTTCCCGCCCCGGCGGGCCTGCCAGGAGAGCCCCTCGTGGTAGGGGTATCTCAGGATGGGCGCCCGCTCGCCGGCCGGTTCCTTTTCCCAAAGGATGAAATCCTCGACCTCGTAGGAACGGCGGTATTCCTTGAAGCGCTCTTTCCCGGCGAAATACGCCCCGGCCGCGCTCGCCGTGGAACTCGACCGGGAAAGGGCGGCCTCGAGCCTCATGTTGGCGCCGCCGCTCTGGCTATCCACCCACACCCAGCGGGCGCCGTCCCGGAGCGGGAAATAATCCGGGCAGGACATCAGGGCCCGTCGGGCCAGCGCGGGCCAGTCCGTTCCCCCGGCTCCCGCGCCGGAGGAGGACGCGCGCGCGGCGGCTTCGAAGAGGGGGAGGGCGCGCTCGCAGCGCCCGAACTCCTCGGCGTAGATGCGGCCCAGGCGCACCAGCATCTCGGTCTCGCGGGGCCCGCCGGGGCTGCCCTCGAGCGCCCGCTCGAAGGAGGCCGCGGCTCGGTCGAACTCGCGCTTGTCCTCCAGACGGCGCGCCTGCCGGAATTCGAGGTCGGAACAGGCGGACAAGAGCAGGAGGGGCAGGGCGGCGAACTCTCTCCTCACGCGACCTCCAGAAGGCCTTTCTCGCGGAAACTCAGATAGCCCGTGCCGGCCACGAGCAGATGGTCCAAGAGCGGGATGCCCAGCAAGCGTCCGGCCCCGGCCAGGCGGCGCGTGGTCTCCTTGTCCTCGGGCGAGGGGCGCAGGTCGCCGGAGGGGTGGTTGTGCGCCACGATCACGCTCGCCGCGCCCCGCTCCACCGCCGGGGAGAACACCTCCCGGGGGTGCACGAGGCTGGCGGTCAGAGTGCCGATGGAGACCACCTCCTCGTGGAGCAGGCGGTTGGCGGCGTTGAGATAGAGGGCCACGAAATGCTCCTTGCGCTTGCCCCTGAGGAACTCGAGCCTCTCCATGACGCGGGAGGGGGTATCCAGCAGAGGCGCCGCGGACGAGCGGTCTCCGCTCTCCCAGCGCCGCGCGAGCTCGAAGGCCGCGGTCAGCGAGGCGGCGCGGCTGGGGCCCACGCCTTTGAGGCGGCTGAGCTCCTTCATGGGAAGGCGCGCCAAGGCGCCCTTGGGGTATCTGCGCACAAGCTCCGAGGCCAATTCCAGCACGCCGCAGCCGGCGTAGCCGGTGCGCAGGAGCACGGCCAGAAGCTCCTCCTCGCTCAAGGCCCCGGCCCCCCGCGCCGCGATGCGCTCCCTGGGCCGCTCCACGGGATGCAGTTCCATGACGCCGGGGTTCATCGTGCCCTCTCCGCCCCTTTGGACGCGGCCCCCGCGGGTTTGAG
>CAYHRV010000395.1:0-1908 GCA_964359165.1 uncultured Elusimicrobia bacterium
GATCTGTCCGCGGCCGTGAAGAAGAGACATCTGGCCGAGGCCATGGGATATTTGGGAAAATGGGACCTACCTTGAGAGAAGCGCGCGGGACGGGTGGAGTCGACGGAGGGAACGGATGAGACATGCAATCGCGGTTCTTTGTTTTTTCTCGGGGCTACCCTGGGCCGGGTTCAGGTTGTCCATGGCCCGGGCGTTGTAATCCCCCGGGGCGGCCGCGGCCGCCGGGACCCGGCACACCGTGGTCACGGGAGACACGATGTGGGACCTCGCCGACAGGTACTACGGCGACCATCTGAAGTGGAGGAGGATCGCCGAGGCCAACCCGGCCCCGGAGGTCAACGACCCCCATTGGATCTATCCCGGCCAGACGCTCCTCATCCCGGGCATCGAGGAGTCGAAGGCTCCGGAGCCCGCGCCGCCCGCGGCCGCGGAGCCCGTGCAGGAACCCGCGCCGCCCGTTCCCGCCCCGCGGCCGGAGCCGGTCAAACCCGCTCCCGCGCCGCCGCGCGCCGCGCAAAAGGCGTCCGCCCCCGAGCCCGTGCGGTATTCCCCGCACCGTTCCGATGAGGGCATCACCGTTCCGGATTCCCTCTCCGAGCGCCTGCCCGGCCAGATGGCGGGGCAGCAGCCGGCGGTGTTCCGGATGATGATGCCCTCCGGCTGGAGGGAGGACGGCCGGGTCCGGGAGATGGGAGGCAAGGAATCCCTGGCCGCCCAGGGGGACTTGGTGGAGGTAGCCATCGAGTCCGGGGATGTCCGCCGGGGGAAGCGCTACAGCGTATATCGCGTCTCCGGACCGACGGAAGCGGACGCCGACAAGTCCGCCCTCTACGTTCAGAAGGTGGGGCTCATCGAGCTGACCCGGAAAGCCGCCGAAGGCGTCTACCGGGCGGCGATCCTGCGATCGGGGGATTCGCTGCAGCCCGGGGACCTGATCAAGGCGGAGGATTGAGGGAATGGAGATAAATCTCAAGAAATGGTTCTTCATCCTGGCCGTCGTCGTCGGGCTCGGCTTCTATGTGAAGAGCCACTACACCTTCAAGGACGTGCTGGCCTATTCCAAGAGCCACCCCGACCCGGCGATGTCGCCCAAGCTCGATTACTACGTGGGCGAGGCGCACTATCTGCGCAGCGAGTACCCGGAATCGGCGGAGGCGTTCGAACAACTCTTGAGCGGCTACCCGACCTGCCAATACGCCCCCAAGGCCATGGTCCGGCTCGGGACCATCTATACGGATCAGAGACAGTGGGAGAAGGCGCGCGCGCACTTCGAGCGCTATCTGGAAGAGTATCCCAACGGCCCGGACAACAAGATCGTGCAGACCAAGTACGATGCGGTGAAATTCAAATGACTGGCAAGAAATGAAGCTCTCGATAAAACGGCATAGGCCCCCCGAAGGAAGCACCGGCACCCCCTCCGAACGAAGGGGCATCCCAGTGGGGAACCCCACTGGGGTTCCCCCTACCCCGCGGAGGGGGCGCTGACATGACAGGCCCTTTCGAGGAGACTGTCCGGGAGGCGATGGCGGCCCGGGGCATGGGTCTTCGCGAACTCTGCCGCCGGGCCGACCTCGACCCGTCCTTCTTCTCCAAGGTCCTCGCCGGCAAGCGTAGCCCTCCCCCCGACGACTGCGTGCGCAGGATCGCCGAGGCTCTGGGTTTGGACGAGGTGAAGCTCATCGTAGCCGCCGGCCGCATCCCCCAGGAATGGAGCCGTCTCCGCCAAGACGAGGACGCCTGCCGGCGGGTAGGAGAGCTCTTGTCCGCGGACCCGGGGTCCGCGCGGCTTTCCCCCACACCGGCCGCCCCCGCGGCGGGCCTGAGCTCCGGCGCTGGCGCCTGGAGTCGGCGGCGCGCAAGCGAGGTCCACTCCCCCGCGAAGCCCGCCGGGTTCGGAGACGAGCTCCT
>CAYHRV010000396.1:0-1902 GCA_964359165.1 uncultured Elusimicrobia bacterium
GTGGTGCAGTTCTTCGAGGCCAAGAGCAAGGAACAGGGGGTGACGGTGCTCAACCGCCTCGATCCCCAGCTCGCCGACGTCCACGGCGACCCCGAGAGGGTCCGCCAGGTCTTCGTGAACCTCATCTCCAACGCCCTCAAATTCACTCCGGCCGGGGGCCATGTCTGGGTGCAAGGGGAGCAGTACCGGGAGGGGAACCAGCGCTACCTGGAGGTGGCGGTAGCGGACACCGGACGGGGCATGGACGAGGAGGACGCGCGCAATCTCTTCCAGAAATTCGCGCAAGGCAAGAACGTGAACCTCGGGGTCAAGGGACCCAAGGGGACAGGGCTCGGACTATTCATCGTCAAGTCGATCGTGGAGGCGCACGGAGGGAAGGTCACCGTCCGCTCCTCGCCGGGGAAGGGCACGCAGTTCCTCTTCAACCTGAAGATGTCGTAACGACACACCTCCCCCGCGGGGAGGTGTGTCCGTTCCGAGGGGGATAGGCCCCGCGGGCAAGGCGGTGATTTTCGGAAGCGGCGTTCGGTAATCGTCAAGAGGAGGGCAAGCCAATGCCTACCAAGATACTGGTGGTGGAGGACGAGGAGGATTTTCGCATCATCATCCGCGACATGCTGGAGACGGCCGGCTATGAGGTTCGCATCGCTCCCGACGGCCAGGAGGGGCTCTCCGCTGCCTCCGAATTCAAGCCCGAGGCCGTCCTGTGCGATTGGATGATGCCCAAGATGGACGGACAGACCTTCGTGCAGAACCTGCGCCGAGTGCCGGAACTCCGGGACCTGCCGGTCATCATGCTCACGGTCAAGCAGACGGCCGACGACGAGCTTGAGGCCCTGCATTTCGGGG
The DNA here is from genome assembly GCA_964359165.1 of uncultured Elusimicrobia bacterium. GTDB lineage: Bacteria > Elusimicrobiota > Elusimicrobia > UBA1565 > UBA1565 > CAYHRV01. The sequence continues at coordinate 850 of CAYHRV010000396.1, forward strand.
TGGATGATTTCATCACCAAACCCTTCAAATCCGAGGACCTCCTCGCCCGCCTGCGCGCGGTCTTGAGACGGGCAAGGACCTGAGACCCCTGAAAGCCGCCGCCCTGTCCCTCCTCCTGGGAGGGCTTGGCCTCCTCGCTTGGTCCCTGCTCCCGCTCGGCCCCCAGAGGCGCGTGGACATACCCGCCGGCGTGGGGGCTGCCGAGACGGCGCGCATCCTCAAACGCGAAGGCGTGATAGGCTCCGTCCTCCTCTTCAAGGCCGCGGCTAAGCTCTCGGCGGTCGATCGCAGCCTCAAGCCGGGCGTCTACCACTTCCGCAAGGGGATGGGCTCGTGGCGGGCGCTGGAGATCATCCGCGCCGGACGCAGCGAGCATGTGCGCGTGCTCATCCCGGAAGGCTTCATGGCTTCGCAGATCGCCCTGCGCCTGGAGGAGGCCGGGGTCACGCAGGCCGAGCCGTTCCTGAGGTATGTCCGGGAGAACAACCTGGAAGGCTTCCTCTACCCCGCGACCTATTTCTTCAGCCGGGGGATGGAGGCCAAGGCCGTCGCCCACCACATGCACGCGGAGTTCACCCGCTTCGCGGAGCCGGAGTTCGCCTCCGTGCGCCAGGAGAGATTCACCCTCTCCCAGGTCGTGGCGCTCGCCGCCATCGTCCAGCGCGAGGCCATGGTCTCCTCCGAGATGCCGCTCATCGCCGCCGTCTATCTCAACCGTCTTTCCCGGCGCATGCGCCTGGAGGCCGACCCCACCGTCCAATACGCCTTAGGCTCCGAGACCGGGGTCTGGAAGAAACGCTTGACCCGGTCCGACTTGAAGGCCTATTCCCGATTCAATACCTATCAGAACTTCGGCCTCCCCCCCGGCGCCATCTGCAGTCCGGGGTTGGACGCCCTGCGCAGCGTGCTCCATCCCGGGAGCACGGATGCGCTCTATTTCGTGGCCGACAACACCGGCACCCACATCTTCAGCCGGACCATAGAAGAACACAACCGCGCCCGCGAGCGCGTCAAGCGGGCGGCGCGCTCCTCCGCGGTCAAATGACCGGACTT
>CAYHRV010000397.1:0-1885 GCA_964359165.1 uncultured Elusimicrobia bacterium
CCAGATCGGGGTCAAGGTGACGCTCCTCGACAAGGAAGAGAACGAGGAGATGGAATGGACCCTGGTCGGCCAGGAGGAGTCGAACCCTTCCTCCGGACGCATCTCCATCTTCGCCCCCCTCGCCCAAGGCATCCTGGGCCACAAAGTCGGAGAGGAAGTCACGGTCTCCCTTCCCGCCGGAGCCCGGAAATTCAAGATACTCAAGACGGAACCCGCCCTCTGAACGCCGTTGACCGGACCGCCGAAGACCTGACCCGCGCCCTGCGGAAGAAGGCCCGTTCCCGGGGGGGGGACGCCCTGGGCGCGGCCCCCGCGGCCCTGGTCCCCGAGGGCCCCGGCGGGCCCGAGGCGTACCTGCGTTGGCTCGAGAAGGGGATGCACGGGGACATGGGCTACATGGCCCGTTCTCCCGAGACGCGCTCCGACATCCGCCGCTGGTTCCCCCAAGCCCGCTCCGTGGTCCTCTGCGCCTGGAGCTACGGTGAACCGACCTCCGCGGCCCTGCCGGGAGAGGGACGCATCGCCGCCTACGCCCGCTCCCCGGATTACCACCCGCGCCTGCGTTCGCTCATGAAGGAACTGCTGGACTGGTTCTGCCGGGAGGCATCGCCGGGGGCCGCGGGCAGGCTCTTCGTGGACACCAGCCCGGTCTTGGAGCGGCTCTACGCGCGGCAAGCGGGCCTCGGCTGGGTGGGGAAGAACACCTTGATACTCTCGCGGCGGCTGGGCTCCATGTTCCTGATCTCCGGGCTGGCCGTGGACCGGGACCTCGCCTATGACGCCCCCGCCCGGGACCATTGCGGCTCCTGCGATCGCTGCCTGCGGGCTTGCCCCACGCAGGCCTTCCCAGAACCCCGCGTCCTGGACGCCTCCCGCTGCGTCGCCTATTTCACCGTGGAGCACCGCGCTTCACCCATCCCGGAGGGGTTCCGCCCCGGGGTCGGGGATTGGGCCTTCGGGTGCGACGACTGCCAGACCGCCTGCCCATGGACTCGATTCGCGGGACCGCCCTCCGTCCTCAAGCCCACGCTCCCCCCCTCTCTGCCCCTCGAAGAACTCTCCGCCTTGACGCCGGAGGAGTTCGACCGCCGCTTCAAGGACACCCCCCTGCACCGCACGGGGCGCGCCGCGCTCCTGCGCAACGCCCTGCTCGTCATGGGAAATTCCAGAGACCCCCGCTGGCGCCCGGCGCTGGAAAAACACCTCTCCCACGAGGACCCGATGGTGGCCGAACAGGCCGCCTGGAGCCTCTCCCGGCTCCCGAAGGGAGACGCGGCAATTTGATAAACTGATGCCCGCGGAGGATTTCGTTCCAGGATTCTCCGCGCCGGTCCGTTCATATGGGAACTTTCCTCCGACTCGTTTTTCTCTTCTTCTTGGCCGCCTGCCTGCCGTTGTCCACGCCCGTTCCGGCTTGGGCGTCCCGCATGGACGAGCGCAGCGGCGAGGCGGTCCCTCCCGTACGCCTCCCGGAAGGCCTCGCCCAGGAGCGCGCCCAGGAGCCTTGGTTCATCCGCTTGATGCTCCAGCCCGTGCCCCAGGGCATGTTCATCCGCCTGCCCGTAGTGGACACCGACCCCAACCGCGGCGTCACCGCCGGCGTGATGCCCATCTGGGTCTTCAAGGACTCCAAGGACGGGCGCATCCGCCACATCCACGCTCCCTCAGTGACCCACAATCCCGTCTTTCGGACCATCCCCACCTACCGCTACTACTATTACCCGACCGCCAATTCGGCCCTGAACCTCCGGGGGTCGATCTCCCAGTTGGCCGACCGGGAACTGATGGCGGATTTCGAGGACATGGACTTCCTGGGCCGTGGCCTGGTCGTGGCCGGACGGGTGCAGTACAACGTGGAAGGCTCCATGCGCTTCTACGGCATCGG
>CAYHRV010000398.1:0-1884 GCA_964359165.1 uncultured Elusimicrobia bacterium
GGGGGCCCTTGCGCAGGGCGACGGGCCCTGTCTGGGGGGTGAAGTTGAGCGTGGCGGTGTGGTCCGCGGGCAGGAGGTCGGGCGTGAACTGGATGCGGCTGAACTGCGCATCCACGGCCGAGGCCAGGGTCTTGAGGGTCAGGGTCTTGGCCAAGCCGGGCACGCCCTGGAGCAGTATGTGACCCCTGGCGAGCAGGCCGACGAGGACGCGGTCGACCATGTCGTCCTGCCCCACGATGACCTGGGCGAGCTCGCGCTTGAGCTCGGCGACGAACACGCTCTCGGATTGGACCTTCCGGGTGATCTCGCGGATGTCGAGGGCCATCACTCTCCTCCGGGCGGGGAGGCGGCGCCTTTGCCTTTCTGCAGGGCCTGCTGGGCCTCCTGATGCTTGCGCAGGGCTTCCTCGTATCTCTTGACGGATTCCTCGTGCTTGCGCATCTGCTCGTCGATCTCGCGGTTGCGCCGTTCCTGGAGGTTGTTGAGGGTCTTGAGGGCGGCCAGGCGCACCCGCTCCTCGGAATCACGCAGGCACTCGGAGATCGGGCCGACGGTGGCGGGGTCTCCCTTGCGCTGGAGGGCCTCCAGCACCCTGAGGCGTACATCAGCGTCCGAATCGCGCAGGGCGGCGACGAGGTATTCGGTCATCTCCGGGCCGCGCTCGGAGAGGACCCCGACCACGTTCCTCCGGATGCCGGCGTCGCCGTCGCGCTGGAGCATGCGGATGAGTATCTCCTCGCCGCGCGGGTCCCGGGAGGAGATCAGCAGTTGGACGGCCTCCCAGCGGATCTGGGGGTCCGTGTCGTTGGAGGCCAGCTTGATGCGGTCCATCTGTTCCTTGGTCAGGAGCTGGCGCTGGACTTCCTCCATGACCGGCGGCGGGGCCGGGGGCTCGGCCGTAGGCGGAGGAGGCGTGTGGAATTTAAGGTAGGCCAAATACCCCGCCCCCGCCAGGACGATGATGATGATTAGTTGTTTCATGTCAGCGTCCTCCCCAGGGGAGGACGCTCGTTCGGCGCACACGCAGCGCCCGCGGCGCGGCGGGCGCTGGTTCCACAGAAACGATCTCCCCCTCCCGCAGGCGGCGCCACCGGCCGGAGTCCATGTCCTCGCTGGCCAGCAGGACGCGGTCCTCGCGCACGGCGAGGCTCATCGTCCCCCAGCGCTGGCCCGCGTTGAGCAGGGCGCGTCCTTCGCCCGGGCCCTTGGCCGGATAATGGCAGAGCGCGTGCAGGCTTTTCCCGTCGCTGACCAAGGTGTTCAGGCCGGTATAGGGGGCCTTGCGGCCGCGGCGCCTGCCCAAGCCCGCCTGCCAGAGGTCCCGGGTCTCCCCGACGCACGCCTCCAGGGCCTTGGGGATGGAGCCCAGGGAGTGGTAGAACTTCATGAATTGCCAGAAATAGACCTCGCTGTCGTTGCGCCCGCGCAGCTTCTCGCGCCAGGGGCCGAGCAGGCGCTCGACCTCCGAGGGGATGTTGAGAGTCCCATTATGCGCGAAGACGACCGGCCCCCAGCGGAAGGGCTGGGTGTTCTCGAGGGCGACAAGCTTCTTCTCGGACAAACCGCGCGGGTTGGAGGCGGCCCGGATATGCCCCACGATGACGCGCGAGCGCAGACGGCTCTCGATGCGCTTGAGGCGCCCTCCTTCCTCGAAGAGGGGGCGCGGGCTCTTGACCACCTTGGCGTTGCCCGTGCCGTTGTAGAAGCCGACTCCCCAGCCGTCCTTCTGGAGGCGTTCGGGATCGGCCCGGCTCAGGGCGAGAAGGGAAGCGGGCGCCGAGGCCAGGAGTCCTTCAGGCCGCGCGGGTTCGAGGCTGATCTGTCCGAAGAGTCTGCACATGGGGGCTTCTCCCCCCATTTAACAAAAAAGGCTTGGAACCCCGC
>CAYHRV010000399.1:0-1879 GCA_964359165.1 uncultured Elusimicrobia bacterium
GTAACGGGCGGCGTCTGGGCCGCCGGAACAATAGAGGAAGGGGCTTTGGAAACGGGCAAGACCGGCAAAGGCGCGGCTGCGCCTTTGCCGGTCTTGCCTTTCTTATCTTTAAGACGCAGCGTGTTGTGAACGACTTCCAACACGGGGTCGGGGTCCTGGGAGATCTCCTTGAGCCAGCCTTCGTAGCGGGGCTGATCGGTGCGGGGCTCGCCCGCTTTCCAGCCTCGGCGCATGAGCGTCATCGCGATCTGGGAGCCGAAGCCCGCGCCCAGGCGGAGGGCGAACTCGCAGTCGTAGTCGCCTCCCTGGCTGAGCGTGATGCCCGCGAGTTCCGGGTCCGGCTCCTTGAAATTGGCGATGGGCGGGAGTTTCCCCAGGTTCATGGCCCGGACCGCCACGACGTCCTCGAGGCTCGCGCCCATGGAGTGGCCGGTAAATCCCTTGGTGTTGGTCACCACGACTTTGGGCGTGTCGGCTCCGAAGACGGCCTTGAGCGCCTCGGCTTCGGCTTGAGAGCTCCCCCCCTGGGCCGGCGTGTAGGTCTCATGGGACATGAAGAGCATCTTGCCGGCCATGTCCGAGCGGGCGAGTCCGTGGCGGAGTTCCGCCTTGGAGACGAGGCGCTCCATGGTCTTGCAGACGTGCCGGGTGTGAAGGCGCGTGATATGGTAGGCGCTGTTGTCGAACTGGGCCGCCAGGAGCTCGGCTAGGGGCTTCATGCCGCGGCTCTCGACGCTCCGTCCGTCCTCGAGCACCATGCCCGCCGCGCCCATGCCCACGATCATGCCCGCGCGCCGCCGGTCGAAGGGCAGGGCCGCCTCGCTGACCACGTTCTTGGTGCTCGCCGCTCCGGAGGCCAGGAAGCCGACGCCGAGCCATTGGAAGGCGTTCTTGCCCGTGATGTCGTCGGCCGCGATGACGATGACCCGTTTGGCGCGCCCGAGCCTGATCCAATCCTCGGCGATGCCCACCGCTTGCGTGGTGGAGGCGCAGGCCGAGTTGACCTGCGTGCAGGGTCCCTTGGCTTTGAGGAATTGGGAGGTCTGGGCATGGCCCAGGGAGAGCACGCGGAAGAGGAAGGAGCGGCTGAAGCGGTATTCGTTCTCTTCCCCCCCGGCGGGGAGAAGGGCGCGCTGTCGGGCGAACCAGTCGGCCAGGCGCTTGCGCTCCTCCACATCCTCGATGAGGGAGATCATCTTGTCGTAGATGCCCCAGAGAGTCTTCCACGGCTTGGCGGCGTATTTGTAGGCGAAGTAGCGGGAGATCTCCTCGATGAAGCTCTCGAGTCCCGGAAAGGCCGTGGCCATGATGATGCCGGTCTCTTCCTGGAGAGGGACGGGAAGGCCCCAGGTGGTCGGGATGGACCCTCCGGTGGTGGTCCGCTTGTAGTGCTGGACCAGGGGGATGCCCGCGTCCTTGAGCGCGAGGATGGCGGCGCAGAGACCGAGTTGGGCCGAGCGGTCCATGAGGCTCGAGATGGAGCCGCGCACCCCGAACTCGCGGGCCATGTCCAGCTCGCCCGCCTGGCCGGCCAGGTGGATGACCTGCTCGATGGATTCCAGGCGCTCGAAACGGTGGTCTCCCGTTTCGGACTTGACCACGCGCTCGAGATTCTTGTCCACCTGCTTATGGAGCTCCTCCTCGGGCAGCAGGTCGATGAGGTTCTGCCCGCGGATCAGGGCGTCGATCGCGTCCTCGCGGAAGAGGCGTTCGGAGCGTCCCGGGACGCCCGCGGCGATGCCGCTGACGACCACCGGGCCGGTATTCACGCCCCAGCGTTCAGCCTCGACACCGGTCTTCGCCGCCGGGGACGCAGCGGCTGAGAGGATGGGCGAGGGGCCCTCGGCCGCGGCCTGGGACCAGGCCAGGAACTCAGGCG
>CAYHRV010000400.1:0-1879 GCA_964359165.1 uncultured Elusimicrobia bacterium
GAGCGTCAGGGCGTAATAATCGGGCGCCGAACGCCGCGCCGGCATGTTGTTCCACACCACGGCCACGCCCGGCACCTGGGCTTGCGCATCGACGGACTGGAACGAACGCTCCCCCTCCTGCCGGGGCTCGCTCGTGTCAGGGAGCAGGGGCTCGTCGCGATTGGGGATCCAGCCGAAATAGTCCGTGACCCAGGCGCGCGCCTGCACCGCGTCGAAATCGCCCACCACGGCCAGCCAGGCGTTCTTGGGCGCGTAGTACTGGTTGAAGAAGGCGCGCACGTCCTTGAGCCCGGCGGCTTGGAGGTCCTCGAAACTCCCGATGGTCGGGTGGCTGTTGGCGTAGTTGGCGAAGGTCCGCGAGGCGACCTCCACCCAGAGCAGGGGCGCGTAGGCCTCGTTGTCGACGCGCATACGCCGCTCCTCCTGCACCACCGAGACCTGGTTCCTCATGTTCGTCTCGCTGACGTCGAGGGCGCTCACGCGGTCCGCGTCGAGCCACAGGGCCACGGGGAGGACACCGGAGGGCATCTCCTCGAAATAGAAGGTGAAGTCCTGGTGCGTGGAGGCGTTGTTGTCGGCCCCGTTCCTCTCGAGGATCTTGTCGAAATCCCCCTTCTTCACGTGAGCCGACCCCTCGAACATGAGGTGCTCGAAGAGATGCGCGAACCCCGAACGCCCCCGCGCCTCGTGGCGCCCGCCCGCGTCGAAGATCATCGCCACGGTCGCCACCGGGACCGCGGTATCCCGGGATAAGACCACGCGCAGGCCGTTGGGAAGCTCGAAGCGCTCGAAGGGGATGGAAGCCGCCTGGGATGGGAAGAGGGCCGGCAGGAGCGCGAGAACGAGCGGCGCCGCGCCCCGCTTCATCCCCGTCCTTTGATCCGTATGGCGCGGGGGAGGTCGTCGAGCCGGCGCGGGGCTTTTCCGGCCGGGATCTTATGGGCGAGCACGATCATGCGCAGGGAACTCAGGGTGAAGGGCGCGCCGTCGTAGCTTCCCCAGGCTCCCTTCATCGCGAAACCCGCCAAACCCAGGAGCCGGTTCAGTTCGGTGAGGGAATAGACCCGGACCGACCGCTCCCCTTGCGAGAGCAGGCCCGTCTCCAGATCGAAGACCTTCTGCGAGAGCGCGCCCGGGTCGAGGTTGCGCACCAGCCAGTCGCGGTTGGGCAGGTCCAACAGGAGCTTGCCCTCGGGCTTGAGCGCCTTCTGCACGGACTGCAGACAGCGCAGGTCGTCGACTTCCCGGGGGAGGTTGCCTAGAGGGGTGTGGAGATTGACGGCCACGTTGAATTCCCCATCGTAAGGGATGCGGCGCAGGTCGCAGCTCTGGAAATGGACCCAGAGGCCTTTGTCCTGCGAGAGGGAATGGGCGCGGGCCAGGACGGCGCTGTCCGGGTCGAGGCCCAGGACACGGCAGCCCCGGCGCGCGATCTCCAAGGTCTGCATCCCGGCGCCGCAGCCGATGTCGAGGACGCGCGCCCTGTCCTTGAGGCCGGCGAAGCGGTCGACCCCGTCGATCTGCTCGCGCACGAAATCCTCGCCGCGATTGGCGGCGTCATAGTCGGCGAGCATCTTGCGCCAAAGTCCGTCCGTGGAGCGGCGCGCTAATCCCATGGACTCGGCGCGGATCTCATGCTGGCGTCCCATCAATAGGGTCTCTTCGGCATCCTGCATCTCGGATCATCCCCTACTTTCATTCTATCATAATCCCCCGACCCGTCTCCCCCGCGGGGAGACGGGTCCGTTCCGAGGGGGCAAACCGTCAGGACAAGCGGCCCGCCAGCCTGGACTGGGCGAAGGGCTCGCAATGAAATAAGTGATGCATTTCGCCGGAGGCGATTTTGGAGCGAGCCGAAGCGATGCGAGGCGCGCAGGCC
>CAYHRV010000401.1:0-1865 GCA_964359165.1 uncultured Elusimicrobia bacterium
CGCCGGGATATTCCCCCCAGGACGGACCGGTGGGGGTACCGCCGCCGGGCCCCGGGGGGGCCGACGCCGGCGGGGGGTGCGCCGGCCTCATTTGTGCGGGTGTATTCCGTCAACTCGTCGAAAGAAGGGCTTCGCACCATCCTTCGGAGCCCCTCCTTGAGCTTGATGTCGTCGGCCGCCGCCGACAGGGAGCGCAGGGAGCGGGTGAGGGAGCGCGCCGCCGAGGGCCGGCGGCGGCGGAAGTCCCGGGCCGAGTCGAGGAGGGGGGACTCTCCGAGGAAAAGGGCGTTGACCTTGCGCACCGCCGCCGGCTGGGCGAATATCTCCTGCTCCATGAAATATTTGAAGGGCTCCTTGAGCCCGGTCTCTTCGAAGGAGAGGCGGCTGAGCACCGGGGCCCTATCGAGCTTCTTGCCGGTGCGCAGGTGGTGGAAGTCGGCCTTCTCATGGGTGAAGAGCGCGAACTCCCCCTCCCCCAGGGGAAAGAGCGCCTTGGTCTGCGAGAGCACGGAGCCGAGGTCCGAGGAGGCGATGATAAAAGAAGAGGCGGCGCCGGCGCCGTCCTCGTAATGCCCCAGGCCCATGTAGAGACTGCTTCCGGCCTTGATCGCGGCCAGGGTCCTCGTTTTGGGGTCGACGATCACGGCCGCGTAGGAGCCCACCAGCTCGCGGGCGGTCTTGAGCACCGCCGCCTTGAGCGCCCGGGCGCGGTCGGGAGTGCGCCGGAGCCCGCGGGCGAAATGATGCTCGACGAGATGGACCAGCATCTCGCCGTCGTTGTCGCTGAGCACCCGGTGGCCCAGCCTTCGGAGCTTCTTCTTGAGGCCGGCGCAGTTGGTGATGTTGCCGTTGTGGGCGCCGTAAAGATGCGTCTTGCAATGGACTTGGTGGGGCTGGGCGTTGGCGCGGTCCACCTTCCCGAAGGTGGCCCAGCGCACCTGGCCGCAGAAGACGCTCCCGGAGAGACCCGGGATGTCGAGCCTGCGGCAGACCTCGGTGGGAGAGCCGACGTCCTTGCGCAGGGTCACGGTCCCGTCCTCGGACTGAAGGGCCGCCCCCGTGGAATCATAGCCCCTGTATTCGAGCATGCGGAGCAGGCGAGCGGCCGTCGTTCCCAAGTCCGTTCGATCCCCAGCGCAGCGAAGGCCTATGACTCCGCACATATGTCAGCGTCCCCCCCGCGGGGGGATGCTCGTTGCGGGGGCAGACTGTCGTTTCATGAGATCTTTCCTTTTCAAGTTAGCGCACTCCCCACGGGGGTGTGCTTCCGTTCGGGGGGCGATGTCACCATACCCCCCGCGGGAGGACGCTCACAGCTGAAACTCCATTCTCACCCCGTCGGGACGAAGGATGACGACCTTGGCCGGGTGCGAGGATTCCGAGGCCACGGCGCCCCAGGCCATGGCCAGGCGCTCGAGCTGGGTCTCGGCCGATAGCACGTTGGAGGCTCCCAGCACCACCTCCTCGGCGCCCACGGCCTGGGCTGTCTGGGCGATGGCGTAGAAGGGGTCATTGGAGATGACCATCACCGGGACCACGGATTTCCCGGCTTTCTCCGCGGCGGACACCACCTGGGTGAAGAGCCGCTCCTCCTCCGGGCCCATGCCGCTGACCTCGCCGCCCAAGTGGAGGCCCTTGGCCCTCTTGGAGTGCAGGATGATGAGCTCGGTGGTGTCGGAATCCAGGGTCTCCAGCGCTTTATGGAGGGTGTGCATGTGCACCGGGTCGCGCAGGGCCACGATGACTTTCCGGGGCCGGTCCACATCGTCAAGAACGCCCTTGAGGTCCTCCTGGGGGATCAGGTTGAGCTTCTCCTGGTGCTCGCCGCGCAGTCGCGTGTTCCTCTCGTTGATGCGTTCGGAGAG
>CAYHRV010000402.1:0-1854 GCA_964359165.1 uncultured Elusimicrobia bacterium
GGACACGGCGGCCATGACGCTCCGGGACCAAGTGCGCGCCCTCTCCGCGGACAAGGAAGCCCTCGAGAGGAAGGTCGAGGGATTGCGCAAGGAGAACGACGACCTCCTCAAGACCATCGTGGGGGTGCAGGCCCAGATGGAGGAGACGCGCGGCGCCCTCGCCCGGGTCCAGGAAGGCTACGGCGCCCACATGCTCCGCCTCGAGGAGAACGCCCGCATCCAGAACGAACGCATCGCCGGCCTCTCCAAGGACAAGGAATTCATCGAATCCCAGTCCGGCAAGCTCAACGCCCTCGCCGCCGCCCTTCAGAAAGACCTGGAGAGTTCGCGCGGCGCGGCCGCCGCCGCGGTCAAGGAGAACGCCGCGCTCCTGGGCAAGCTCTCCGAAGGCCAGCGCGCCATCGCCTCCTTGGAGATGCAGAGGACCGCGATGGAGGCCGCGCTCAACGAGGTCCGAGCCCATGCCGGCGCCCTGCAAGAACGGATCCTTAGGGGACGGCAGGTCTTGGAGGACGAGCTTTCCCAAGGGCGGCGGGGCCTGGAGGAGGCCGTCAAGCTCGGCAAGGAGGTCCGCCAAGGACTTGACTCCCAGCGAGTCGAGTCCGAACGGAGGCTCTCGGAGACCGCGCACTTCCTCGAAGTCCGCCTGAAGGCCATCCAGGATGAAGCGGCCGACCACTACGCGGAGGTCCGCGACATGCTGGAGGTGCTCTCGCGGGAGCGGGAGGAGGGGAAACCGTGAGGTATTGGGTCTATCTCAACGGCGAGGTCCCCGGCTCCTACGCCCCCGAGGAATTGGCCGCCATCCCCGGCTTCGCAGACGCCTCCATGGTCTGCCCGGCGGAGGGCGAGATACAGGAACGCAACTGGCGGCACGCGGCCGAATTCGCGGACATCGCCGACGCCTTGTCCGCCCGGCGCCTCTCCTCCCCCTTGCCCGAGCGGGCCGCGGCTCCCTCCGAGGCATCCTCCTTCCCCAAGACCCCCGACGACATCCTCAACGATTCCAGCTCCCGCATCTTCTCCCATGTCACGGAGCTCATGAAGGAACTCGAGAACCGCCGCGAGGAACGGGCCCTTTCCCAAGCCCTGCGCAGGCAGGTCGTAGAGGTCAAAAACGAGCTCCTCGCCGCCCGGGAACGCATCCGCTTCCTGGAAAGCCGGGCCGCCCTCATCCCGGGCTTCGAGGACAGGGAAAGAGTGCTCCATGAACAACTGGCCAAGGCGCGGGGCGATGTCCAGGAGCTCCAGGAGAAGTTCACCGCGGCCCAGGAAGGCCTCAAAAGGCGGCGGGGGGAGCTCGAGGAGGCCGCCTCCAGGATCGAATCCCAGGAGAGCGAACTCTCGCGCAAGAAGACCGTCACCGAAGAGCTCTCTCGGCAGTTGGCCGAGAAAGAGCTTACGCTCGCGCGCTCCTTCGGCATCATACGCAAGCTCGAATCCATGCTCGGGGACATACTTCCCGGCTCGGCCTCGGGCCTGCGGCCCATGGTCGAAGCGCTCGGCCCGGCCGAGCGCGAGCTGGAAACCCCCTCGACCGCGCCTTCTGGGGCGCAGCCCCCTTCGGGAATAGGAGAGGGCTCCGCTCCGGCAAAAGGGACGGCTCCTGCGGAGCCGTCCCCGTCCCAGACTCCGGCCCAAGCCGCCGAGGAGCCGCCCCAGCCGGCGCCCGATGGGGCGCCTGAACCAGTCTCCGATGAACAGCCTACGCGCTCGGACCTCCCCGCGGAAGGAGAAGTGCGGACCGTGAGCGCACCTTGGCGTTCGGCCCTGCGCGGCTTCGTCCTCACGGTGAAGAAGAGACTGCGCATACTCCCCCCGGGCCCCCCCCGCGGCGGCGGGCCCTGCCGAGGC
>CAYHRV010000403.1:0-1846 GCA_964359165.1 uncultured Elusimicrobia bacterium
AGGGCAAGGAGAAGACCGGCGAGGACCTCATGCTGGGCCTGCGCCTGCTCTCCGGCGTGTCCCTGACCCAGCGCATGCGCTCCCAGTTCGAAGTGGAGTTCGAGGCGCTCCGGCGCAAGGGCTTGGTGGCGCTCTCGCGAAACCCGCGCAGCGGCGTCCCGGCCCGGGCCAAATTGACGGCCGAAGGGGTCTTCTTTGCCAACGAGGTGTTCCGGGAGTTCGTGCCGCCCTTCTCCCCCTATCGCCGCGCCCTGCGGCCCATGTCGGCGCCCCCGCCGGTGGACCCGGCGCCGGAGCTCGCGCCGGCGCCCTTAGCGACGGAAGGGCCATTGCCGGCGGCGGCGGGAACGGCATGAAGGAGTTCCCCAAAAAGCAGAAGGCCCCCCGAACGGAGACGGACCCCCGCGGGGGGTCCGTCGGTATATGAAAACGTTTGTGTTGGACACCAACGTCATCATCCACGACCCCAATGCCCTGCATTCCTTCGAGGGCTCGAGCGTGGTCATCCCCCTTCCCGTCATCGAGGAGCTCGACACCTTCAAGCGCAGCAACGACGAACGCGGGCGCGCCGCCCGCGAGGTGGCCCGGACCTTGGACCAGTTGAGGGCGAAGGGGCGGCTCACCGACGGGGTCCCCCTGCCCCACGGCGGGACGCTGCGCGTGGAGATGGTGCACAACGGCGGCCTCCCGGCCCAGTTCATGTCCAATACCAAGGACAACATGATCCTGGGCGTGGCCCAGCACCTCAAGAAGAAGGGCGAGCGCGTCGTCTTTATCTCCAAGGACATCAACCTGCGCATCAAGGCCGAGTCCATCGGCCTGGAGACGCAGGACTATGAGCGGGAGAAGGTCAACGTCTCGGACCTTTACTCCGGGGTGCGCGAACTGAGCGTGCCCGCGGGGGACATCGATGCGTTCTACAAGACGAAGCGCCTGACGGTCTCGGGGCAGGATATCAAGCCCAACGAGTTCGCCATACTCAAGGATTGCGCGGGAGGTTCCTCGAGCGCGCTGGCGCGCATGGACGCGGAGACGGGGGGGCTCGTGCCCCTGACCCGCTCCGACGCCATGCCCTGGGGCATCAAGCCGCTCAACATCGAACAGCGCTTCGCCCTGGAACTCCTCCTGCACAAGGAGATACAGCTCATCACCCTCGTCGGCATGCCGGGCTCGGGCAAGACCTTGCTCGCCCTGGCCGCGGGGCTCGAGCAGGTGCTCAACGAGCACGCCTACCGGCGCATGCTCGTGGCCCGGCCCGTGATCCCGGTAGGCCACGACATCGGTTTCCTGCCCGGGACCAAGCAGGAGAAGCTCAATACTTGGATGGGGGCCATCTTCGACAACCTCGAGTTCCTGATGGAGAGGCCCCAGAAGGAGGACAGCCGGCTCGACATCCAGATGCTCATGGATGACGGGAAGCTGGAGATCGAGGCCGTCACCTTCCTGCGCGGACGCACCCTGCCGGGGCAGTACATACTCATAGACGACGCGCAGAATCTCACCCCCCACGAGATCAAGACCATCATCTCGCGGGTGGGGCGCAACTCGAAGATCGTGCTGACCGGCGACCCCTACCAGATCGACAACTACTACCTCGACTCCGCCTCCAACGGCCTCTCCAACCTCGTGGAACGCTTCAAGGGCCAGACCCTCTTCGGGCACGTGAAGTTCACCAAGATCGAACGCTCTCCGCTCGCCGGATTGGCCGCTGAATTGCTCTAAGAAAACTCAAGGCCCCGGCGAAGCCGGGGCCTTGGCAGCTTAACAACCCTCCGTCTATTTGAGGATAACAGCCGCAACCCGAATTGTCAAGGCCGGAAAGACGATTGAATTGGGGCGGGTCCGC
>CAYHRV010000404.1:0-1829 GCA_964359165.1 uncultured Elusimicrobia bacterium
TTAACGAAGCACTTTCTGCAGCGAGCCTCGTACTTGTCCGCCGCGCCCACGCTGATGCGCTTGCGGGTGTGGCTCAGGCGCTGGCTCTTGTTGGCCGGGGCGCCGCAGACCACGCAGATGGCCAGATGCTTGGTCACGAACTCGCCCACGGCCATCAGGCGCGAGGTGGCCTCGAAGGGCTGGCCCCGGTAATCCTGGTCGAGCCCGGCCGCGATCACGCGCCGGCCCTGGTCGGCCAGGGTCTCGCAGACCTCCACGATCTCGGGCCCGAAGAAATGCACCTCGTCGATGCCGACCACCTGGGTGTCGGGCTCCACCTTGTCGAGTATGTCGCGCATGGTCCTGGCGGGGTGGCAGGGGATCTTGGCCAGGTCGTGGGAGATGATGTGGTTGCGCCCGTAGCGCACGTCGAGCGCGGAGTTGAAGGTCTGCACCTTCTGGCGCGCGATGGTCGCCAGCCGGAGCCTGCGGATGAGCTCTTGGGTCTTGCCGGAGAACATGCTCCCGCAGATGACCTCGATCCACCCGCCCCTCTGCACGATCTCGCGCCGGCTCACGCCTGAATCGATGTTCAAGACGGCCTGCATCATCTTCTCCCCCCTTACACGCGGCGCACGAAGTGCGCTGCGCGTCTTCAAGCTCCCGCCCGGCGGGCGTAGCCATTCGAAACGCACAGCGGCTTTCGCCGCCGTGTGCCTAGCCCTTCTTGTATTGAGTCTTGTAGTAGGATTTATAATCCTTGCGTCCCTTCAGAGGCTTCCACCATCGGGAGTTGTCGCGATACCACCGCACCGTGCTCTCCAGAGCCTTCTCGAAGGTCCAGGCATGCCGGAAGCCCAAGGCCTTGAGCCTGGAGCAATCCAGCGCGTAGCGGCGGTCATGGCCGGGACGGTCCGGCACGGGCTGGACCAACTCCGGCCCCACGCCCATGAGGCGCCTCACCATCGCCACCAGGTCCCGGTTGGCGAGGGACCGGGTCCCCCCGATGTTGTAGACCTCCCCGGCCTTCCCCTTGCGCAGCGCAAGCTCGATGCCCCGGACATGGTCCCCCACGAATACCCAGTCCCGGACATTGCGCCCGTCGCCGTAGAGCGGAAAGGGAAGGCCCGAGAGCCAGTTGGTGATCATCAAGGGAAGGGCTTTTTCCGGGAACTGATAGGGGCCGAAATTGTTGGAGGCGCGCGTGATCACGGCATCGAGGCCGAAGGTGACACCGTAGGAGCGCACCAGGAGGTCCGAGGAGGCCTTCGAGGCGGCGTAGGGGCTGTTGGGCTCGAGCGCGTCCCCCTCCCGGGACCGCCCGGTCTCCACGCTTCCGTAGACCTCATCGGTGCTCACATGGAGGAACCGCCGCGCCTTATGGCGCAAGGCCGCGTCCAAGAGCACCTGGGTCCCCAGGATGTTGGTCTTCAAAAAAGCGCCCGGCTCCAGGATGGAGCGGTCGACATGGCTCTCGGCGGCGAAATGCACCACCGCCTCCGCCCCCTTCATGCACCGGTCCACCGCCTTGGGATCGGTGATGTCGCCTCGGACCCAGCGGTGGCGTCGGGCCCCGGCCATGCCCTCGAGGTTCGCGGGGTTGCCCGCGTAGGTGCAGAGGTCCAGGTTGACGATGGTGTCGGAGGGGTGGCGGGCGAGATAATGCCGGATGAAATTGGAGCCGATGAAGCCCAGTCCCCCGGTGACCAGGAGTCTCATGCGGCAGCCGATCGTCGGCGGGCGCGGAAATAGACCTTCTCGAAATACTCGTAGGTATCCCGGATGCCCTTTTCGAAACCCATGACCGGACGGTAGCCCAGCAGGCGCTTGGCCCGGGAGATGTCCGCGTT
>CAYHRV010000405.1:0-1829 GCA_964359165.1 uncultured Elusimicrobia bacterium
TGACCGGCGTCGAGTTCGGCTACGCCCTCAACATCGGGCGCTGCATCGGCTGCCGCAAATGCGTCTACGCCTGCGTCAAGGAGAACAACCAGTCCCGCAACCCCCAGCTCCAGTACATCCGCGTGCTCCAGATGCGCAAGGGCTCCATCGACGTGGAAACCTCGGACCATCATTATGAGGGAGAGGTCCCCAAGGAAGGCTTCTATTACATGCCGGTGCAGTGCCACCAGTGCCGCAAGGCCCCCTGCGTGAAGGCCTGCCCGGTGCAGGCCACCTGGCAGGAGCCCGACGGCGTGGTGGTCATCGATTACGACTGGTGCATCGGCTGCCGCTACTGCATGGCCGCCTGCCCCTATTGGGCCCGGCGCTTCAACTTCGAGAAGCCGGAACTCCCCAAGGACGAGATCAACCCGGACATGGGTTATCTCTCCAACCGCCCCAGGCCCAAGGGCGTGGTGGAGAAATGCCATTTCTGCCTCCAACGCACGCGCAAGGGCCGCTACCCGGCCTGCGTGGAGGTCTGCCCCACCGGTTCGCGCAAATTCGGGAACCTCCGCGACCCGGAGAGCGAGATCGCGCAGATCATCAAGAACAAGCGGGTCTACGTCCTCAAGGAGGAGGTCGGGACCTTGCCGCGCTTCTATTACTACTTCGATTTATGACCGACGCGAGCGCGGCCGTGAGCAAGGGAATGGTTGAGCCAAACAGGCGAACACCATGACCGACGCGAGCGCGGCCGCGAGCAAGGGAATGATCTCTCATCTAAAGGAATACCTTACTTTCGTCTACCGCTGTCTCCTAGAGACTCTCGAGGGAGACTGGCGCTGGTGGCTATGGATGACCGTCCTGGCCGCCGTGTCCCTGCTGGGCCTCAACTCCTACGCCAAGCAGTTCGTCCAGGGGCTCTCCGTGACCGGGATGAGCGACCAGGTCTCCTGGGGCCTCTACATCGCCAATTTCACCTTCCTGGTCGGCATGGCGGCCGCGGCCGTCATGCTCGTCATTCCGGTGTACGTCTACAAGGACGAGACCCTCCATGAGGTCGTCATCTTCGGGGAGCTGCTCGCCGTGGCCGTCATCGTCATGTGCCTGCTCTTCGTCACCGTGGACTTGGGCCGCCCGGACCGCTTCTGGCACATGATCCCGGGCATCGGCAAGTTCAACTGGCCCATCTCCATGCTAAGTTGGGACGTCATCGTGCTCAACGGCTACCTGGCCCTCAACATGCACATCACCGGCTATCTGGTCTACATGGTCTACCTGGGCAAGAAGCCCGCCAAGATCTGGTACCTCCCCTTCGTGTTCATCGCCATCTTCTGGGCCATCAGCATCCACACCGTCACGGCTTTCCTTTACGTCGGGCTCGGCGGACGGCCCTTCTGGAACTCGGCCATCGTGGCCCCGCGCTTCCTGGCCTCCGCGTTCACCGCGGGGCCGGGCTTTTTGATCCTGACGCTCCAGATCATCCGCCGGGTCTCGGACTACAAGATATCCGATAAGGCCCTGCAGCTCCTCAGGAGCATCGTCCAGGTCTCCATGGTCATCAACGTCTTCCTGCTCTTCTGCGAGCTCTTCAAGGAGTTCTACACCGACTCGGCGCACGTGGCCTCGGCCAAGTACCTCTTCTTCGGCCTGCACGGCTACCACGGCCTCGTGCCCTGGATCTGGACCGCCATGGCCCTCAATACCGTGGCGCTCATCCTCCTCGTCCTGCCCATCTCGCGCAGCCTCAAATACCTCGACATCGCCTGCGTTCTGGCCATCGCCGGCATCTGGATCGAGAAGGGGATGGGCCTGGTGGTGCCGGCCTTCATCCCCACGCCCCTGGG
>CAYHRV010000406.1:0-1829 GCA_964359165.1 uncultured Elusimicrobia bacterium
TTCACCGAGGCCGACCAACTGCCTTTGGCAGCCGCCCAGGAGGTCGTCGCCCGGGGCCGGCGGCTCCTCCCGGCCCTCGCGGAAATCATCGAGGACGGCTGCAATTGGCATAGGCAGGATGCGGGCTGGTGCGCGCCGGTGCACGCCGCGTACTTGCTGGGTACAATTGCGGACGAAGCCGCGATCCCGCCTCTTCTTCTCGCCCTGGAGGAGGCGGATTGCTGGGAGAATGAGATGCTCAAATATGATCTCCCGGCCATCATCGGACGCGTCGGGCCGAAATCCCTGCCTCTCCTGAGGGGCATGGCCCAAGACGCGGAGAATGAGTCGTCGTTGCGCGACTGCGCCATGATGTCCATGGCGGCCATCGCGCAGAGCCATCCGAAGCATGCCGACGAGGTGTTCCTTTTCATCGCGAGTGTCGCGGCCGATTCGACCGAAGACCGGGACGCGCGCGCCTACGCGGGCTGTATTCTGCTGGACTGCGCCCGCCGCGAGCATGAGGCCTTGCTCCTGTCCCTTGTTCATTCCGGGGTGGCGGCGAACATGTTCCATGCCGATGAAGTGCGTCGGGACATCACGGATCTGCGTCTCCAGCCCTATTTGCACGACTGGATGGACTTCTATTCTCCAGAGCAGATCTTGAGCCGCCGCAAGGAGAGGGAGGAGGGGCGGCTCACCGTGGAGGCCGCGTTCAAGGAAGCTCTTGGCCTCGACTGGGGCGAAGACCCGGATGTATGCCCGGACGAGGATGGGCCGCAAGAAGTCGGACCTGGGTCGCAGAGAATCCCATGGCTCGCCATGGAACGGATTTCCGCCCGATTCCACAGGGCCGTGCGGAATACGAATTTCAAGACCGCGGAGGAGGCGAACGCCTACTGGAAGTCGCTGGACGGGAACATCCCGCCCCCGCCTCCCGCGAACTCCTGGGAAAAGGCGCAGGACTTGATGTACGAGGCGTGGCAGGAGCAGAATGGGAGCAAGCGCCTGGAAATGGCCCGCGAGGCCCTTTCGATCTGCGCGAACTGCGGCGACGCCTACTCGTTGCTGGCCGAGGAGACGGCGCGGACGCCCGCTGAGGCCGCCGAACTCTATCGGAAGGCCGTGGCCGCCGAGGAGCGCGCCCTGGGTCAGGACTTCTTTCGGGAGAACGCCGGGCACTTCTGGGGCATGGTGCAGACGCGGCCCTACATGCGGGCCCGCGCCGATCTGGCCCGCTGCCTCTGGACGAAAGGCGACTGCGAGACCGCTATCCGGCATTATCGGGAGCTCTTGCGGCTCAACCCGAGGGACGGCCTAGGCATCCGTGTCGTGCTCTTGTCCTGCCTCGGTGAACTCGGGCGGTTCACCGAGGTCGAGGAGATCCTCTCACGCGCGGAGTACAAAGACGACGACGACATGGAGTGGTTGCTCATGAAGGCGCTGACGGCCTTCGTCCGCGAAGGGGCCACGGCTCACGCCTCCGAACTTTTAAGGGTGGCTCTGGACTGCAACGAGCACCTGCCGGACTACCTCCTGGGCAGAAAGGCCGCACCCAGGCGGGGATCCGACAGTGTGAGGGTCGGGGGCGAGGATGAGGCTGCGGCCTGCGCCCGAAACTTTCTGTCCGTTTGGAAACGGATTCCCAACGCTCTGGCGTGGCTCGCGATCTCGGCCGGGGAAGCGGACTTCGCCCAGGTGGGCCGCAACGAACCCTGCCCGTGCGGCAGCGGGAAGAAATTCAAGAAGTGCTGCCTCAATCGTGAGCCCGAGGGCCACGCCTGAGCGCGGGCAGCTGACGCAGGCCTCGGCCCGGCGCGTGTTCCTCGCCTCGCTCGCGTACCTGCCCC
>CAYHRV010000407.1:0-1795 GCA_964359165.1 uncultured Elusimicrobia bacterium
CCCCGTGGAGCACCGAGCGGAGGACTCATCCTCTCGGAGCGAGGCATCAGCCCCGAGCGCATAGCGCGAGGGGTGCGAACAATGGGCGTGTAGCTCAGCTGGGAGAGCGCTACCTTCGCAAGGTAGAGGCCGGGGGTTCGATCCCCCCCACGTCCACCATTTTAACGCAGTGCGCGATCCAGCATCGCGACGGGTGCGCGGTCGCCCTCTCCGATCGGGCGCCGCTCGGCTCTCCGGCCGCCTGGTACCGCAGGCGGCCCTCCGAGACGCCCCGTCCCGATGCTGGATCGCGCCCTGCGTCGGCGACGATCGGCCCCCCCAACGATCATGGAGGAAACGGACATGGTGACGAAAACGAAAACAGCGGGAAAAACGGGAAGGAGCGCGGAACTCTGGGCTGAGAGGAACCGGCTGGTGTCCTCGGGCAGCGCGGCGTACGCTCCCCTGGTCATCGAGAAGGCCAAGAACGCCCTGCTCTGGGACGTGGACGGCAAGGAATACGTCGATTTCGCGGGAGGCATCGGGGCCATGAACGTCGGCCATTGCCACCCCAAGGTGACGCAGGCGCTCAGGGAGCAGGCCGGCAAGCTCACCCACATGAGCTTCCACGTCTCGGCCTATCCCGGCTACCTCGCCCTCTGCCGAAAGCTCGTCGACGCTTTCCCGGGACAAGGTCCGGCCAAGGCCATCCTCTTCAACAGCGGCTCCGAGGCCATTGAGAACGCGGTCAAATTCGCGCGCGCATCCACCAAGCGCAAAGGCATCGTCAGCTTCACCAACGCCTTCCATGGGCGGACCCTGCTCTGCCTGAGCCTCGATGGGAAGTACAAGCCCCTGCGCCAGGGCTTCGGTCCCGGCCCGGCGGAGATATACCGGTCCCTCTTTCCCTATCCCTACCGGGCGCCGAAGGGGGTGGCGGCCGCGGACCTGACCGGGCACTGCTTGGAGGCCCTCGAGAGCTTGTTCGTCGCCGACGTCGCGGCCGAGGATGTCGCGGCGATCGTCGTCGAACCGGTCCAAGGGGAGGGCGGCTTCATCCTCCCCTCGCCCGGTTTTCTCAAGGGTCTGCGCGCGGTCTGCGACAAGCACGGCATCCTGCTCATCATCGATGAGATCCAGACCGGTTTCGGGCGGACCGGGGAGATGTTCGCCATCGAGCATGAGGGGGTGGCTCCCGACCTGATGACCGTGGGAAAATCCCTGGGGGCTGGGATGCCCATCTCGGGCGTGGTGGGCAAGGCGCCGATACTCGACTCGGCCGCGGCCGGAGCCATCGGCGGCACCTACGGCGGCAATCCCATGGCCTGCGCCGCGTCGCTGGCCGTCTTCGACATCTTCAAGGAGGAGAAGCTCGTCGAGTCCGCGCGCCGCATCGCAAAGACCGTGGCCGTACGCTTCGATTCCTTCCGCGACCGGTTCCCCTTCGTGGGGGACTCCCGGGGGCTGGGGGCCATGCGCGCTCTGGAGCTGGTGCGCGACAAGAAGAGCAAGGCCCCGCTCTCGGCCAAGGATATCGTCGTGCGCTGCGTCGACAAGGGCCTAGTCATCCTCAAGGCCGGCGCCAACGAGAACGTCATCCGCACCTTGATGCCCCTGACCATCGGCGAGGAGGAGCTTCAGCGCGGCTTGGATATCCTGGAAGGGGTTCTGGAAGACTACAGGCCCTGATACGCGGCGCACGAAGTGCGCTTGGCGTCTTCAGGTAGCGCCCGGCGGGCGCATTCATCTGGAACGAACGGAGTTGGGCCGATCCCCCGCCCCGGACAGGCCCACAACCAGATTTTTGTGGCAATAT
>CAYHRV010000408.1:0-1794 GCA_964359165.1 uncultured Elusimicrobia bacterium
CGGCCGCGGCCGCGAAAAGGCCGAGCGCGCCCGAGGTCTTGCGCGAGGGGCCGCGCGGAGAAGCGAAGAAACGGCCCTGGGGCGCCGGAGCGGCGGGCGCCGGGGGAGCCGCGACGGCTTGGACCGCGGGCGAGGGACGCGTCTTGGACCTGGCCCCCGGGCGCATGCCCAGATCGAGCACGTTCATCCCGGAGAGGGACTCCCCCTGATCCATGATCATTCCCGGAGAATTGAGGTCCGAGAGCAGGGCGGGCACGGAGGCATAGCGCTGCTCCTTGTCCTTGGCCATCATCTTCGCGATCACGCCCGCGGCCATGGCGCTGACGTCGGGGTTGAACTCCCGGACGTCGGGAACCGGTGCGTTCATGTGCATCGCCACGGTGTCCGCGTCCGTCTCCCCCTGGAAGGGAGGCTCGCCGGCCAGGAGGCAGAAATAGGTGGCGCCCATGGAGTATATGTCGCTGCGCGCCTCGGCCTCGCCGCCCCAGCCCAGTTCCGGCGCCAGGTATTGCGCGGTGCCGATGATCTTGATCTCCCCGCTGCCGCCCGGGTCGGCGACGCGCATGGCCAGGCCGAAGTCGGAGAGGCGTATCGTGCCGTCCTTGCCCAGAAGTATGTTCCCGGGCTTCACGTCCCGGTGCACGATCCCCTGCTTATGCGCCACGCCCAGTCCCTCGCACGCGGCCTTGATGATGCGGAGCGCGTCGAGCGGGTTGAGGCGGCCTTCCCGGGCGACCCGGTCGAGAGCCGTCTCCCCGTCGATGAGCTGCATGAGGATGTAATGGAAGTCCTCTTGGGCGCCGGCGTCGTAGACCTGCACGATGCGGGGATGCTCCAGGCGGGCGGCCGAGCGCGCCTCGCGCTCGAAGGCGGTGACGAAACCCGGGTCCGCGGCCAGGTCCGGAGCCAGCACCTTGAGGGCCACGTCGCGGTCGAGCCGGAGATGGTGCGCTTTATAGACGGTCCCCATCCCGCCGCCGCCGAGGCGTTCGAGGACCCGGCAGCCGCCCAATTCGGACCCGATGATCTCGTCCATGGGAAAGATTAGCGTATCAGATAGCTTCCCGTCGCGCCAGTGTCCAGCGGGACCAGCGGGGCTCGACGAGCCCCTGGTGCGCCTTCACCACGGCGTAAGTGATGAAATAGGCGGCCGCGATGTCCACGGAGTAATGGTAGCGGCAAACGAGGACCCCGGCCGCCAGCACGAAAGAGAAGAGCAGCATGCCCGCGCGCAGTTCTCTTCGCTCATAAACGAGGAAGCCCAGGAAGGGCATGGAGGTGTGCGCCGAGAAGAAG
Source organism: uncultured Elusimicrobia bacterium (assembly GCA_964359165.1). Classification (GTDB taxonomy): domain Bacteria; phylum Elusimicrobiota; class Elusimicrobia; order UBA1565; family UBA1565; genus CAYHRV01. The sequence continues at coordinate 1,297 of CAYHRV010000408.1, forward strand.
AGGTCGTGCTTGAAGGTGAGATAGCCCCCCACCGCGTCGAAGAGCGTGTAGCCTTCCACGGGCAGGGCCCCGGAGGGCTGGCCCATGGGCGTGAGCATGAGGAAGAAGTCCCGCACGAGGATGAGCACGGCGTAGAGCCAAAGGATGTAGGGAGCGCGCCGGCGCTCGAAGAGCAGTCCTCCCCCGATGGCGAAGGCCAGGAAGGCCGCGAATCCCCAGACGAAGACGACACGCAAGTCCCAGTGGGGCAGGAAGTCGAGGAGGATATCTTCGGGCAGGGAGGGCGACCTGGCCCCGACCCGGTCCACATACACTCCCAACAGGTGGTTGAGCCGCAGGGCTCCGGCGAAGGCGGCCAGGGAGCCGCCCCACTTAAGCCAAAGAGGGATGTTCGGCGGCCGTATGTTCACTTAGGGGTCGCTACAAAATAATGTGAGTAATTTGGAGGCCCAGCTTTGAGGTCAGTGCTAGGAGCGAGGAGGGAGCAGTGCCGAAGCG
>CAYHRV010000409.1:0-1791 GCA_964359165.1 uncultured Elusimicrobia bacterium
GCGGGATGCGCCGCTCCGTGATGTTCATCGAGTTGGTCATGATCTTGATCTTGGCCGCCAGCGCGTTGCGGTAGGCCCAGGGTATCTTGAAGGGGCCCGCGCGCAGGACGCCGTCGATGCGGAAGCGGAGCAATATCCTGGAGTTCTTTCCCGCGGCGTCCTCGAAAGGCTCGATATGGATGTCCGAGGCCTTCGCCTGCAGGGCGCTCAGAATGATGGCATTGACCATCTTCTCGATCTCGGGGGCGGAGGCGTCGACCTTGGCGATATCCTGCTTGGCCTGCTGCTTGACCACCTCCAGGCCGGTCTCGCCCTCCGGCATCTTCCATTCGTCGGGGAGATTGAGCCCGGACTCCTCTTCCTCCTTGCGGATCTTGCTCATCAGCGCGCCGCCGCCCTTGCCGTAGGCGGCGTCGAGCGTGGAGAGGATGTCGGTGGGCAGGGCCAGGGAGGGCTTGATCTCCAGACCCGTCCTCATCTGCAGGTCCTCGGTGATGAAGAGGTCCCTAGGGTCGGCCATGGCCACGGAAAGGACGTTCTCGGTCTTGGCGAAAGGCACGGCCAGGTGCCTGCGGGCCACGGCTTCCGGGATGACCTTGACCTGGTCGGGGTCGATGTCCATGGCGGAGAGATCCGAGACCTCCACCTGCCAGTTATCGGAGAGGAGCTTGATGAGCTTTTCCGGCTCGATGAGCTTGAGCTCGAGGAGGGACTGCTGGAGTTTCTTGCCGGTCTGCTGGGCGTCGGCCTCGGCCTGCTGGAGCTTGGAATCCTCGATGACCTGATGCTCGGTCAGGATCTCCATGACGGTTTTGTGCCGCTGCAGCCCTTTGACGGCCATGGGGGGATTATATCAACTTTCAGAAGGAGACATCATGATGTCCACGATGATGTCCACGGCGAGTGAGCGTTTCTGGACCTCGTCGGGTTCCGCGGTGCGCAGGGAGATGTTGGCCGCCGAGAGGGCCTCCTCGAGCTCCTGGAGCTTCGGACCCGGCAATCCCTTGAGCACGGCCAAGGCCGCCACCGCCTGTTCGCGAACCGCCTCCTCGGCCAGGACCTTCATGTCCGCGTCCGCGGCCAGCTCCCGGATGATCACTTTCCGCAGATAGACCGGCTTCTTCCCGACTCCGAGCGCCACTTCCGCCAGGAACGAGGTGAAGGCGTCCTTCTCCGCGCCGAGCCCCGGGCTGTAAAGGAGGACGACTCTCCGTATCTGGCTCTTGGCCGTTCCCTCGGGTATATCCCCCGGAGCCGACTCCGGGGCGGCTTCCTCACTCGACGGCGCCGCGGGAGCGGCGCCCGCTGTTTCCGTATCCTTTTTCTCAGCAGGCGCTTCCGCTTGTGGCGTGACCGGCGCCGCCGCAGCGGCGCCCGTTGGTTTAGAGGGCGTCGGAGTCGGAACTGGCGCCGCGGGGACTGGAGCTTCAACGACAGGCGGAGGTTTCGGCGCAGGAGGAACCGGCGCCGCGGAAGCGGCGCCCGCTGTTTCCGTATCCTTTTTCTCAGCAGGCGTTTCCGCCGGTGGCGTTACCGGCGCTGGCCCCGGCGCCGCCGCAGCGGCGCCCGTCGGTTTAGAGGGCGTCGGAGTTGGAACTGGCGCCGCGGGAGCGGCGCCCATTGCCGGAGGAACCACGGCCGCCGCCTTCGGCGGCGGCATCGGGACCGGCGCTGGGGGCGGAGCCGCGGCGACAGGTGGAGGTTTCGGCGCAGGAGGAACCGGCGCCGCCCGGGCGGCGCCCCGTGTTTTGGGTGGGTTTTTTTAAGCCCGCGGTTACGCGTGGGGGGGGG
>CAYHRV010000410.1:0-1789 GCA_964359165.1 uncultured Elusimicrobia bacterium
AACCCATGACCGGACGGTAGCCCAGCAGGCGCTTGGCCCGGGAGATGTCCGCGTTAGTCTTGCGCACGTCGCCCGCACGCTTGGGGAGGTGTTCGAGCTTGAGCCTCCGGCCCAGGATGCCCTCGATGGCGGAGACGATGTCGAGAAGGGAATAGGTCTTGCCGTTGGCGATGTTGAAGGTCTCGCCGATCCCCCGGACGGCCTTCGCGGCCAAAAGATTCGCCTGGACCACGTTGGAGATGTGCGTGAAGTCCCGCGACTGCCTGCCGTCCCAGTGCACCTCCAAGGGACGCCCTAGGAAAGCGGCCTCCATGAACTTCGGGATGACCGCGGAGTAAAGGGACTCGGGGTCCTGCCTGGGCCCGAAGACGTTGAAGTAGCGCAGGGAGACCGTCTCCAGGCCGTAGCTCTTGGCGAAGACCATGGCGTAGTTCTCACCGCAGAGCTTGGAGGCCGCGTAGGGGCTCACGGGCCTGGGGCGATGCTCCTCTTTCTGAGGGAAAAGCTCGGCCTCGCCGTAGACGGAACTGGAGGAGGCGTAGACGAAGCGCCGGACCTTCGCCTCCTTGGCCGCGATGAGCATGTGCAGGGTCCCGGTGGCATTGGCCTCATGGGACGCGGTGGGGTTGTGGACGGATTTCGGGACGGACCGGATCGCGGCCTGGTGGATGACATAGTCGGCGCCCTTGGCCGCGCGGCGGCAATCGCCGAGGTCGGTGATGTCTCCCCGGAATATCTCGATCTTGTCGCGAAAGGAGGCGATATGCTCCTTCTTGCCCGTGGAGAAATCATCGAGGATGCGCACCCTCCGGCCTTCCCGGACGAGGCGCTCGGCGATATGGGAGCCGATGAATCCGGCTCCGCCGGTGACGAGCCAGAGGCGTTCAGACATTTTTATTTTCGTTCCCAGGATCGCTCGATCATTCTCAAGGGGCCGGACGATTATATCAAATAGCCGGAATGACGGGATTTTCCTTCGGAAAATCCCGTCATTCCGGCTTGTCCTTCCTTCTCCACGGGAACCATTCGCTCTCCCAATCCTTGCGCACGATCTTGCGCTCCTTGTCGTCGCCGCCCCTGAGCTCCACGCGGGCGGTGACTTCGAAGACGCCTCCGGGCCTGGAGCGGAAGAGGCCTTTCACATGGAAGTCATGCAGGTCGCGGCTCACCCACGCCTCTTTCTCGAAGAACTGCGCCGTGCGCACCTTGGCGCCGGGCTCCGAGCTCACCACGGTGCGCAGGGCGCCGCCGAAACGCCAGAGGCCGTGCGTCGGCCCCCAGCCGAACTCCCCCCCGGCCAGCGTGTCTCCCGGGTGGTCCAGGGTCTGCGTGACTCCCAGGGAGGTGAAGACCCCCTCCCGGTCGCCCCAGTCGGCCTGGGCCAGGAAGGCCCGATTGCCCTCGTCGAGCTGGTATTCGTCGCGCAGGGAGAACTGCCAACTGCGCCCGGGAAGGAAGGTGAGGTCCGCCAGGAAGGGCTGGACCCGCCGCCGGAAGCCCAACTCGCGGTCCCTGAAGCGCCGGAAATCATAGCCGGACCCGAACCTCATGACCACTCCCGGGCGCGGGAGCAAGGTATCCTGCACGGTGACGAGGTCCCGCTCCACGCCATGGTCGATCGCTCCAGCCGCGTCCTGGAAGGTGTCCGGCTTAAGACGGCGGACCACCTCATAGCCCCCGTCCCAATAGCCCAGCGGGGTGTTGAGGCGCAGGTTGCCGCTGAGTTCGTAGCGGCCCGTGAAGGTGTCCTGATAGGTGCGGGTGGAGCCGAGGCTTGTCAGGGAGTCCC
>CAYHRV010000411.1:0-1788 GCA_964359165.1 uncultured Elusimicrobia bacterium
GGGGGGGGGGGGCGTGGGGGGGGCTGTGGGGGCGGTTTCCGCCGGGGGGGCCCGGGTCCGTTTGGGGCCCGGGGGGCGCCGCGGGGTTTAGGACAGCGGCTTGGCGGCGAGCGTCTTGTCGAGGTTGATGAGCATCTGCGAGGCCGTGATCGTCTCGTCGGGCACGATGGCCTCGAAGTTGAGCTGGACGAAGCGCGCGAACGCCCGGCGCTCTTGCACGGCCTGGAAGCCGTAGAGGGAGGCGAGGGAGTCGATGAACTGTCCGTTGCCGGAAGCCATGTCCCGCTTGAGGCTGGGGAGGTTGCTCTCGGCGAAGACTATGCGCTCGCGGTCGAGCTTCACGCGTCCGTCCTCGGTGCAGCCCAGGGTCCCGGAGGTGATCCCGAAGGTCTGGTTGCCGGAAGTCCCGTTGGTGGTCGCGGCAAGGATCTGCTGTCCCTTGTCGTTATCCCTGAAGATCATCGCGCCCAGCCCGCAGCCGCCCATGTTGTGCACGCCGGCGCTCGCAAGGCTAGGAAAGGCCACGGCTACGGCCAACAACAGCAGTCCTTTTCTCATTCGTCCTCCTGATGCGCAGTGATGCGGCTGTCGGATGATAACATAAGCGCCCGCGGGTGTCGATGACGGCGCGCGGCGCTCACCTCATCAGCGCCGTCAGTTCCTTGAAGGCGGCCAGGGAGGCGGAGTAGACGTGGTCGGCGCCCAGCTTCTCGAGCACCCCGGCGAGCTCGTCGAGGGGACAGCGCACCGCGATCTTGCAGGCGGGGTTGGCCTCCCGCGCCTCCTTGGTGACGATGAGCGCGGTCTCCATGTTGTTGGAGGCCACGATGAGGCGCCTGGCCCCGGCGATGTTGGCCGCGGGCAAGGCGTCGGCGGAGCGGGCGTCGTCGACGACGACGGGCTCGCCCTTGCGCAGGAGGTCGTCGACGAGCGCGCGGTCCTTCTCGATGAGGACGTAGGGCATGCCCTGGGCGAGGCAGTGGTCGACTAAGCGCTTGCCCAGGTGAGTGTAGCCGACGATGATGGTGTGTTCCGTGACGAGTCCAGCCATGAGGCGGCACCTCTCCGCGTAGTTTTCCAGCGTGTCCCTCAGGAGCAGGGCCACGAACACCCCGAAGAGCAGGGATTGCCCCCAGAAGGCGTAGCCCTGGCCCGGGGCGTCGGGCTGGACCTCGAAGTAGAAAGCGGTGAGCCAAGCGTCGGTCCAGGAGAGCTCCCGGCCGAAGCGGAAGAAGAGGGCGCCGCAGACCAGCCAGAGGGCGAGCAGGGACAAGAGCGCGCGCGAGCGCTTCAACGCGGCTCTCAGGCGCAGGAGGCGGCGGCCAAGGGGGCGGCGGTCCGTCATTTCCGGCTGTCCTTGATCTTGTCGAGGATGCCGTTGATGAAGCCGCCCGCCTCTTCCCCGGAGAAGCTCTTGGCGATCTCGATGGCCTCGTCGATGATCACCCCGACCGGGGTGTCCGGGCAGTGGAGCAGCTCATAGGAGGCCAGGCGCAGGAGGCAGCGGTCCACGCAGGCCATGCGCTCCAGCGCCCAGTTCTCGGCCGCGCCCGTGATGAGGCCGTCAAGCTCCGGTCGGTGCTCCAGCGTCCCGTGCACCAGGCCGCGGGCGAATTCCTCGGTCTTGGGATCGAGGTCCGGCCCCACCGCCACGATGGCGTAGGCGTCGGCCGCGCTCAGATGAGCCGCGTCCGCCAGGTAGAGCGCCTGCAAAGCCTGCTCCCGAGCCTGGCGGCGGCGTCCCATGTCAGCAGACCCCCCGCGGGGGTCTGCTTCCGTTCGGGGGGC
>CAYHRV010000412.1:0-1757 GCA_964359165.1 uncultured Elusimicrobia bacterium
CCCTTCCCCGAAGGAGATCCCTGCCCGCTCTTCCAGGAAGAGGAGGGCCCGATCAAGTGTCTCGCTCATCTACTCCTCCTTCTTCGCCACCGACCCGCCCGAAGGCTGCGGCAGGGGCGACGCCAGGGTGCGCACCTCTTGCTCCAGGTCCGCGACCATCCGCACCGAGACCGCCAGCTCTCCGAGCCGTCGGGCCTCCTCCGGCGGGAACACCCTCACGGTGAGGCTGCCCGGGCGGCGCACGGGGACCTCGAACCTCCCCTCCGCGTCGGAGTACCCCGTACCGAGGACGGGGCCGCGTTCCTCCTCGAGGACCTCGACGAAGGCGCCCCAGACCAGGCGGCCGGCCGAGTCGATGACCCGCCCGCGCACGCTTGGCCCCTGGATGCTGCGGAGCGGGATCTGCACACGCGCGCCAGGGGCCACGAGGACGTTGACCGGCGCGAACCCCGTCCGTTCGACGCGGAGCATGAGCTTCCCTCCCGTCAGGAGCCAGTCCACGTAGGGCGTCGGGGCCCGCATGTTCGCGGCGCGGCCGAGGACGTAGAGCGGCCCGAGCGGGCCCAGGACCTTCGGCGCCGGGCGGTCGCTGATCTCCGCGAAGCCTCTCCCGTCGGGGCGGACAGCGAGCTCGGTCATGCGGACATCGACGCCCGACATGCGGAGGATCTCCGCCTCGTCGAGGATGAACCTCGGCGTGATGACGCGCGCGGAAAAGGCCACCCGCGCCGAGGCGACCGGGCGACCCTGCTCGTCCACCACTTCGATCAGGATGCGAGCCATGAGACGGCCTCAAAGAGGCTGGGCGGGCCCTTCCCCGTGTGGCGATGCCACCACTCACGTCCCCGACCCGGCGATCGGGGCAGGCAGGGAAGGGCCCACCCGGGCCGAGGGAAACTTCAGTGCGTGTGCATCGGTCCGATCCGGTCGATGACCTCGTGCTCGTAGAGGACCATCCTCTCCCCCACCGCCGGCGGGAGCCTCTCCTCGGCCTCGGCCGCGTACCACTCGGGGTTCTCCCGGTCCGTCGGCTCCTCGCCGACGAGCCAGACCTGCAGCAGCCGGCCGCAGAGACCGCACCGGAGGAAGCGCGCAAAGCGGACGACGAACGGCATCAGCAGCATGATCACCGCCTCCGCTTCCCCTTCTCCGCCTGGTCGATCTCCCCAGCGACGGACTCCAGGTAGGCCCGCTGCGCATCCCAGGAACGGTGGAGCACCGCGAAGGTGAGAAGCTCCAACAGCGGGGTCAGGGGGAGACCGACACCGCGGAAGATCGGCCTAAGCCGCCGCTCGACATGCGGCCGCAGGACCTCCTCGGCCTCCACGGGGAGCGCCGTATCGGCGGCATCGAGGACGGCCTGACGAACCCTCGGGAAGAGCCTCGTGAGGCACCGGAGGCCCCCGAGCTGCGCGACCGCGCGCGTGAACTTCGCACTCATGCCCACGACTATCCTCCCTTCTTCATCTGCCCGGCGGCGGTCTTCTCTTCTTCTGGAACCGGTTGGACGGCCGGAAGCTCATCCTCCTCGACGCGAACCCCCGTGGTCGCCGAGAGGATCGCGCAGATGCGGACGAGGCAGTGCTCGACGTGCGCCAGGCGGCGATCGAGGCGGATGAGGACGTAGGCCGCGACGAGCGCGGGGAAGCCGAAGTCCTTCGCCAGGCGCAGGAGGAAGTCGTCCATCACAGGCCTCCATTCATGCTCGGAACCCCGGCGCGCTTCACGATCAGGAGCAGCTCCAGGACGGTCTTCGT
>CAYHRV010000413.1:0-1745 GCA_964359165.1 uncultured Elusimicrobia bacterium
TAAGCTATCGTCAGCCATCTGGCGAGGATTTGAGCCGATTGCCCCGGCCGTCGAGGTAGGCCCTCGAACTGGGAGCTAAAACGGCATGAAGACCGCGCCGACGGCGCGGTTTTTTCGTTTAACGGAACGACAAAGGAAACGGATGCAAGCATTCAAGGAATACTCTAATAAGGGAAAACGGGAGGCGCTCGAGCGCCTCCTTCATGAACGCGTCCTGGTCCTCGACGGGGCCATGGGCACGGCCCTGCAGGCCGAGGAGCTCTCGGCGGCTGATTTCGGAGGCGCGGCCCTGGAGGGCTGCAACGAGAACCTCGTCCTCACCCGGCCGGATGTCATTTCCAAGATACACGCCGGCTACTTCGCCGCGGGCGCGGACATCGTCGAGACCAACACCTTCGGCGCCGTGCGCCACGTCCTGGCCGAGTACGGGCTCCAGGACAAGGTCGCCGAGATCAACCGCCGCGCCGCCGAACTGGCGCGCGAGCAGGCCGAGAAAGCCTCCACCCCCCAAAAGCCGCGCTTCACGGCCGGGTCCATGGGGCCGGGCACCAAGACCATCCTGGTCACCGGCGGCATCACATTCTCGCAGGTGCGGGCCTACCACGCGGAGCAGGCCCAGGCCCTCATGGAAGGGGGCTCGGACCTCCTCCTCCTGGAGACCCAGCAGGACACGCTCAACATCAAGGCCTCGCTCTTGGGAGCGCACGACGCTTTCGAGGCCCTGGGACGCTCGGTGCCCCTCATCCTCTCGGTGTCGGTGGAGGCCATGGGCACCCTGCTGGGCGGACAGACCATGGAAGCCCTCTACGCCTCCATCGAGCACTTCGACCTCCTGGCCGTGGGGCTCAACTGCGCGACGGGGCCGGATTTCATGACCGATCACCTGCGCGCGCTCTCGGCCCTCTCGCGCTTCCCGGTCATCTGCTACCCCAACGCGGGCCTGCCCGACGAGAACGGCCGCTACAACGAGGACGCGGCCACGATCTCGCGCAAACTGCGCCGCTTCACCGAGGCTGGCTGGGTCAACCTGGCGGGCGGCTGCTGCGGCACCGACGCGGGGCACATCCGCGCCATAGCGCAGTCTTTGGAAGGGCTCCCCCCCCGCCGGCCCGTCTTGGAGCGGCGCTCCCTGGTCAGCGGCATGGAACCCTATGTCTGCGACGAGGAGCGGCGTCCCACGCTCGTGGGCGAGCGCTGCAACGTGATCGGCTCCAAGATATTCAAGGACCTCGTCGTCCGGGAGGCCTTCGAGGAGGCCTCCGAGACCGCCCGCCGCCAGGTGCGCTCGGGCGCGCACATCCTCGACATCTGCCTGGCCAACCCCGACCGCGACGAGAAGTCGGACATGATCCGTTTCGTGGAACTGCTCTCGCGCAAGGTCAAGGTCCCCTGGATGATCGATTCCACCGACCCCGCGGTCATTGAGGAGGCCCTCCAGCGCTGTCCGGGCAAAGCCCTCATCAACTCGGTCAACCTCGAGGACGGGGAAGAGCGCTTCGAACGCGTGGTCCCCCTGGCGCGGCGCTACGGCGCGGCCCTGGTCGTGGGGACCATCGACGAGGACAAAGTCTCGGGCATGGCCGTCACCCGGGAGCGCAAGCTCGAGATCGCCCGGCGCAGCCACGCCCTGCTCACCGGAAAATACGGGGTCCCCGAGGAGGACCTCTACTTCGACCCCCTGGTCTTCCCTTGCGCGACCGGGGACAAGAACTACTTCGGCTCGGCCGTGGAGACCATCGAGGGAG
>CAYHRV010000414.1:0-1733 GCA_964359165.1 uncultured Elusimicrobia bacterium
TCCATCTCCGAGAGGGCGCGCCGCATGGAGCCGGTGACCTTGTCCGCGTAGAGCACCACTTCTCCGCCCGCGTTGCGGGCCGCGCGCCCGGCGATCTGGATGAGCGTGGTCTCGCTGCGCAAAAACCCCTCGTTGTCGGCCTCCAGGATGGCCACCAGGGAGACCTCGGGCAGGTCGAGTCCTTCCCGGAGCAGGTTGATGCCCACCAAGACGTCGAACTGGCCTTGGCGCAGCTCCTTGAGTATCTCGATGCGCGTGAGGGCGTCGATGTCCGAGTGAAGGTAGCGCACGCGCAGGCCTTTCCCGGCCAGATATTCGCAGAGGTCCTCGGAGGTGCGCTTGGTCAGGGTGAGCACGAGCGAGCGTTCCTTGCGCCTGGCCCGTTCGGTGACCAGCCCGATGAGATGCGGGATCTGCCCTTCGGTGGGGTGGACCTCCACGGGAGGGTCGACGAGGCCGGTGGGGCGGATGACCTGCTCGACGAATATCCCTCCGGCAGCCTTGAGCTCATAGGGGCCGGGCGTGGCCGAGACATGGATCCTTTGCCGCGCGACGGCCTCGAATTCCGGAAAACGCAGGGGACGGTTGTCGAGGGCCGAGGGCAGGCGGAAGCCGAAGTCCACCAGGGTCTGCTTGCGGGAGCGGTCTCCTTCGTACATGCCGCGCACCTGGGGGACGCTGACATGGGACTCGTCGATGACCAGCAGGGCGTCCTTCGGCAGGAAATCGAGCAGGCAGTAGGGCCGCGCCCCCGGGGGCCGCCCGGTCAGATGCCGTGAATAATTCTCCACGCCGTTGCAGAACCCCAATTCCTTGAGCATCTCCATGTCGTAGCGCGTGCGCTGTTCCAGGCGCTGGGCCTCCAGGAGCTTTCCCTTATCCTTGAGTTCGGCCAGGCGCTCTCGGAGCTCGTCAGCGATGGTCTTGAGGGCGTTCTCGATCTCGGGCCGGGTGGAGACGAAATGCGTGGCCGGATAGACCAGGAAATCCTCCAACCGGCCGACCCCAAAGCCTCCGAGGCGGCACTTCCTCGGGTTATCCCTCGGTCGGCCGAGCTTTTCACCTGTCAGGGGGTGTATGGCCTCCAGGGAGGCGATGCGTCCGTCCTCCAGGCTCACCCGGACCGCGATGTCCTCGTAGGCGGGGTAGATGTCCACCAGCCCGCCCTTGACCCGGAATCTCCCCGGGGTGAACTCCGTCTCGTTGCGCTCATAGTGGCTCTCGACGAGCCGGGTGAGCAGGTCCGAGCGGGTGAGCGGATCTCCCTTCTTGAGGCGGATGCAGAGCTCCTTGTAATTGTCCGGGGAGCCGATGTTGTAGATGCAGGAGACCGAGGCCACCACCACCACATCGCGCCGGGAGAGCAGGGAGCTGGTGGCTTTCAGGCGCATCTTCTCGATGTGCTCGTTGATGGAGGCGTCCTTCTCGATGTAGGTGTCCGTGGAGGGGACATAGGCCTCGGGCTGATAGTAGTCGTAATAGGAGATGAAGTATTCCACCGCGTTCTCGGGGAAGTAGGACTTGAACTCCGCGTAGAGCTGGGCGGCGAGCACCTTGTTGGGCGATAGCACCAGGGCCGGGCGGTCGAGCCGGGCGATGACCGAGGCGATGGTGTAGGTCTTCCCCGACCCGGTGACGCCCAGCAGGACCTGGTCCCTGCGGCCCTCCCGCAGACCCCGGCAGAGCTCCGCGATGGCCTGGGGCTGGTCGCCTGCGGGCTTGAACGGCGAGAC
>CAYHRV010000415.1:0-1714 GCA_964359165.1 uncultured Elusimicrobia bacterium
GGCATCGGGACCGGCGCTGGGGGCGGAGCCGCGGCGACAGGTGGAGGTTTCTGCGCAGGAGGAACCGGCGCCGCCGGAGCGGCGCCCGTTGTTTCCGTAGCTTTTTTCTCAGCAGGCGTTTCCGCTTGCGGCGTGACCGGCGCCGCCGCGGCGGCGCCCGTTGTTTGAACAGGCGTGGCAGTCGCCGAAGGAACTGCGGCGACAGGAGCCTCTACGACGGGCGGCGGCTTCGGCGCCGGAGCAGGCACGGCCGCCGCCTTCGGCGGCGCCACTGGAACGGCCGGCGGTTTCACCGCCGGCACCGGGACGGGCGCCTTGGGTGCCGGGGACGTCGCAGAGGAAGTGGGCTTAGGAGTCGCCGCCGCGGGCGGCGATGGGGGCTTAGCAGGCGCCACAGGCGCCGGAGCTTTCACGACCGGAGGCGGGAGGGGCGCCTTGGGCGCCAGGGTAGGAACGGACGCCGCGGGCGCCGGTGGCTTCGGCGGCGCCACTGAGACGGCCGGCGGCGGGGGAGCCAACACGATCGGCTGGGGCGGCGCCGCGGGGACGGGATGGGACAGGGAGAGAGTCAGGCTCTCCAGGGCGGCGTTGTCGGCCGGGGTGAGGGAGGACCCGGTCAGGTCGAGCAGGATGCTGTCCAGGTCGGACAGTATCCCGTCGATATCCTCCCCTGAGGTTGTCTGGAGGTCTTCGGACATCGCGCGCTCAGCTCCCGGTATGCTCTCCGAAGACCGATCGGAGCGCGTCGCAGACCTCGCCCAGCGTCGCGCGATCCTCCACGCAGGCCAGTATCCGGGGGAAGAGGTTCTCCCCCGGCCGGCGCGCGGCGGACTCGAGCTCCCGCAGGGCCCCTAAGGCCGCCTTGCCGTCGCGAGTCCGTTTGAAGGACGCGAGCCTCTTGCGCTGGAGCCCTTCCAGCTTGGGAGAGAGCTTCAGGATGCGCGTCGGCTTACCCTCCTTGAGCTCGAAGGAGTTGACCCCCACCACCTTGCGCCGTCCGGTCTCGATCTCCCGCTGGTAGCGGTAGGCGCTCTCCTGTATCTCCGATTGGACGACGCCCTTGGCGATGGCCGGGAGCATCCCCCCCATGGAGCGGATGCGGGCGAGCAAGGCCTCGATACGCCCCTCGAGCTCGTCGGTGAGGGCTTCGACCGCGTACGCCCCGGCGACCGGGTCCACGGTGTCGGTGACCCCGGTCTCCAGGGCGAGCACCTGCTGGGTGCGCAAGGCGAGCTGGGCCGCCTCTTCGGTCGGAAGGGCGAGCGCCTCGTCGTAGGAGTTGGTGTGCAGGGACTGGCAGCCCCCCAGCACGGCGGCCATGGCCTGCACCGCCACGCGCATGACGTTGTTCATGGGCTGGCGGCTGGTCAGGGTGGAGCCGCAGGTCTGGACGTGGAAGCGCAATTTGAGCGTGCGCGGGTCCTTGGCCCCGTAGTCGCGCGACATGATCCGGTGCCAGACGCGGCGGGCGGCGCGGAACTTGGCGATCTCCTCCAGGAAATGGTTGTGGCAGCCGAAGAAGAAGGCGAGCCGGGGACCGAAGTCGTCGACCGACATGCCCCGCTCGAGCAGAGCCCGGATATAGGCCTCCGCGTCCGCAAAGGTGAAGGCGATCTCCTGGACCGCGTCCGAGCCGGCCTCTCGTATGTGGTAGCCGGAGATGGAGATGGGATGGAACTTGGGCAGGTGGCGGACCGAATACTCGATGGCGTCC
>CAYHRV010000416.1:0-1699 GCA_964359165.1 uncultured Elusimicrobia bacterium
GGATCCCCGGGCCTTTCCCGAGTTGGTCAAACGGCACGGGACCGGGCTTTATGGATATCTCAGGCATCGACTCGGCTCGGAGGCGGATGACGCGTATGCGGAGGTCTGGATGAAGGCATGGGAGCGGCTGGGGCGTTACGAGGACAGGGGCCGGTTCGGCGCCTGGCTCTTCACTATCGCCCACAGGCTCTTCTTGGACAAAGTGCGGCGCGCCGGCCGCAGGCCGCAGGAGCCTTTGGAGGAGGAGGGCGCCGAAGAGCGCTTCGCGTCGGCCGAACCCGGCCCGGAAAGGGAAGCCGAGGCCTCCGCCGCCCGGGAGAGGATCGGCGCGGCCTTGGGGCGCCTGCCGGAAGACCAGCGCGAGGTCTTCCTCCTGCGCGAGTTCGGCGGGCTCTCCTTCGCCGAGATCGCGGACGCCATGGACTGCCCGCTCTCCACGGCTCTGGCTCGGATGCGCTACGCGGTGCTCAAGCTCCGCGGGGAACTGGGGGATCTGCGTGCATAAGGAACACGAGGACCTGTGCGTGCTCTACCACTCCGGCGAACTTCCGCCGCCCGAAGCGGCGCGCTTTAAGGCCATGGCGGAGAACTGCCCGGAATGCCGGGTGCTATTGGAGGCTCTGGATGCGGGCGCGCGCCTTGCCCGGCTCGACGCCTTCCCCCCTCCCCGGAGCCTCGATGAGAGAGTGGCCGCGGCGGCGCGCGAGGGTGCATCGGCGCGCGAGAGCGTCCGGGAAAGCCCGTTCTCCGCTCGGCCGGCGCGCCTCGCTTTCGCTTTCGCCGCGGCCGCCCTGCTTTTATGGAGCCCGTGGAAGCCGCGGGAAGGGCTCCGATGGGCGGACGGTTTCGACGAGGATGTCGAGGCCGTCTCGGAGGATATCGCCGCCGTAGCCGAGAGCCTGGCCTATCTTGGGGACGCGGAGTTCGATTCGGAGTTGCGCGGACTGGAGCGGGGCGCGTCGAGCCTGGAGAGGGAGATGGGATCATGACGGAAGGAGGCGAAATGAAGAACGCATGGATGGCGGGCTTGATCGCGGCCCTCTTGCTGGGCGCTTCGGGCCTGAGGGCGGAAGACAAGGAAGGACGGAAGGATGCTCAGGAAGCCGAAGAGGAAGGGTGGGATAAGCCGGACTGGGGACCGGAGGGACCGCAAGGCGGCTGGGGCCGCGAGGGCGGCAAGCGGCGTCCCGGCAAGGGTCCCAGCCGGGGCATGGGGCGAGCGGTGGAGGAGAGGATACAGGGCTGCCTCAAGGAGAGCGCCCCGGACGTGCTCAAGGAGATCGAGGGCCTGGGTCCTCAGCATCTCAGGAAATTCCGCATGCAGGCTCACCGCTTCGGTCCTGTGTGCGAGGATCCGGAGTTGAGGAAGATATTCGTCCGCGGTCTGCGCTCAGAGCTCGATGTCCGGCGCGCGGCCAAGAAGCTCAAGGACGCCAAAGGCGAGGAGAAAGACAAGCTCAAGAAGGACATGGAGAAGGCCCTATCCGAGCAGTTCGACGCGAAGCTCGAGGGGCATCAAGTGCGGCTCAAGAAGACGCAGGAGGAGATCGAGAAGCTCAAGGCGCGCATCGAGAAGCGCCGCTCCATGAAGTCCCAGCTCGTCCAGAAGAGGCTGGGCGAGCTCAGCTGCGACACGGAGACCTGGGATTGGTGAGAAAGCGGACGCCCGGGGGGGGGGGCCCCCCCCCCCCGGGCGCGG
>CAYHRV010000417.1:0-1693 GCA_964359165.1 uncultured Elusimicrobia bacterium
CGCCCTTCCGGGCGACGTGCCGGAAACATCCACCCAGCTCTGGATGATCCCCTACGCGGACCTCATGTCGACGTTGGTCATCCTCTTCCTCGCGCTCTTCGCCTACTCCTACTCCAACCGCTCCCCGGAATACGACAAAGCTCTCTCCCGCATCGAAGTCCAGCTGGCCGAGGGCAAGAAAGACGAGGACGAGGCTCTCCGGCGCCAGCGCGAGGCGGAACTGGTCCTCAACCTCCAGGAGGAGATCAAGCGTCTCAAGCTCTCGGAATTCGGCATCGAGATGACGGCCCGCCGCATCCGCCTCACGCTCCCCGCGCCGGTGCTCTTCCCCGCGGGCTCGGCCCGCCTGGAGCCCTCGGCCGAACCTATCCTCGAGTCCCTGGGCCGGCTCTTCGCCGAGCTTCCCAACCCCGTGCTCATCGAGGGCCACACCGACGACCGCCCCCTGCGCGGCGGCCGCCACCGAAACAACTGGGAGCTCTCCGCGGCCCGGGCCTTCGCGGTCGCCGATTTCTTCTCCAAGAAGGGCCTCGACGCCGAGCGCTTCCACGCGCGCGGGTACGCGGACCAGAAGCCGGCCGCGGGCAATGAGACGCCCGAGGGACGCAAGAGGAACCGCCGCATCGAGATCAGCCTTTTCCGGGAGATCCGCCGCTCATGACACGGCTTGCCGCGGCCATGCTCGCACTCTCCCTAAACCTTTTTGCCGGCAATACGGCGAGAGGAGCGGAGGATTCGATACCGGCGGCGCTCCGGGAGAGGTATGAGGAGGCCTTCAAGCTCTACACCGGGGGAGAGCACGCCAAGGCCATCCAGAAATGGAACGACATCCTCGCCCTGGACCCGAACCAGAAGACGGCCCAAAGCATGATCTCGGAGGCGCGCGAGAAGATCGCCCAACAGATCAAGGAGCGGCAGGAACGGCTCGTCACCTTCATCCGCAAGGGGCAGTACGACGCCGCTCTCCTGGAGCTCCAGCCCCTCATGGAGGCCGACTCCTCCCTCCCCCTTTACAAGACGCTCCAGTCCCGGCTGGACTCCCTCGCCAAGATCGTCCCCAAGGCCCCGGAATCAGGCAAAGCCTGGCGGATCGCGGTCGCGGCCGTGGCCGGAACGCTCAAGACCAAGGAGGAACTGCGCTTCGCCCATAACGGCCTGCGCTACGCCTGCGAGCTCGACCCCGCCGATGAGAAGCTCGGCAAGCTCCTGGACTGGCTCCTGTCCATCCACCCCGAGCTCACCGAAGCCGACCCGGTGACGCCGGGGATGAAGCTCCTGGATTACAAGCGCCTGGTGGGCCTGCACCACATCTATGACGGGAAATACCATCTGGCCGCCCAGGTCCTGGGCGAGGTCCTGGCCCTGGAGCCCGAGGACCTCACGGCCCTCAAGCGCCTGGGCTCGGCCTACTTCGCCCTGGGCCGCCGGGAGCGGGCGCGCTCGGCCTGGACCGACGCCCTCAAGCTCGCCCCCGAGGACCCCCAGCTCATGAAGTTCCTCAAGAAACTCGGCGCCGACGCCCCCCCTCCCGCGGACCCCTCCCCTTAAACCAGGACCGAGGATTGCGCGCTCCGGGAGGCGGCCGAGGCGCGACTATCCTTGAGGCAGTCGTTGGGTCCCAGGCGCGGAGCCCGGACTTCCGACTGTCCGCGCGGTAGGGGTGGGCACATGGGTCAACCTTTTTCATAAAATG
>CAYHRV010000418.1:0-1692 GCA_964359165.1 uncultured Elusimicrobia bacterium
TTCTTCACCCCCCCCGCCGCCGCGGCCCCGCGGGGGGGGCCCCGGGCCCGTCGTTTCATAGCACCGCGGCGGGAGGGGAATCCTGGAGCAGAAGGCGGCGTATCTCCAGCTCCGCGGGCCCGCTCAGGGTCTCCAGTGGATTGTAGTCGTCGGTGAGCAGCAGGCCCTCGGGGTCCCCGCCGCGCGTCTTTAGGAACCTGTCCTTGACCTTGTCGAAGTAGCCGGCCAGTTCGGGCCGTCCCCCGGCGGGGGACTTCCGGAATTCGAGGGAACCCCGGGACGCGAAGAAAGTCAGGTTCACGCAGCTCCTCTCCAAGTCGAAATCCGCGTTGGCCCCCAGGACGCTCACATGGGGGAAGACCGACCTCAGGGTGCGCTCCACCGAGCTCCTGAGCCCGGAATCCGGACCGTAGGCACGACCTATCACATTGAGGGCCAGCACGCCGTCTCCCTTGAGGCGGCGGGCCGCGGCCTCGAAAGCCTCGCGGGAGAACAGATGGATGGGATGCTTGTCCCCGTTGAAGGCGTCCACCACGATGAGGTCATAGGAGCGTCCGCCCCTCTCCAGGAAGGCTCGCCCGTCCTCGATGAACAACTCTCCGGAGAGGCGCAGGCCGAACCAGTCCTTCGCCAGGCCGGCCACCGCGCCGTCGAGCTCCACGACATCGGAGCGGATGCCGTACTCGGCCTGAAAACGGCGGAGCAGGCCGCCGCCTCCCAATCCGACGGCGAGGGCCTCCTTGGCTTGGGGCCTGAGGAAATGCAGGAGCTCGAAGGAGCGGATGTAATCCGAAGTGCTCTCCAGAGTCCGCAGGTCCGCCACGGTATTGGGCATGCCGTCGATGTAGAGTATGCGCCGGTTCTCCGCGGGAAGATCCACGACCCTCAGATCGCCGTAGAACGAGCCGACACGGGCCCGCAAGCCTGGAAGCGGCGCTGTCGGGAGGAGGGCGGTCCCAACGAAAAGCGTCCCGCCGAGGGCCAGGACCGCGGCCGGAGCCCGGAGCGCTCCGGCCGAGCGAAAGCATACGGCCGCCAGCAAAGCCAGGAGCGCGGCGCAGCCTCCAGCCAGGGCGTCGATGCCGAAACGGGGGATGAGCGCGAAGCCGCCCAGCAGGGCCCCGGCCACGCTGCCCGCAGTCGAGATCGCGCCGATGGTCCCGGCCGCCCGCCCGATGCCCTGGAGGCTTTGCGCCTTCAGCTTGACGGAGCAGGGAGCCGCCGCGCCCAGCAACAGGAGCGGGAGGCCCAGGAGCAGCGCCGAACCCGCCAGCGCCCCGGCCTGAATCCCCAAGCCCGCGGCCGCCCGCAGGACGGGGAGGCGCAGGAGAGGGAGGAGCGCCAGCCAAAAGGCGGCCAGGCCGAGAGCCCAGCCGAGCACCCGCCAGGGGGGAAGGCGATCGGCCGCGGCCCCGCCCAGGGCATAGCCTCCGGCCAATGCGGCCAGGGTCACCGTGATCACCGAGGACCACGCGGTGAGGGTGGCTCCGAAGAAGGGGGCGATGAGACGGGGACCGAGAAGTTCCAGCACCAGCACCACGGCGCCGGAGAGGAAGGCGACCGCTTCGACCCGGCTCACAGCGGGGCGTCTTTCCAGGAGAACTCCAGCCGCGCTCCGGGCTTGAGCCCCCGCCGCGCGGCCTCTCCGGCCGCGAGCTCCAGGACGAACTTTCCCGTCCCGGTCCGCCGGGC
>CAYHRV010000419.1:0-1663 GCA_964359165.1 uncultured Elusimicrobia bacterium
CTGATCCAGACCGGCGACCCGACCGCGACCGGTCACGGCGACCCGAAGCTGCCCGTGCCCGACGAGATGCGGCCCGGCGACCATTTCGACAAGCCCGGCCTTCTCGGCATGGCGAGCTGGGGCCCGGGGACCTCCCAGACCCAGTTCTTCATCACCTTGGCGCCTTTACGCGATCTCGACGGCCGCCACACGATCTTCGGTGAGATCATCGAGGGTCTGGAGGTCGCTCATGCGATCGCGGCCGTGCCGCGTGAAACGAAGGACGGCATCGACCGGCCCTACGACCCGCCCGTGCTGAAGTCCTTCAAGATCGTGCTCGTTCGCCCGTAATTCGGCGCGACGAGGCTGCGGCCCTTCCCGATCCTAGTCTGACTTTCTACCGGCGAAGCCGGTAGGCGTGACGGGGGCCAAGGGTCATCTTGATGGGATCCGGGGGCAGCGGCGGCTGCGCCGGCGTGGGCAGGGGCTTGCCTCCGCTCACCACGATTCCCATCTGGAGATAGCGGCGCTTCTGGCCGTCGCGGTCTTCGTAGTCATGCCAGCGCTCGAGGAGCTCCGGCAGAGGCAGATAGGTGTAGCGTCCCGGCGTCGAGGGGTCCATCAGGTAGGCGTAATTTTCGTCCATGCTCGTGAGCACCACGTAGTGCCCGTCTTCCCAACGCTGCGACCAGGGGGTGTCCTCGTCCTCCCTCCAGGCCTGGATGTCGAGGATGACAGTATCGCCCCGGCGCAGCGCCGTGCGCAGGTCCGCAAGGGTCATATTTTCCTGAATTCGGGCTTGCAGTCCGAAATGCTTGAGGCCTTTCTCGATGCCTTCGGGAGGCGTGCCGTCCTTGGGCCGGGTGTCCATGAGCTTGTAGAGCGAGCTCTCGTTGCCCGCATAGGCCTGCCGGTAGCGCAGCACGGAGAGCCCCGCGGCCGCTCCGCAGGAGTAGCTGGTTTCCTGCACCGTGACCGGGACGGGCTGATAGTCCGCGGGAATCACGGGGGTGGACAGGCCGGAGATGGACGGAGCGGAAAAACTTGAGCCCGTGAGCGCGGCATCGAAAAATTTATTGGAGAGGGCGCGGCCTTCCTGGCCTCCCTTGGTTTGGTCGGTCACGAGCTTTCCGGAGACATCGTGCAGCAGCGCTATCGCGGGGAGCGGCGCGGGCGCCGGCAGGGGAACCGGTTGAGCTGAGGGCAGCGGGATCGGAGTGGAAATCAGCGAAGGGATGCCGGGGGCGGCCAAGGTCAGGGCCAGCCCACGGTATGCGTCGAGGCTCAATGCCTGGCCGATGACGGGAACCGCCATGCCTCCGCCCAAAGCGGGGGCAAGACTCGTCGGACTCCGGACCGGCGCCGTTGCCGCCAGCGCCGCCCCGCTAGCCCCGATCGAGAGCAGGGCTGATAGAACGGACAGGCCATTAGACCTCATCTGGCGTTATTTTACCCTTCATTCCGGGAACAGGCCAGGAGTATAGGACCTGGCCCTTGGTGGGTCCTAGGACTAGACCCGCAGTCCCAATCCTTAGGCGCACTTTTTCCAGGGGCGCACGCTTACGGTCTTGAGGACCTTGCCCACCAGCTCCACCTCGCGCTGGAAATTCCTACTTCGTCGTGCCTCGCGAGACGAAGGACGGCATCGACCGGCCCTACGATCCGCCCGTGCTGAAGTCCCTCA
>CAYHRV010000420.1:0-1659 GCA_964359165.1 uncultured Elusimicrobia bacterium
TGGGCCAGCCGAACACGGAGAGCGGCCAGAGCGCGGAAGAGAACAAGGTGTCGAGCACGTCGGGGTCCTGCACGAACTCGGCGGCTCCGCACTCCCCGCATTTTTCCGGCTTATCGGCTCTGACCGAAGCGACCTTCAGGTCGGGAGCGGTATAGAACTCATAACCCTGTCGTCCCGCCAGGATGTCCTTGTTGCAGCCCAGGCAGTACCAGACCGGGATGCGGTGTCCCCACCAGATCTGCCGGGAGATGCACCAGTCGCGGATGTTCTCGAGCCAAGCCCGGTAGGGGCCTTCCCAGGACTCAGGGAATATCCGGAATCCCCTCTTGTTGAGCGCCTGCAGGGCCTTCTCCGCCGAGGGCTTCATGCGCATGAACCACTGCCAGCAGATAAGCGGCTCGATAGGCTGCTGACAGCGGTAGCAGACCCCGACCGAGTGGGAATAGTCCTCGGTCTTCTCCAGCAGGCCCTGCGCCTCGAGGTCGGCCACCACCTTGGCCCGGGCGGCCTCGCGGGAAAGGCCGGCGTAAGCGCCGGCGCGCTCCGTCATGCGGCCCTCATGGCCGATCACCTGGACGGGAGCGCCCACCGCGTCCTTGTGCCTCTGCCAGATCTCGAAGTCGTTGGGATCGTGCCCCGGAGTCACCTTCACCGCCCCGGTACCGAAGGAGGCGTCCACGTGCTCGTCGGCCACCACGGGGATGTCCCGGCCCATGAGGGGGAGCGTCAGGGTCTTGCCCACAAGCCCCGCGTAGCGCTTATCCGAGGGGTTGACCGCGACCGCCGTGTCCCCGAGCATGGTCTCGGGACGCGTGGTGGCCACGACCACGAAGGTCCCGGGCGCGCCCGAGACCGGGTATTTGAGGTGCCAGAGCTTGCTCCTGCGGTCCTCGTACTCGACCTCGATGTCGGAGAGCGCGGTCTCGCAGCGCACGCACCAGTTGACCATGCGCTGATCACGCTCGATGAGACCCTTGTCCCAGAGCGTCTTGAAGGCGGCGTTGACCGCCTCGGCGCGAGGCGCGTCCATGGTGAAGGCCTCGCGCTGGAGGTCGAGCAGGCAGCCCAACCTCTCGAGCTGGCCCATGATGGTCTTCTTGCAGTCGCGCGTCCAGGCCTGCATGCGCTCGAGGAACTTCTCGCGGCCCAGGTCCTGGCGGGAGAGCTTCTCGGCCTTGAGCTGTTTCTCCATGACGTTCTGGGTCGCGATGCCCCCGTGGTCGGTGCCCGGTACCCAGCAAATGGTCCGCCCCAGGCGCTTATGCCAGCGGATGAGTATGTCCTGGAGGGTGTTATTGAGGGCGTGGCCGATATGCAGGGCCCCCGTCACGTTGGGCGGGGGAATGACGATGACGAAGCGGTTGCCCGCGTCCCCGGAAGGCTCGCAATGGGCGATCCCGGCTTTCTTCCAAGCGGCGATCCACTTTCCCTCGACGCTGGCCGGGGAATAGGCCTTATCCAACATAGTGAAATTATAGGAAATATAGGACCGGAACGCCGAGGATTTTGGGCTGCCTAAATCCTCGGCATTCCGGGATAAGTTAAAGACCGAGACGCCGGGAATTTCCAATGGAAATTAACGGCGTGCCGGGGTAATATTTGAATCAGCGCGCCGAGGCGGCGAGCGTGCATCCGACGCAGTTCACCGAGTCCGGCTGC
>CAYHRV010000421.1:0-1653 GCA_964359165.1 uncultured Elusimicrobia bacterium
GGGCAACGCCATCAACCGGATGGTGGAGGCCGGCCTGCGCGACGTGGAGCTCATCGCCGCCAACTCCGACGCCCAGGACCTGCGGCGCAGCCGCGCGGGGCTCCGGGTGCAGCTCGGCGCCTCCCTGACCGGCGGCCTGGGAGTAGGGGGAGACCCCGGCAAGGGGCGCCTGGCCGGCATGGAGTCGGAAGACCAGCTGCGCGAGGTCCTCGCCGGCGCCCACATGGTCTTCATCACCGCGGGCATGGGCGGGGGAACGGGCACCGGCGTCTCTCCGGTGGCCGCCCGCATCGCGCGCAAGCTCAACGCCCTGACCGTGGCCGTGGTGACCCGGCCCTTCGAGTTCGAGGGACGCATCCGCGCCCTGCACGCCGACAACGGCATCCGCGAGCTCAGGGAGTGCGTGGACACGCTCCTCGTCATCCCCAACGACCGCATCTTCGGCGTGATCGAGGAGAACGCCCCGGCCGACGAGGCTTTCCGGCGCGTCGACGACGTCCTGCGCCAGGCCGTGCAGTCCATCTCGGACATCATCACCATGTCCGGGGACATCAACGTGGACTTGACCGATTTCCGGGCCATCATGACCAACGCCGGGGAGGCCCACATGGGCGTGGGGGAGGCGGAAGGCCCCGGCCGGGCCGTGGAGGCCGCGCGCCGGGCCGTCTCCTCGCCCCTATTGGAGAACGCCTCCATCGAGGGCGCGCGGGGATTGCTCGTCAACATCATGGGCAGCAAGCGCAAGCTCTCGCTCAAGGACATCGACGAGGCGATGGGGCTCATCAACCGGTCCGCGAGCCCTGACGCCCGGATCAAGATGGGCAAGGCCTACGACGACTCCCTCGGGGACCGCATCCGCATCACCGTGGTGGCCACGGGCTTTCCCCCGCGCAAGGCCAAGCCCCCGGCGTTCGGGCCGGGCAAGGGAGACGCGAAATCCCGGGACCGCCGCGAGGGCCAGGGCCTGCACGGCGCCTCCCAGGAAGAGCAGTACCGCATACCCGCTTTCCTGAGGATCAAGACGAAAAAGCTGCGATGAGGAGTCGATAATGGACCTGCAAGCGATGCTCCAAGTCATGATCAACAAGTCCGGAAGCGACCTGCACGTGCGCTCCGGGGGCCCGGCCTATCTGCGCGTGCACGGCGACCTCGCGCCCATCGCTCCGGAGGTCCTCTCCCAGGCGGAGGTCGAGGGCATGCTGGCCCGGATCATCACGCCCCGCGCCAAGAAGATCTTCGAGGCCCGGCAGGAGTGCGACTTCTCCTTCCAGGTGGGCGAGGTGGCGCGCTTCCGCGTCAACGCCTTCAAGCAGAGGCAGAGCCTCTCCATGGCCATCCGCTTCATCAGCATGAAGATCCCGACCGTGGAGGAGCTGCACCTCCCCGTGGCCACCGTGCGCAAGATCGCCGACAACAGCCGCGGGCTGGTGCTGGTGACGGGCGTGACGGGCTCGGGGAAGTCCTCGACTTTGGCCGCGATGATCGACTACGTGAACTCCAACCGCTCCGACCACATCCTCACCATCGAGGACCCCATCGAGTTCATCCACAAGGACAAGAAATCCGTCATCAGCCAGCGCGAGATCGGGGAGGATACCCAGAATTACGTGGAAGCCCTGAAGATGGCCATGCGCCAGGACCCGGACGTCATCC
>CAYHRV010000422.1:0-1647 GCA_964359165.1 uncultured Elusimicrobia bacterium
CTCCTCCGAGACGGCGATGCGCAGGCCCGCGGTCTCGGCGATCTCGTTGAGCGCCGTGGCCAGGCCGCCGCGGGTGAGGTCGCGCAGGCAATGCAAGTCGACCCCGGCTTCCAGGAGCGCGGCCACCTGGGGCCAAAGAGGCGCGCAGTCGCTCTCCAGGACCGTCTCGAAGTCGAGGCCCTCGCGCACCGAGAGCACGGCCGCGGCGTGCGCGCCGACATCCCCGCTCAGGAGCACCGCGTCGCCCGAACGGACCGCGGAGGGGAGCACCGGCTCGGCCCGGCGGGGACGGCCCACGCCCGCGGTGTTGAGGTAGAGCCCGTCGCCCTTGCCCCGTTCGACCACCTTGGTGTCGCCGGTCACCAGGCGGACCCCCGCCTCCTTGGCCGCGTTCCGCATGGAGAGGGCGACGCGCTCGAGCGTCTCGAGGGGGAGCCCCTCCTCGACGATGAAGCCGCAGCTCAGGTACAAGGGCTCGGCCGCGCACATGGCCAGGTCGTTAGCCGTGCCGCAGACGGCGAGCTTGCCGATATCCCCTCCGGGGAAGAAGAGGGGCCGGACCACGAAGGAGTCGGTCGTGAACGCGAGGCGGCCGCCCTCGAGGGGGAGCACGGCGCCGTCGTGCTCCTCGTCGAGGGAGGCGTCCTCGAAGCGCGCTCGGAACACCTCCCGGATGAGGCGGTGCATGAGGCGGCCCCCCCCTCCGTGGGCCGAGGTGATGCGCCCATCCTCGCGGGGGATGGGGCAGGAGGGGTCGAAGGAGCCCTTCGTATCCTCGTTCATCGTCCGTTCCCGCCGTCCCCTTGGCCGCCGTACCTGTAATAGGCGGCGCAGGCGCCCTCGGAGGAGACCATCGGCGCGCCGAGAGGGGACTCCGGGGTGCAGCGCGCGCCGAAAGCGGGACACTCTCTGGGGCGCAGGAGCCCCTGGAGGACCTGGCCGGCCAGGCAGTCGGGGCTCTCCGCCGCGCTCACCCCCTCCACGCAGAAGCGGCGCTCCGCGTCCAGGGCCGCGTAGGGTCCCCTCAGGCGCAGGCCGCTGGAGGGGATCTCCCCGATGCCCCGCCATTTGCGCGGCGCGGTCTCGAAGACCTCGCGCAGGAGTTCCCGCGCGGGCCTGTTCCCCTCCCGGCGCACGGCGCGGGAGTATTGGTTGAGGGCTTCGTGGGTCCCCTGCTCCAACTGGGCGACCAGCATGCAGAGGCCCTGGAGTATGTCGAGGGGCTCGAAGCCCGTCACCACGATGGGGACTTTGTATTTCGCGGCCAGGGGGACGTATTCCTCGTAGCCCATCACCGTGCATACATGGCCCGCGGCCAAAAAGCCCTGCACCCGGTTCCTGGGGCCCGAAAGGATGGCTTCCATGGCGGGCGGGACAAGGACATGGGAGACCAACAGCGAGAAGTTCCGCACCCCCTCCCGCAGGGCCTCTCGCGCGGCCATGGCCGTGGCCGGGGCCGTGGTCTCGAAACCCACGGCGAAGAAGACCACCTCTTGCTCCGGGTCCTCCCGGGCCATGCGCAGGGCGTCCATGGGCGAATAGACGACGCGCACCCGCGCGCCCTGGGGGCGCGCGTGAAGGAGGCTCCCCGCTGAGCCGGGCACCCTCAGCATGTCGCCGAAAGAGCAGAAGAGCACGCCGGGGCGG
>CAYHRV010000423.1:0-1635 GCA_964359165.1 uncultured Elusimicrobia bacterium
CCTTCAGGCCTGCTCGCCTCGCATCGCTTCGGCTCGCTCCAGAAATCGCGCGGCCAAAAGTAAAGGGAATAATGGGACACTACACTAGGATGCCGATCCTTCGTCTGTTATTCTTCCTGGGGACGCTCCAAGCCGGGGCGCAGACGCCGCCCCTCTCCTCCGGGTTCAAGTCTCCCCCGCCATCGACCGTTCAGGCGAGGCTCGTCGCCATCCTCGATAGGGAGCGCGAGGCCGTCGAAGCCCTGCGTCCCCGGGTCCTTGCCCTCCAGAGGGAGCTGGAAGCCCTGCGCCGGGAATACGAAAGCGCGTGGATCCCGCGGCGCCGGAGCCTCGAGCGCCGCGAGTCTCTGCGCCGGGAGCTTGGACAGCTGCTCGCCGAAGTCCGCGACCACATCGAGATCTTCCGCGGCCACTTGAGCGAATACGAGAACCTCTCCTTCGCCAACGCGTTCATCCGGTTCCAAATCGAGGGGAAGGGAGCCGAAAGGCTCGCCGAAAAAGTCGCGGATGTCGATCCGGCCCGGAAATACTCCCGGAGCGTGGACCCTTTGGTCCGGGGGGTCGAGCAGACTCTCAATGAAGAACAAGCGGCCTTCGAGGCGGCGCGCGCGCGCCGGCGTCGGCGGATCGGAGGCTGCGCGGCAGGCGGGCTCTTCTTGGCGGCGCTTCTCGCGTTCCTAATCCTCAACCTCCGGTCCAGCCGCCGCCGCAAAGGCGACACGAGCCGGCCGGGAGGGGGCGTGCTCGTTTTCGCGAACCGATTCCGCCTCGACCGGGCGCTGGGAAAAAACCCGCTGGGAACGCTTCACGAAGGGGTCGATCTTGGAAACGGCTCGCCCTCACGCGTCTGGGTCCTCGACCCTACGAGCGGAGCCTCGCAGGCCCATGTCCGTTCGATCGCGCAGGCGGCCCGCAAGGCCGCCGAGGTCCAGGAACCGTCCTTCCAGCGCATGCTCCTCGTTATCCAGGAGGGGAACCGCCTCGGACTCATCATGGAGGCGCCGCGAGGCAGGCCGGTAAGGGAGGTGCTGGGCCCGGGAGCGCGCGCTTCCCTCGCGTCCACGATGGACCTCCTCGAGCGCGCCGCTTCGGCCCTGGAGGTCCTGCATTCAAAAGGGCTCTCCCATGGCTCACTCTGTCCCGCGAATCTCCATCTCTCCGCGGACGGTTCGCTCCAGATAGCCGCCCTGGGGCTTCCCTGCGGAGGGGACCCGGCCTACCAGGCCCCGGAACATCCTTGCTCTACCTGCCCTTCCAATTCTTTATCGCCTTCGGAGGCGGCCGGCCGGATCCCGGGGATCGGCTCCTCCTGCGGCGTCGACAAGCCGTACGGCCCCCCCGGCAAGGCCGCGGACGTCTACGGGTTGGCGGCTGCCGCCTTCTCCCTCCTGACCGGGAGGGCGCCGTTCCCGGGACCCGACATCGTCGAGCAGAAACGGCGTCTCGCCTTGCCTCCGCCGCCGGAGGGCTCTCCCGGCCTGCCGGCCCGGATCGACGCCGCCCTGCGCAAGGGGCTGGCCCCGGACCCCGCCCGGCGCTACTCCTCCTGCCGGGAGCTTCTCGCCGCCCTGCGAACGGCCTCGAAACCGGCCGAGCGGGACTCCCGCGGACGCTGAAGCCGCCGATGGGACTCCC
>CAYHRV010000424.1:0-1629 GCA_964359165.1 uncultured Elusimicrobia bacterium
CGGCGACATCCCGGTGCGGGCCTTGGCCATACTCCTTAAGGGCGACAAGACGCTTCTCACCCATGACGCGATACCGGACCTCATCGAGGCGCTCAAGAAAGGCGATGCGCGGCTGAGGTCCAGGGCCGCCGATGCCCTGGGAAGCCTGCGGCCCCCGGCGGAGAAGGCCGTCGGAGCCTTGCTCCACGCCCTGAAGTCCGATTCGAGCGCGCGCGTGCGGGCGAGCGCGGCTTTGGCCCTGGGCAACATCGGTCCAGGCGCGGCCGACGCGGTCCCGGCCCTCAAACGGGCGGCCGGGAACCGGGACCCGGAGTTGAGGCTCAACGCCAAGCGCGCGCTCGAGCTCATAGGCAAGTAGCGGCTATGCGCATCCACGAGCGCCTGGACTCCCTGCCCCTGAGCCCTTTCCACTGGAAGTTGGTCACGGCCTCGGGACTCGGCTGGATGTTCGACGCCTTGGATTCCGGGATCGTCTCCTTCGTGCTCGCGGTGCTGGTCAAGGAATGGGCGCTGACCCCGGACCAGGTCGGGAGCATCGGGAGCATCGGACTGGTCGGGATGTTCGCCGGCGCTGTGCTCGTGGGCGCTTTGGCCGACCGCTACGGCCGAAAGACGCTCTTTCAAGCCACTCTCGCGATATTCAGCGTGGCCACCGGACTCTGCGGCCTGGCCCAGGGCTATCTCTCGCTTCTTGCCATGCGTTTTTTGGTCGGCTTCGGTCTCGGCGGCGAGCTTCCCGTGGCCAGCACTCTTGTCAGCGAGTTCTCGCCCAAGGCGCACCGGGGCAAGCTCGTCGTGGTCCTGGAGAGTTTTTGGGCTTTCGGCTGGGCCTTGGCCGCTGTGGTCGCTTACCTGCTCATCCCGAGATTCGGCTGGCGCTTCGCCTTTTTCCTGGGGAGCCTGCCCGTGCTCTACGTGCTCTATCTGCGGCGCGCCGTGCCCGAATCCCCGCGCTTCCTGGAATCTGCGGGCCGCTTCGACGAGGCGGCCGCGGTCGTGCGCGGGGTGGAGGATGAGTGCGGGCAGGCGCACGAGCCCTTGGAGCCCGCCCAAGCCCAGGCTCCGGCCGGCTCGGCCGGGGAGAGGTTCCTGGCGCTATGGTCCCCGGAGCTTTCCCGGCGCACGGCCATGCTCTGGCTGCTCTGGTTCGCCATGGTCTACTCCTATTACGGCATCTTCATCTGGCTCCCCTCGCTCCTGGTGGCCTCGGGCTACGGCTTGGTCAAATCCTTCGGGTATGTGCTCATCATCACCGCCGCGCAGATACCGGGCTATTTCAGCGCGGCCTATCTCGTCGACCGCTGGGGCAGGAAGAGCACGCTCATCGTCTATCTCCTGGGCTGCGCGGTCTCGGCCGCGCTCTTCGGCCAGGCCGCCTCGCCCGCGCAGGTGGTGGTCCTGGGCTCGCTCATCTCGTTCTTCAACCTCGGCGCCTGGGGCGTGGTCTACACCTACACGCCGGAGAGCTACCCCACCGCCCTGCGCGCCACGGGTTCCGGCTGGGCCGCGGGCATAGGCCGCGTCGGGGGCATACTCGCCCCAATGGTGGTCGGACGGATGCTAGGCGCCTGGTCGGGCAGGCAGGACCTCGTCTTCGCGCAGTTCGCGGCCGTTATCCTCCTTGGCCTC
>CAYHRV010000425.1:0-538 GCA_964359165.1 uncultured Elusimicrobia bacterium
GCGTTGTTGCCCAGGTGGCATTCGAGCATGAGGCGGTAGTCCATCTTGTAGATGTGGTCCCCGGCCAGGATGAGCACGTGGTCGGGCTTCTCCTGCTCGATGAGATAGGCGTTCTGGTGGATGGCGTCCGCGGTGCCCATGTAGGACTGGTCGGTCCCGGCGTATTGGGGAGGGATGATCTCCATGTATTCGCCGCGGGCCGGGGAGAAGTACATCTGCCAGCCGTCGCGCAGATGGCGGATGAGCCCGGCGGACTTGTATTGGACCAGGACGAAGATGCTGCGGATGTTCGAGTTGAGGCAGTTCGACAGGGTGAAATCGACGATCTTGTAGGTGCCGCCGAAGCTGACCGCGGGCTTGGGGTTGTCCCAGGTGAGCGGCTCCAGGCGCTGGCCCTTGCCGCCGGCGAGAACGAAGGTGAGCACCCGACTCATGTCCATGAAAGCCGCTCCTCCCCCAGTATTATAGAAAGTTTGCATCTCCGGTTGGGCATCGGAAGAGAAGGAACAAGCTCCCGGACGCGGGGGCGCCACCCCCG
>CAYHRV010000425.1:548-1617 GCA_964359165.1 uncultured Elusimicrobia bacterium
CTGCACCCGCTCGGCGCGCTGGTGGCCAGCTACATCTATCTTAAGGCCGCGTGGAAGGGTGATAACGTTACGTGGAAGTCGCGGACATATGTGGCACGGTAAGTGGGGTTTGGGTTCGGGGTGGCGGGGTCTGGTGAGGGGTGAGGAGCGAAGTGAGGGGGGTGAGGGACGGGTGCCCCCGCGGTACCCCCCCCACCCCCCCACAAGCGGTTTGCGTCCGGCCCCGAGTCCGGCTCCTAGAACGGATAGTTGATGTCCATGAAGATGTTGAGGCCCTCTTGTCCGAAGCCGAAATCCACGGAGCCCACCACCTGGGGCCGGGCGATGGCGCGCACTGCGGCCCCGAAGACCGGCCGGGAGTAGCGCGCCGCCGCCTGGTGCGGGTTCGCGAATACCGTCCCCACGCCCGCGAACGGAGAGAGCTCGAAGACCGTGGTCACCCCGCCCATGCGCACCTTCCAGAGCGCGATGCGCTCCTCCAGGGTCGCGGCGAGGACGCCGCGGTCGATGTAGCGCCCCGTGCCGTAGCCGCGGTGCACGTATTTCCCGCCGAGCTGGGGGAGGAGGTAGAAGGGGGCGTCGCCGGCGAGCTGCTCGTAGCGCAGGCGCGCCGCGCTCACGAAGCGTTCCCCGTCCCCGTGCGGCAGGAAGCTGCGCAGGTCGGAGAGGTAGCGCTGGAAGGCGTACTCGCTCCCGATGGCCCTTTGAGCGTTCTCGATGGAGAACTTGGCGTAGGTCCCGCGCGTCGGCGTGATGGCGGCGTCTCGGGTGTCGTAGTCCATGAAGAGCTCGAAGGAGGAGTTCTGATGGGTGTGCTTGGGCGCGTGCTCGGGGAAGAGCTTCTCGAGGTCCGGCAGGGCTTCCATGGGGCCCGCGGCGATCTTCTCACCGGCCATGCGGTGCGAGAAGTTGAACTTCCAGCGGCTGGCCTTGAAGATGGGCAGGCCCACGCGCAGGTGATAGAGCAGGGAGTGCTGGGTGAAATTGGTCTCATCGGAGCGCGGGGTGTCGGGTCCGATGCCGTAGAAGCGCATGGAGCCTTCCACGTTGTACTGCACCCGTCCGGCCA
>CAYHRV010000426.1:0-1616 GCA_964359165.1 uncultured Elusimicrobia bacterium
CCATAGGATAGCTGATTTTAGAATGGATATCCATTACTTATGCGAGAATCAATAAAGCGAAGATCGAAGCGGCATTCTCCCACGACAGGAGCGAAGTCAAGAAGGAGAAACACGAACTTCAGCAGAGCATCGCCCAAAGGGACCAGATCGTGGACCGCATCAACCATAATCCAACCTACGAGAAGCCCAAGCCCCAAGTCTGCCATGGGCCCGTGTGCGGAGAGGTGGGTTCCGGCGGCGGCGCTGGCGGCAGCGCGGGAGGCGGCGGCCGGGTCGATGGAGACCATGAGACAAAGCCCGAGGAGGCTCCTGTCGTCGAGACGGTCCTCCCCGGCGACGGAAACATCTTCCCGGTCGATCCGAACGCGGAGCCCAAGAAGGCCGACGTTCCGGCGGTCATGCCCACGGAGCTGGGATTGGGCTACGGTAGCGAGCTGGACAAGCCCCACCTGGACCAGCAGCCGGAGATCCTTCCGGTGAAGACCAAGGATCTGGACATCATCGATGAGAAGGGCGGGGGCAAGCCGACGCCCATCGCTCCGGAGATCACCGCCATCTCGCATCCGACCCCGGCGGTGAAGGAGAAATTCGACAAGTCGAAGCTGGCGCGCCGTGTCGGCCAGAAAAACATCGAGGATGCGGGGAGCGTGGCGCCGCCCGGCCAGGAGGGCGAAGAAGAGAAGGACTCCCAGGCGGACCCTCTCGACAACACGGTGGTCCTGCCCGACGGGACGACCCGTGAGAAGGACGACGCGCAGGTGCTGGAGGCCCGGGCGGCTCTCTCCGCGGCGGAGACCAAGGCTCAGATCGGGGACCTCGACGGTGCGATCTCGGACGCGGACCGCTCGTTCAAGGCGGTCCCCAATACCCGGGCTCTCAACGCGAAGGCCAATGTCTTGATCAAGAAGGCGTCGAAGAAGGGGATCAAGAAGGAGGAGAAGCAGGAACTCTACTTAAAAGCCATCGAGACGGCGGAGCAGGCATTGCGCATGGACGCCAAGAACGCCGCGGCCTATGAGATCGTGGCCTGGGCCAAGCTGAGGCTGGGCAACTACATCGGGACCATCGAGGCCGCCTCGCACGCCATCCAGCTCAAGCCCCGGGGCGCGGACGCCTACGCGGTGCGGGCGTTCGCGCACGAGCAGTTGGGCCACAAGGAGGAGACGCTCTCGGACATCGAGAAGGCGGCCGAGCGCGCTCCGGCGAAATACGCGAAGCTGGCGCGTGCGGCGAAGAGGGGCGAGCGTCTCTTCGACCCCAACGCGGAGGAGGGCCTGCTCTCGGATTCCATCGCGGCGGTGAGCGGGCAGAGGGTGGGCCCCATGGCGGTGCTGGGGACGCTGGCGGCCCTGCTGGGGGTGCTGGCGGGCGTCATCCTTCTGCTCCGTTCGAAGATCGCCTACCTGCTCATGCCGGAGGGCGAGAGGCTCAAGAACGACATGGCGGCCCAGCTCGCGTCCGCTCCGGCGCCCAAGGCGGAGGACAACGGCCTGCTCGCGGGGAAATACCAATTGTCCCGGGTGATCGGCAAGGGCGGGATGGGGCAGGTGTGGGAGGCGCAGGACCATTCCTTGGGTCGCGTGGTGGCGGTCAAGAAGATGACCTTCGGCTCGAGC
>CAYHRV010000427.1:0-1574 GCA_964359165.1 uncultured Elusimicrobia bacterium
TGAGTTGACGAGCCCAGCTTCGGTCACATTTTAGATGAGTTGAATCGGCCCCTTGACAAATCAAGAGGCGCCTGTTATATTTCAAGCAGGAGTATCCCGATGCGCCGAACACCCCCTCTAACGGCGTCGTTCCTCTTTCTACTTTCATTCCTAGCCTCTTCCCTCCGGGCTGATGAATTCTACAACCCGCCGGCCGACCCGGCGGTCGTCGTCGGCATCGGCGAGACCGCCCCGAAAAAGACGCCTCCAGGCAAAGCCGATTCCGGCAAAAAAGAAGATGAGGATATCCTAGAGGTCAACCAGGAATACGCCGAATATCTCAAGAGCGTGGGTTATAAGATCGACCCCAAGGATGGGTCGATAAACGAACTCTCCTCCAAGCGCAAGATCCCGGCGGACCTGCTCATGAAGGCGGGGTACACCTTCGGACCTGGCGGGACCATCGTCCAACTCGTCAATGAGAGCGCCGGCATGGCCGTGGACCGCAAGCTATTGCCGGACATACTCAAGGGGCTCCTCGACTTCGCGGAGGTGGGCGCCATCGACCCGGCGGAGGCCGGGAAGAAACTGCAGGCCTGGGGAGTTCCGCCGGCGTATGACGGGAAGCATCTGGTCAATCCGGACGGGACGGCGACCTATTTCGGCCTGATGGTCTATCATGGCCTGAACAAGAATCCTCCCTCCACGCGCCGCGCTCTGAGCGGTGAGCGTTTGAGCAAGGCCCTGGACCTCTTCGGCTCGGCGTTCAACCAGGCTTTCGGGGAATCCGCTCCGAACGTCGCCACCGGCGACCTCCAGCGCGGCTGGGGCATGCTCGGCCAGAAATACCTCAACGGCGAGACCCCTCTGAAGATGAGGCCTTACGACCTGGGAAAATCCCTTTCGGGATATCAGTCGGATGTGATGAAGGAAGCGAAAGTCGTGCTCGCGAACAAGGAAGGGGACGCGGCCTACAAGAAGGACGTCGCCTATTCCCTGGCCGCGCTAAACGCCTTGGAGAAGCATCACTACCACGCGGGGATGGACCTGAAATCCGTGCCCGCGCCTGACATGGAGAACCTCCTCAAGGAAAAGCTCAAGAAAGGCGGGCCGCAGGGGCCGCCGCCGGCCCGCCTGCTCCCGACCGTGCTCAAGGTCCTCGACAAGCTCAACGGCAAGCCTCTGCGCAGCGAGCAGGCCGAATGGCTCATCAAATCCTTCCCCATGGGGGAGACGGTCTGGCGCATGGGGGCCCACGAGCTCTGGCGCGCCGGGCTCACCGGAAAGGACGTCAAGGTGGCCGTGGTGGATTCCGGAGTGGGCATACATCCGGAGCTCAACGGCGCGGTCAAGAGCCGGGATAATTTCACGAAACAGCAGGGAAAGGGTCTCATGGGGGTCCATGGGACCCATGTGGCCGGGACCATACACGCGATAGCGCCGGACGCGGAGATCCGGTCCTATAAAGGGCTCGACGACGGCAATAAAGACGAAAACGCCCGCCTCGGGATGTATTCCGACGATCTTGAACGGTCCCTGACGGCGGCGGTGGATAAAGCGGTCGCCGACGGCAACCAGGTGGTGAGCCTGAGCCT
>CAYHRV010000428.1:0-1569 GCA_964359165.1 uncultured Elusimicrobia bacterium
GTTGACGGCGTACTCATAGGCCGACTCGACGACCTTGAGGGTGACGGCGATCCGCGACGCGGAGCCGCGGACGCGCCAGGAGTCCGACTCCACGTCCAGAAGCTTCCCGCGGAGACCCGGCTTGCCCGAAACCGGAAGCGGCTGGGACACGGCCGCTTCATAAAGGAGGCCGACGCCGGAGTCCCCGCGCCTTTGCCCAGCGGAGAAGTCAAGCGAAAGACCGGGCCAGACTCTGGCTTGGCCGGCCGCCTGACGCGCGCTTTCGACGCGGGCGTCCTGGGAGCCTATGATCTTGGCATTCTGGAGCGCGAGCCCCACGATCTCGGCCAGGGCGTACTTCCGGCCCGCCGATTCCGGAGCATCCTGCGCCTGGGCTCGATCTGCGCCGATCAAGGCGTGAGTGAATCCTCCGCGGGCTAAAGCCCGCGGCTTCCTCCTTGCGGCATGCTCTGACCGTCGTTTTTCTGATCGCGTATATATCGACGTATCATTTCTTCTTGGGCTGTCCCCACGCTCTCGGCGAAGTAGCCATCCGCCCAAAAGCTATCACCCCACAAAAACTCCTCCAACTCGGGGAACTCCTTGCGTAGCTTAAAACTCGTCCCTCCCTTCAGGAACTGCACGGCCTTCGCCACGCTGATGTCCGGCCCCATCTGGACCAGTAGATGCACGTGGTCCTGCTGTATGTTCATCTCCTGCATTTTCCAGCCGTTCACGCTCGCCGCTTCGTATAGCAGACTCTTCAGGCGGCCGGCCACCTTGCCGATCAAGACTCGCTTCCGATACTTGGGGACCCACACCAAGTGGAACTGCAAACGGTGTTTTGTGTGTGCTCCTGTCCAATATTTCGGCACGACCAGAGCATGCCAAACTTCGCCTCCGCTCCGCCAACTTCGTTGGCTCCGCTACGGGCGGCCATTCCTCCCCAGGCTTGAAAGCCTGGGGTTTCCTGGCCGAACGTTATGAGGGCTGATGAAACAGCAACGGCAACGGCCCGGCATGAAACCCCAGCCGATCGACGAGGGTGGAGACTGATGGGTTTCATGCCGTTACCGTTCCACCACGAACTTGAGGATCTTCGTCGCGCCGTCCGTCGCGGACTTGACGTGCGCGAGGTAGACCCCGCTGGCCGCGGGCTGGCCCGCGAAGTTGCTGCCGTTCCACAGGGCGCGGCCCTGGCCCGAGGTCCCGAAGCCGAGCTCGACGATCTTCTCCCCGGCCAGGCTGTAGATGCGGATGACGCCGTCGGTGGGCAGGCGGTCGAAGACGAGGTTGGCCGCGTCAAACCGTCCGCCGGAGCGGATCTGCCAGGGCACGGGATAGACGCGGACCTCTGAGAGGCTGTTGCCGTAGACCTGCGCTCCGAAGAGCCCGAAGATGGAGAAATGCGGCGTGAGCGCCGCCGCCCGGGCCAAGGCCTGGTCAACGGTCGTGGTGAGGGGTTCCCAGCGCAGGACGCTCGGCTCGAAGACATAAGCCCGGAGCGTCGAGGCGTGGATGGGGGGATTGGTGGCGTCGAGGACGCCGTCGCCGTCCGCGTCAGGGTAGCTGATGTAGACGGTGGCAGGG
>CAYHRV010000429.1:0-1565 GCA_964359165.1 uncultured Elusimicrobia bacterium
CAAGCTATCCTCACTCCTCGCTCCTAGCGCTTTCCTCAATCTCGGGCCTCCAAAAAGGTCATTATGTCCCGGTCGGAGCACTACAGCGCTCCCAGCTCGTAGAGGACGAGCGCGGAGGCGACGATGGCCGCGGTCTCCCCCCGCAGGGTGGAGGAACCCAGGTGGAAGAGATGCGCCCCCTCCATCTCGGCGAGCTCGACCTCCTCCTCGGAGAACCCTCCTTCAGGCCCGATGAACAAGCTGACTCCCACCTCCCCCTTCCCCTGGGAGCGGGCAAGGGCCTCGTGGAGCGGCGGGCTGGTGGATTTCTTGGGCATCTTCTCCCAGCCCAGGAGCGTGAGCCCGGCTCCGCAGGCTTCCTGAACGGCGTCGCGAAAGAGCGCGGCGGGCCTGATCTCCGGGATGTCGGCGCGGCCGCACTGCTTGGAGGCGGCGAGCAGGATCTTCTTCCAGCGCTCCATCTTGGAAGCGCCTCCCTCGCGGAGCTGGACCACGGTGCGGGGGGTGAGAACGGGAACGAAGCGAGAGACCCCCACCTCCGCGCCTTTCTCCAGGGCCCATTCCCAGCGCGAGGCCTTCATGAGGCCCAGGTAGAGCGTCAGCTTGACCGAGGAGGAGGCGTGCGGGGCGTGCAGGGTCCCGACGACGCGGCCTTCGACGGAGCCGTCAGCCCGGATGGCCTCGATGACCCCGGAGTAACGCCCGCCTTTCCCGTCGAAGACCTCGATGCTCTGGCCTTCCTTGTAGCGCAGGACGCGCGTCAGGTGGAAGGCCTCCGGCCCTTGGAGGAAGAACCGATTCCCTTCGATCTCTTCCGGCGAAACGAGGAACTGGGGCATTTACCCTCCGAATATCTTCTTGAACAACCCCCCGTCCGCCTGGGGGTCCTGCGGCTCCTTGGCCGGCTCCTCCTCGTAGCCCGGGATGTCGCGCGGCCCCTCCAGGGTCTTGGCGAACTCCTCGAGCAGGGCCCGCTGAGGAGCGCTCAGGTTCTTGGGGACCTCCACCTGGATGCCGACGAGCAGGTCGCCGTAGCCCCGGCCGCGGAGCTTGGGCATCCCCTTGCCCTGGACCCGGAACACGGCCCCGTGCTGGACTCCCGCCGGGATCTTGATCTTGGACTTGGCCCCGTCGATGGTCGGCACGCTCAGCGTGCAGCCCAGGGCGGCCTGAGGGAAGGTGATCCTCTCGCGGAAGATGAGGTCGTCCTCATCGCGCTAGAAGCGGGCGTGCGGCTTCATGCGTATCTCGACGAAGAGGTCTCCGGGGGGGCCGCCCCGCGGCCCGGTCTCCCCCTCCCCCGAGATGCGCAGGGTCGCCCCCTCGTAGACTCCCGGGGGGATGCGCAGGGTCAGGCGGCGGCGCTTGCGCGCGGAACCGGCCCCCCGGCAGGCGGCGCAGGGCGTCTCGATTATCTGCGCGGCTCCGCCGCAGGCCGAGCAGGCCTGGGTCATGGTGAAGAAGCCTTGGGAGAACTGCACGCGGCCGATGCCCCGGCATTGCGCGCAGCTCTTTAGCCCGGTGCCGGGCTTGGCGCCCTGGCCCGAGCAGGCGGAACAGGCTTC
>CAYHRV010000430.1:0-1564 GCA_964359165.1 uncultured Elusimicrobia bacterium
GTGGCCCAGAAGCCGATCATGCCGGTCAGAGAGGGGAAGAACACCGCCCAGAACGCGCCCTCCTTGGGCCCTCCGGGCGCGAACTGGGAAGGCTGGGAGAGCATGGGCCCGAAGCCGCCGGCCTGGCGGTAGGCCCAGGCGAGCAGGGCCAGACCCAGCAGGAGCAGGAGCGGGGCCTTGATGTCGAGCAGGATGCGGATGGTCTCGATGCCGCGCCAGATGACGAGCATGTTGACGCCCCAGAAGAAGAGGAAGCAGGCGAGTTGGGGGGCGTTGATCCCGCCCACCAGGACGGGCGAGGCGTCCCACGCGGGAAAATAGAGGGTCAATATCTTGTAGATCGCCCAACCGCCGATCCAGGCTTGTATGCCGAACCAGCCGCAGGCGACCAGGGCGCGCAGAAGGGCGGGCAGGTTGGCTCCCCGGATCCCGAAGGCCGGGCGGCAATAGACGGGGAAGGGGATGCCGTACTTGGTCCCGGCGTGGGCGTTGAGGATCATGGGGAAGAGGACGATGGTGTTTCCCAGGAAGATGGTCAAGACGGCCTGCCACCAGTTCATCCCCTCGGTGATGAGGGAAGAAGCCAGCATGTAGGTCGGGATGCAGGCCGACATCGAGATCCAGAGCGCGGCGATGTCCACGAGACCCCATTTCCGGTCCGCGATCTTCGTGGGAGCGATGTCGGCGTTGACATAGGGCCCCGTCAGCTCGGACTCCAGCTCGTAGATGCCGCCCACCACGCGCACGCTCATCTCGCCCCCCCCTCCATGGCCCCGGCCTCGCCGGGCCTTACCGTCCTCATGCTCTTCTCGGCCTTCTCGTAGATGGGGGTATGGTCCTTAAGCCGGAACCGCTCCCAGTCCTCCTGCGAGGGCGAGACGGGGAGAGGGTGGAAGGAGGGACGCTTCGCCTTGGGCAGTTTGGCCAGGACGGCGTTCCAATCCTCCGGGAGGCTGTGCCCCCAGAGGTAATAGAGGCGCTCGTTCATCATCCGGTCCAGACGGGCGATGTGCTTGCCGAACACTTCCCGGGTGATGACACCGTCCTGAAGGGCCAGTTTCTGATTCGCCGCCAAGGACCGGTAGAGCTTGAGCTGGGTCTGGTGCATCCGGACCGCGGAGTCGTAGCGCTCCGCCAAGGAGGCAAGCGTCGTTTTATCATCCTTGAGTGCCTCGTTGAGGAGCTGTCTCTGGGAGGTGCGCCGGTTGTAGTGCTCCCGCCACTCCTGCGCTCGCTCCCGGAAGGCCTCGGCCGGATCCTTCACCGCCGCAGGGGCCGCCGTCGCGCCCCCCCCGAGGAGGGCGAGCGCGAGAAGCCCGGCGCGGCCTTTGCTTCTCAGGGGAGCTGCTCCACCAGCGGCTGATAGGTGTCCGGGCGGCGGTCCCGGAAGAACTGCCAGGTCTTGCGGACCTCCAGGATCTGATCGAAGTCCAGGTCCGCGGTCACCAAGGCGTCCTTGTCCCTGGGACCCACCGTCACCATCTGGCCCCGGGGGTCGCAGAAATAACTCTGGCCGTAGAACTCGCCGATCTTCCAGGGCTTCTCCCAGCCGACCCGGTTGATG
>CAYHRV010000431.1:0-1122 GCA_964359165.1 uncultured Elusimicrobia bacterium
ACATGGCGGAAGAGTACGGCGCGGAGTCCTGCCCCGGGTTCCATCCGCCGGGAACGCGGTCGTCCCCGTGACGCGGGGACGCCGCTCGGCTCTCAGGCCGCCTGGTTCCGCAGGCGGCCTTCCGAGACGCCCCGTCGGACGGAAGCCCGGGCCAGGACTCCCTCTTCATAAAACCCCCTGGGACATGAAAGGCGGCTCAGTTTTCCCTCCTTCTAACGGATGAGGATCGGGCTCGATCGGTGAAACGGGGTCCGGCGGACGGTCGGTGGTATCAGAACGCGGTGTTCTACGAACTGCGGGTGCGGTCGTTCGCGGATGGGAACGGGGACGGGGTCGGGGATTTTAAGGGCCTGACCTCGCGCTTGGGCTACCTCAAGGGCCTGGGCGTCGACTGCCTCTGGCTGCTTCCCATACACCCTTCGCCGCTTAAGGACGACGGCTATGACGTGGCGGATTATTACTCAGTGCATCCGGACTACGGCACGCTCGTGGATTTCAAGGCTTTCCTGCGCGAGGCGCATCGGCTCGGCCTGCGGGTGATCCTGGACCTGGTGCTCAACCATACCTCGGACCGCTGCGCTTGGTTCCAAGACTCCCGGCGCCCCGGCTCACCCAAAAGGGAGTGGTATGTCTGGAGCCCGGACAAGACCCGGTACGCGGGAGTCCCGGTCATCTTCGAGGATTACGAGGATTCCAACTGGACCTGGGACCGCGCGGCTGGGGCCTATTACTGGCACCGGTTCTTCCGTTCCCAGCCGGACCTCAATTTCGATAATTCCGAGGTCCGCGAGGAGATGCTCAAAGTCGCGGAGTTTTGGCTGAAGCTCGGCGTCGACGGCTTCCGCTTGGACGCGGTCCCCTATCTCTTCGAGAAGGAAGGCACCCGTTGCCAGCATCTTCCCCGGACCCACGCCTATCTGAGGTCGCTGCGGCGTCTGGTCGAGGAGCGCTACCCGGGGCGAGTGCTCCTGGCCGAGGCGGGCGGCAGGCCCAAGGAGATATTCCAGTATTTCGGCGCGCAAGGGCGCGCCGTCCCCGGAAGGCGGCGTTCTTCCCTTCCCGAAGGGGGGGGCGCCCCCACGCGCGCCCCCCCCCCCCACCCCCGGCCCCAACGCCGAAAAA
>CAYHRV010000431.1:1132-1562 GCA_964359165.1 uncultured Elusimicrobia bacterium
TTTGCGCGCGCCCTGGGCGGGCGGCCCCGGGATGGGTGCGTTCTCCCCTCCCCTTGGGGGGGGGCGATACTGGGCGCGCCGCCCCCGGAAGCGAGTGCCACATGGCCTTCCATTTCCCCCTCGCGGCCGAGCTCCTGCTCGCGCTCTGCGATGGCGATGCCGGTCCGGTCCGCCGAGCCTTCCGTCTGTTGCCGGACCCCCCTGGGGAGTGCGCCTGGGGCCTCTTCCTGCGCAACCACGATGGCGTCAACCTCTCCTTCCTGGGTCCGCCCGAAAGGAAGAGGGCGGTGAGGGCGTATGCCCCCAAGCCCGGGATGCTTCTGCATGACGAGCCCAGACGGCGGCTGGCCCCGATGCTCGGCAACGACGGAAGGAAGCTCCGCCTCCTGCACGCCCTGCTGCTCTCCCTGCCCGGGTCCCCGGTCCTTTA
>CAYHRV010000432.1:0-1541 GCA_964359165.1 uncultured Elusimicrobia bacterium
CCGCCCCCGACGCCGCCCGAAGAATCGCCGACATGGGGCGAGCGAGTTTTCGGCTCGTTCCGACGAGATACAAAAGTCCGACGAGATCCGACTCGCCCGCCACCCCCAGCGCCTCGATGTCGCGAAGGGTCGCGGTCAATAGATCCGGCCTTCGCAGAAACGCCTCTCCTCGCTTCTTCTCGGCCGGAGTCATCTCTCGCGGCCCGTCCAGATCCCGCCCCGCGACCTCGCCCCGCAGGTCCGCCTGCTTGGCCTCGCATTCGTTGAGAACCGCCAGAAGATCGCCCTCGACCCGCACCGGCTCCTCCTGGAACTTGCGCGCGCAGGTCTCGATGAAGACCCGGCGCTTGCCCGCGGCCTTGAGATCCAGCGCGTCCATGTGCCACGCGCCGTTGCGCTCCGCCCGGATCGCCAGGGTCATGCGAAGGTCCGAATACGGATTGAGCCCGCGGACCGTGTACCTGAGGTCCCCACGAGTGACGAAGAGCGTTTCGCTCTCCCAGCGGGCGGCCCTTTCCGTAGCATCAGCGATGACCATGAACCCTCCCGTTTCTGAAAACCTGTCAAGGCCCGAAGAAGCCGCCGAGGTTCTTGAACCCTCCCCTCGGACGCCCTCGTAAACCCGCTTGATTAGTATAAGTATTGATTATATGTTGTAAAGGGTGAATCCAATTATTTCTCCACCTCGAATCGGTCCTCTCAAAACCGCCGATACAATCTCTCGTGAGACCATGCCGGGACGTGCCGCACACTCACGCGAGGAACTTCCTTCGATCGGGAGCCGCCTCGCCGAGATCCGCAAGGATCGCGGGATCTCCCAGGTGGAGTTTGCCCAGCGCCTCGGTGTCACACAGGCCGCCGTATCCGACTACGAGCGTGGCGTCTCCCGCCTCACCGCTCCCATGCTCCTGCGAATCACCCAGGTTCTCGGTGTATCCGCCGACGAGATCCTCGGCCTCAAAAACGGTAAGCGCCGGTCCCTCCGCGTCTCCCGCAAGGTTCTTCGCCGCGCCGAGCAGATCGAGGCCCTCCCGCCCCAGGACCGCCGCGCCCTTCTCCGCACCCTCGACGCCTTTCTCAAGACGGGGAACGCGTAAATGACCTGGATCGATGTCGCTCGTCGAAGTCAGCGGGAGCACGGGATCAGGAGGAAACGATTGGAACCGGCCCGAGACAGGTTCCACGAGATGGCGCGCGAGAAGGAAATTCGCTTTGCTCTCGAACGCGTCGCGGAAGATGAGCGAGAGCAACTTGAGAGTTCAATCAGCACGATTCCGCGACCTTTCGCCGACCTCCCCGATCTTGATCTAGATCAAGGATTGAACATCGCTCGCGCGGAGATCCACCAGGCACGAAAAGAAATTGGTTCCCTCCAAGACCAAAATCGAGTCGAACTCGAAAAGGTATTCGCCCCCCCGGATCTCATCACCCTGCTCAAAGACATCGAGTAATCATCCGGCCTGACCGCGCGCCCGTCACGCATCGCGCGGCGCCCTCCAGGCGCGGCACGATGCGCGCCGGTCGCATCGCCGCTTCCTTCC
>CAYHRV010000433.1:0-1512 GCA_964359165.1 uncultured Elusimicrobia bacterium
TCTCCCCTTCCCTTTCGCTTTCCCCCAAGGTCTCGCCCGCGGCACCCGCGGTTCAAGCCGCGGCCCCCGCGGCGGGCCTCAGCGCCGCAGGGACCGC
Organism: uncultured Elusimicrobia bacterium; assembly: GCA_964359165.1. Taxonomy (GTDB): domain Bacteria; phylum Elusimicrobiota; class Elusimicrobia; order UBA1565; family UBA1565; genus CAYHRV01. The sequence goes on from CAYHRV010000433.1 coordinate 98, forward strand.
GCGAGCGGAGGACGGCCTGCGCGCGGCCCCCTTTGTCCCGACCTCCAGGGCGGCCCACGCGGAGACCGGAACCCGCTTCTCCCACGCGGCTGGAGCCGCTCTAATCCCTCTGCAAAAGGGCGAGGTCCTTTCGTCCTCTCGCCGGGGCGCCCCGTCCGCCTCGATGATCGGAAACTCCCAGGAAACCGAGGCTCTATCCCCCTTGCAGAACCCCCGGGCGGAGCAAACCCCCCGCGAGGAGAGCCGGAGAGCCTCCGCCGTCCTCCAGGATCTGGCCGCTTCACCGCTCGAGCACTCCCGGGCCTTCGATGGGGAAGCCCGGCTCCCGCGAACGGGCGTCGACGCGTCCATCGCAGGAAACGAGGCCGCGCCCTCCCCCCGGACGGACTCCTCCCTCAGGCCCGCGGCGGCCCGCGCTGAGACCAGCGCGGAGGATACCCCTTCTCCCGATCCTTTGGCCGATCCGGAGCCGTTCAAACTGCCGCTCTGGAAGCGGGCCATCGCCGTGACCGGCATCCTGGGCTTCCTCGCCGCGGCCCCCTCCCTGCTCAATGCCGCGGCCCTGCAGACGGTCGGCCAGGCCGTCCTGCCCTCGGTCTCCGCCGGGAGCGTGCTCTCCATCTTCACCCAGAACGCCGCCCTGCTCCTGAGCCCCTGGGCCTGGGGCGTGGCCGGAGCGCTCGCCCTCATCGGGCTCCCCCTGCGCATCTTCGTCTTCCGCCTCTCCCCCTGGAGCATGCACTGGCTCAAGGACCCGGGCAACGGCTTGGCGAAGAAGCCGCTCTGGGTCCTTCTTCCCCTGCTCGCCGTGGCCGCGGCCTCCGAGGAATTGACCTTCCGCGCCATGGCCTTCGGGCTCTCCTTCGTCTTCCTCTCTACGCTGATGGCCGCGCCCCTGGCTCTGGCCGCGGCCTCCTTCCTCAGTTCCTTGGTCTTCGCGCTCATCCACGGCTACGGCCCGGTCTGGACCCGTGTCGTGGGCGGCATGCTTTATTCCGCGGCTTTCGCGGTGACGGGGAGCCTGCTCTTCATCACCCTCGCGCACATGCTCTTCAATCTCAGGGCGCTCAGCCTGGCCCGCAGGAGTACCGGCCGATGAAACACTCTCGCAAGAACCGAGCCGCACTCGCCTTGGCCGCCTTCCTCACTCTCTCCCCCTCCTCCCCCCTGCTCATGGAGGCGGCCGCGCAGTCCCGGCCCGTCGCGCTCAATTCGAACCCCGGCGGACCGGTCCTGGTCCCGGGTGTCGGCTTCTCTCCCGGCCTATCCGCCGGGGGGATCTCGGCGTCCCTCTCGACCTTGGGCAATGCGTCCCTGCCCAAAAGCCTGGCCCTGGTCCCGTACACGGCCGCCGACTCGCCGACGGCTGCGCGGGCGTCTATTTCGCTTCCCTCGGCCCCCGCGGCCGTACCGGC
>CAYHRV010000434.1:0-1512 GCA_964359165.1 uncultured Elusimicrobia bacterium
ACGGCGCCCCAGAGCAGCCGCTTCATGGTCCAGAGACCGCCCAGGCCTTCTCCAGGGCCGTGAAATCCCCCCAGAGGCCCGGAAAACCCGCGCGCACCGCCTCGTCGATGGAACGGCCCTCGCGCAGGGCCGCCAGGAATTGCGAGAACCCGACGCGTCCGCCGCGTTCGATCATGAACCTCACCACGCTCCCCACCTGCGCGTACCAGGCGTTGACGGAACGCCCTTCTTCGCTCAACGGGGCGAGCGAGACCATCTGGGAGAAGGGCAAAGGCATGCGCCCGCCCTCCGCGAAGCCGCGGCGCGCGGACGCCGGAAGGGATTCCTGCTCCTCAAAGACGGCGAGGCCCTCGTTGATCCAACGCAGGTCCGCATAGCGCGAGCCCATGTGTTCGTTGAAGATCAGATGCGTCATCTCATGGGAGAGCACCCCGGGAAGGTGCCCCCCGTCGAAGGAGGTGATGGAGTTCCCCACCGCCGCTCCGGCGGACCACGGGGGGAGGCCGGTCTTGCGCTGGAACTCGGCATGGTCGGCGTAGAGGACGATGGGATAGACTCCCCTGGGCAGGAAGGAATACAAGCCGGTATCCCTCATGATCCGGGAGTAGCATTCTTCCGCCAGGTCGGAGACCGCTTTCACGCGGTCCGACCCATACGCCTTCACCTCGAAGTGGAGGCTCATCTGGGACTTCGCCCCCGGGTCGAGGTCTCCGAAGCCCGAACGGCTGATCTGGCCGCGCTCTTCCGGGAGCGTCCCGGGCGCCAGAGGCACGCAGCCCCAGACGGCCGCGAGCATTGCGAGCGGCCCGAGAAAGGCTAAGTTTCGGATGGGAGCATTCCTCGGATATGTTTCGGACATGGGCGGGATTCTATCAAATGCTAGAATCCCGCCGTGCAGATACGCGTGGAGAAGATGGCTCCCGAAGGTCAGGGCTTGGGCAGAGAGCCCGGCGGGGGCCGGGTCCTGTTCATCCCCTACGCGGCTCCGGGCGACCTCCTGCGCGTGAGCATCGAGAAGGTGAAGAAGGGCTATGGGGAAGCGCGCCTCCTGGAGGTCCTCGAGCCGGGTCCGCGGCGGATAGAACCCGGATGTCCGCACCACTTCAAGGCGCCGGGGACCCCCGGCGGACCGCCCCCCTGTGGCGGGTGCGATTGGCAGCATCTCGACTACGCGGGCCAATTGGAGGCGAAGGAGGAACTCTTGCGCGATTGCCTGCGCCGCATCGCGAAGCTCCCCGACCCCCCGGTGGAGCGCACTGTTTCCTCGCCCAAGCAGTGGCGCTATCGCAATAAAGTCCTCATCCCCTTCCAGCCGCCCTCGGACGGCTCGGACCTGCCCGCGGCCGGCTTCTACGCACCCGCCTCCCATCGGGTGGTGGGGTTCGAGGATTGCCCGGTCCAGACCGAGCTCTCGGTGCGGATCATCCGGCGGGTCCGGGAGCTCTCGGCGCGGCTGGGCTGCAGCGCCTACGACGAGAAGCGCCACCAGGGCTGGCTGAGGCATCTGCTGGT
>CAYHRV010000435.1:0-1501 GCA_964359165.1 uncultured Elusimicrobia bacterium
TGAAGAGCTTGGAGAAGCCCAGCGAGTCGGTCTGGTAGTAGAACATGGAAGTCCCCTGGAAGGGGGTGAAATTGAAAAGGAAGATGAGCGCGGCCAGCGTCCAGAACCCCCTCGACCCCAGGAGTTTCTTGAGGCTCGACGCGGCGCGCGCGCCCGGAGGGGAGAGGGCCTCCACGGGACGCTCCTCCAGCGTCAGGCTCGCGGCGAATATCAGCGCGGGGAAGAGGGCGGTGAGGGCGAAGGCGGCGCGGTAGGAGGCGTGTTCGGCCAGCCAGCCTCCGCCGAGCCCCGTGGCCAGCAGGGTGGCGTAGAGCGTGCCGATCTGGGCCGCCTGGAAGAGGCCGGAGCCGCCCTCCTTCTTCCCGGATTCCACCATGACCGCGTCGCAGAGCACGTCGGAGAAGGCGATGCCGAGGTTCGCCGCGGTCAGGAGGAAGAGCACCGGCCGGTAGGAGTAGCCCGGCAAGAGGGCCAGGGCGGCCCAGGCGGCGGAAGCGCAGGCCGAGGAGAGGAGCACGTAGGGCCGCCTGCGCAGGCCGGCGAAGGGGACCGCGTCGCTGAGCAGGCCGAGCAGGGGCTTGAGGAGGAAGGGGAGCGTCATGACCAGGGTGAAGACCGCGCTCCGGGCCGCGTCGAGGTCGAGGACCTCCTTCTGGAGATAAGAGATCGGCCCGTAGGCCACCCCGACCATGCCCTGGGCCAGGTAGGTCGCGATGAAGAAGAAGTAGAGGCGTTTTCGCGTCATTTGGCGTCGGCGGTGAAAAAATGTTCTAATGGTCCCGCCATTATCGCATTTATTGCGCGAACCGTCGTAGCGAACCAGGAGGCGACATGCCAATGATAATCCCGCAGGTCATCGAGAGGGCCAACCAAGGCGCGATGGTGGGCTACGACATCTATTCCCGCCTGCTGCGCGACCGCATCATCTTCGTGGGAGGTTATGAGGGCGAGGTGACCACGGATTCGGCCAACATCCTCATCGCCCAGCTCCTGTATCTCGACTCCGAGGATTCGACCAAGGACATCAACCTCTACATCAACTCGCCCGGAGGCATGGTCACCGCCGGACTCGCGGTCTACGACACCATGCAGTACCTGCGCGCCCCGATCACCACCATCTGCATCGGCATGGCCATGTCCTTCGGCGCCGTGCTCCTCGCCGCCGGCACCAAGGGCCGCCGCTTCGCCCTGCCCCAGTCCCGCATCATGATCCACCAGCCCCTCATCGGAGGAGGGGGGATCACGGGACAGGCCACCGACATCGAGGTGGAGGCCCGGGAGATGTCCAAGACCAAGAAGATCCTCAACGAGATACTATCCAAGCACACGGGCCAGACCCCGGAGAGGATCGAGAAGGACTCGGAGCGGAACTTCTACATGTCCGCCGAAGAGGCCAAGGCCTACGGGGTCGTAGACGAGGTCATCACCGGCGCCAAGGTCCCCGCCGCCAAATAGAAAAAGACCGGGATTGCGTCAAATTCCAATGGAATTTGACGCAATC
>CAYHRV010000436.1:0-1501 GCA_964359165.1 uncultured Elusimicrobia bacterium
CCCCGGGGGCGGGGGCCGCCCCGCCCCCCGCGGCCGCCTCGGAAGCGGCGGCCGCCGAGGGCGTGGAGCCCTCGGAACGCGGGATCTGGAAGCTGACGCATCCGGAGAGCGCGAGCAGGAGCAGGCAGGCGGAATACCGAGCCAGCAGGGAGCTCCAGCGTCCCTGCGCCTTCAGGAGGAGCTGCGCGACCTCGCGGATCGCCCCGCGGCCTCCGGGAGAGCGCGTGACCCAGTGGGCGGCGCTCCGAGCCTCGGGGCAGGCGTCGGAGACGGCCACCCCCAAACCGACCTCGCGCAGGACCGGGATGTCCGGGAGATCGTCCCCGACGAACGCCGTCTCCTCGGGAGAGAGCCCGCTGTCGGTGAGGATGCTCCGCAAGGCCGGGGCCTTGTCGAGAGTCCCCTCGACGATGTAGCTCATCTTGAGCATCTTCGCCCGCCCGCGGACGCCCGGGCAGACCCTGCCGCTGATGATCCCGGTCCGGATGCCGTTCTCCGCCAGCCAGATGAGCGCGACGCCGTCGCGTCCGTGGAAGCCCTTGAATTCGACCAAGCGTCCCGCCTGGTCCACGAAATGATACAGGCGCCCGTCGGTGAGCACCCCGTCGACGTCCATGAGGAGCAGGCGGATGCGCTTGGCTCTGCGCAGCAGGGAGGAGGAAAGGGATCCGCTCACCGGGCTCGGCCGTACTCGCGTTCGATGGCCAGGACCTTGGCCAGCCGCCGTTGATGTCGGTCCGCGTGAGAGAACCGGGCGGCCAGCCATGCTCCGACGACTTCTAGGGCGAGGCTTGGACCGATGACGCGCGCGCCCAGACAGAGCACGTTGGCGTCGTCGTCCTCGACCCCCTGTCGCGCCGAGAAGGTGTCGTGGCAGACCGCCGCGCGCGCGCCCGTGACCTTGTTGGCCGCGATGCAGGCGCCGACCCCGCTCCCGCAGAGCATGATGCCCCGTTCCGCGTCGCCGCGCGCCACGGCTTCCGCCACGGCGCGCGCGTAGTCCGGGTAGTCCACCGCCGGTTGGGCGGCATCCGTCCCCAGGTTGAGGACGGTGTGGCCGCTCTCTTCCAGGCGCAGATGAAGGAGGCGCTTGAGCTCGAATCCCGCGTGGTCGGCGCCGAGAGCGATCCTCATGTCCTTATTTTACCGAATTCCTCATGGGGCGCGCTTGAGGGCCGGGCCTTCCTGGGCTTCGGCTTGGAGCCTGGCCAGCGCGCCCTCCAAGGCCCGCGTCCAGGTGACAGCGCTCTCCCGCGCTTGAGGAGGAGCCTTGGGGTCCATCATCGAGGAGATGACGTCCTGGACCAGCTTCCGGCGCGTCTCCAAGCCTCGGTCGAAATGGATCACCATCTTCTGGGTCTCTTTCCTGGAGGCGGGGAGCAGTTTTATTTCCAGCACTCCCAGAGCGACGATGCGGGCGGGCTTGACCTCCACGGTCTCTATGCGGAGCATCTCCCTCGGAAACTGCGTCCAGTAGGTCTTCCCCTCGACCCGCACCGAT